>JAHEKS010000367.1 GCA_024638215.1 Acidobacteriota bacterium | reverse complement strand
TGACTTGCCCCCGTTCTCTGTACCAATCATAATGCGAGTTCCCGGGTAGTTTTTTGCTTTTGTTCTTCTCCGCAGTGCAGCTCGAAGGGAGCCGTAGGCGACCGGAGAGCTGCACCGCACGCTGTGAATTCCTGCGGGGTTCGATTCCCCAAGGAAGTATGGGGCCGAACCTCGTTGTAATCCCTCCTCCAACCTTCAATCGTCTCCCGTGCTTCCCCCAGGCTCAGGAACCAGTGCTCATTCAAGCACTCGTCCCGCATCTTGCCGTTGAAACTCTCGATAAAAGCATTCTGCACGGGCTTTCCCGGTTCAATGAAGTGCAGTTTCACGCCATGTTCGTAGGCCCACACATCCAGAGCCCGGCCCGCAAACTCCGGCCCATTGTCCGTCACCAGAATCTGCGGCAACCCGCGCTGCTCCCGTAGTCGCTCCATGACGCGCACCACCCGAACTCCCGTAATCGACGTGTCCACTTCCGCCGCCAGGCATTCCCGATTGAAATCATCCACGATGTTCAGGCTCCGAAACTTCCGCCCCTCACTCAGAGCGTCGGAAATAAAATCCATCGACCAGCGCTCGTTGGGGCGGACCGGGATGGCCAGCGCCTGGCGTTCCACGGCCCCCATCCGCTTGCGCTTCCGTCGCCGCACCCCCAGCCCTTCTTCTCGGTACATTCGGTAGACCCGCTTGTGATTCACCGCCCAGCCTTCCCGCCTCAGCAGCACGGTCAACCGTCGATACCCGAACCGGCGCCGCTCCTGGGCCAGCTCTCGCAGCCGCCCTCTCAGTCCGCCCAACTCCGGTCGCCGTCCCGCGTACCGGTAACTGGAGCGCTTGATCCCTACCAGCCCGCAGGCTCTCCGCTCACTCAGTCCCTGCGCTTCTCGCATCACGCCCACCGCCTCGCGCCGGTCCGTGGGCGTTAGAACTTTTTTGCCAGTACCGTCTTCAAGGCCTGGTTGTCCAGAGTCAAGTCGGCCACGATCTGCCTCAATCGCCGATTCTCGTCTTCCAGTTGCCGCAGCCGCCGGGCCTCACTCACCTCTAAGCCCCCGTACTTCCCCTTCCACTTGTAAAACGTCGCGCTGCTGATCCCGTGCTGCCGGCAAATCTCCGCCGTCTTGATCCCCCCTTCCGCCTGCTTCAATACCCCAATGATCTGCTCCTCCGTGTACCGGCTCTGCCTCATTTCGGGTCCTCCTTGGGCTTTTATACCCCGGAGAACTCTCATTTACACTGGTACAGTTTTCGGGGGGCAGGTCAGCTGACGCGAAAGGCAGGTTGTGGGGTGTGATCTATAGCGCGCGATATCGCGGCTGCGAGAATCAACACTTTCAATCGCTCGGCTGCGCTACTGGAGCCCGGAAGGACATTCCCCCGACAGAGTGGGCCGCTACCCCCTCAGTTTCAAGCCAAGGGCCTTCAGAGGAGAAAGAAGCCAGTCCGTATTCCATTGGTACGTCTGCACCCAGACTCTCGGTTCAGCCCAGACTCGCTCAAGCTTCTGCCAGTATCGCTCCCTGCTGGCGTCCAAGTATGCCTTGGAGCGGACCTTCGCGACATCCTGAGGTTGAATCGAAAAATCGGGTGGCGGCTGTGCGGGCAGGGCCGTACCGAAACTGTACGATTTCTGAATGACATTGACAGCGCACTTCCAATAGGCACGAGCCAACTCCTCCTCGGCGGGCTGCATGTTCCTGCTCACTTTCGAATCAAAGAATTCGGCCGGTGGGGTAGCCTGAAGCTGCCATTGGGGCTGAGTAGAAAAAAAGGCGAATCCGCCTACCAACGTAGCCATGGCCATGATGAGTGCCAGTATAAAGACCATGTCCAGGGGCTTCCGCTTGGGTTGAGCCGCGTCGCTTTCCCAGTCCGTGAACCGCCCGCTCGCGTAATCATCATTTGCCTGCTGGAGCGCCGCGCTCTTTACTGCAAGCTCCTTCTGCTCCATTGCGGAAACTTCTCTGAGGTTAGCTGCTCCCCTTCGAAGCTGATCTTGAAGCTCTTGCGCGGCCACCTCGCGAAACTCATTCAAGCCCCGCTTGAGCTGTTCGCGGAATTCAGCAAGGGACGCTTCTCTATTGGCGGAGGCGTCGTTAGAACTTGGAGCCGTCCTTTCGGCAACTTGCCGGTTGGAATCATTTTGAAGTTCTTTGATTCGGGCTTCGATTTGCTGAAGTTCGGCACGCAGATTGGACAGCGACGTCTCCGCTTGCGTCCTGAGCTCGTCCATGCTTGATTTCGCGAGCTCGGCGATACGGTTTTCAAACTCAGCATTCAATGCTTTCATGCGAGATTCGGTCTCTTGCTGGGCGTTGCGCACTTGGGCTACGGCATCCTCAGCCGCTTTACGCACTAAACCCGACGCTTCATCGATGCTCTTCGAGATCGTATCGGCCTGCTCGGTCAGCGTCTTGGCCAGCCGATTCAGTTCTTCAACCGGAAACTCTCTGCGCCCCTTCCGGGCATGGGTTCTGGAAAGAGATCGAGTTCGCCCTTTGAGGATCTCCGGAGAGTCCGTCGGCGACGGCGTCGCTGCTGACGCCATGGTCACCGTCTCCGCATCGCCCGTTGCTGGCGGCAGACTGAGTTCGCCTCCGATCCCCGCGTCCTGATTCTCCTCCGGATTGCTTTGTGTTATCTCCGTATTATTCGCCGTGCGAGAAGGCGCCGCGGATTGAGTGGCCGGCCCCGCAAAAGTGAAGTCATCGAGCTCGTCGTCAGAAACAGACTTGGCGGACTCGACCATGGCCCTTAATTCAGGAGACACGGGAAAGGTCTTCATTCGCGCCCAGAAATACTCGAGTTTCTGCGACGCCGTGAGTTGGAGTCTGCCGGTCATCCAGTCATCGGGAAGCGACCCATGGGGCGCAAAGCCTTCGGGCATCATGGATTCCAGGAATTCAACACCCATCTCCGCTCGGCTGTCGGCAGAGTCCGCGCGGGCTTGCCAAACCACCCGTGCCGCGCGGAATTTTTCCGCCATTCCGTTAGAGATCCGGACTTGCGTGTCCGGAGCAAGCCGGTAACGGGTCGAAGTCCTAATACCTTGCTTGCCGACATCAATGGTTTGTGTGCCTTCTTCGAAAGCGAGACCGCCAATGTCGTTGCCGCTGATTGTAATGGGAATAATAACAGGCAGCCGGGTGTTCTGACGGTATGGAACACAATCGGCGAGATCGGCCAACAACTTTCCCAGAATGACCCTTGGCACCGCCGCTACCTCACCCTGGCAGTGAATCCTTCAGCCCAAGAACAATGCCATAAATCTATAAGTCACATGCTGCACCCAGAAGCATCTTATTGCAACCCTTTCCGCGGGCTGCGGGCCTTCATATGCTCAGCGTATGATCACACGTGATTGAGTGTGGATTGGAGCGTCAGGGCAGTTGGAACAGGCAAATGGCAAGACTCGGCACGATGCCGCACCCCGATACCGCGTTACTTCGCTTGTAGGGTCATACCCATGTTCGCTGCTGGCAACGTACACCCCCCTGCGCGTACGCCAGCCAAGAAACTATGGATCGTTTGTGTCACCATCGTGTCAACATAATCCGCTCCAAACCGTTTCCGACAAAGTTCATGTGCCAGGCACCCTTGATGACGCCCATCCATCGGCATTTGCGCGCGCCATCTTCAGGCAGGTCGTGCCAGGGAATCTGTCGTGCCTGCGGTCCGCCCTGAAGGGATTGGTCGCGGGTTCCTGTAAGGATTAAAATGGGCTTGTGGATGTTTTGCCACGCATCTTCAGGGAACACGATGCCGGGGCCCTCCGGCGACAGGGCCACGTAGGCATCAAACCGATCCTGCCCAGCGGGAGGCGAGGGAACGCCGATGATATTTCGCGCACCTGCTTCCAGCATTACGGTTTCCGCCCCCAT
>JAHEKS010000366.1 GCA_024638215.1 Acidobacteriota bacterium | reverse complement strand
CGTTCCTGCTTCAGCCAGAATCGCCTTCAGGAAGGCAGTCGAATCCACCACTTCCATGCCGTGGTCTTCGAGCATCCGCACAAACGCGCCAATCAGGGCGTCGGTGTTTCTGCGTTCGAGCCCGCCCAAGGCGCGGTTCAGCAGTCCGTCCGGCTTAATGCTGCTGAAAAGTTGGACGTGTTTCACCTGCCCGGCCAGCACCACCTTGTTCACGCCTTCGGACTTCAGCAATTCGAAGAATTTGCCGACTTCGCCCAGGCTGAGCCAGCGCAGGCGGCTGCATTTCCCTTCCAGTTCGGGCGAGGCTTCTTCCTTGATCCCCACCACCAGCGGGTCTATGCCTTCCGCGCGCGCCGATTCCAGCACCAGGAACGGGAACCGTCCGTTGCCGGCGATGATGGCGTAACGATCGTCGTTATTGGGTGATTGAGTCATTTCGTGATTTGGCAATCGAGCCATCGGCTTGCTCTGAGCAATCGCTCAATCGCCAAATCGCCAAATCACTCAATCTACTTCGCCACGCCGCGCTCGGAGGTCTTGATGAACTCCACCAGGTTCTTGACGTGGACGGAGGCAAACCGCCGCGCCTCGATGGCCTCCAGCGCCTGGGTGGTATTGAGCTTGGAGCGGCTGAGCAAGCGAAAGGCCGCGTCGAGCTCGTCAATGTCGGATTTGGCGAGGCCGGCGCGCTCGAGCCCAATCCGGTTGGCGCCCAGCACGGTCATGGGGCGGTCGGCAGTGGTCTTCATGTACGGGAGGATGTCCTTGTTGATGACCGTGTAGGCGCCGAGAAAACAATACGCGCCCAGGCGGGTGAACTGGTGCACGCCGCAGAAGGCGCCGACGTTGGCATAGTCGCCGATTTCCACGTGGCCGGCCAGCGACGCTCCGTTGGCCATGATGATATGGCTGCCCAACTGGCAGTCGTGCGCGACGTGAACGTAAGCCATCAGCAGGTTGTGGTCCCCGATGCGCGTGACCTCGCCCGCTTGCACCGTGCCGCGATTTACCGTGACATATTCCCGAAACGTGTTGGCGTTCCCGATCTCGATGCCCGTCCGCTCGCCGCGGTATTTCAGGTCTTGCGGCGCTTGGCCAATAGAGACAAAAGGAAAAAACCGGTTTTGTTTTCCGATTTTCGCCGGGCCTTCGAGGACCACGTGCGACAGGATTTCGCAGTCCTCGCCGATTTCGACCTCCTCGCCGATCACCGCGTAGGGGCCTACGGACACGCTGCTAGCGACCTGGGCTTTCGGATGGATGATGCTCGAGGGGTGAGATTTCATGTCCCGGAATGCTCGACAATCGCGAACGTCACAACCGCTTCGGCGGCCAGTTTTCCGTCCACGGTCGCCCGGCCCTGCATCTTGCCAAAGTTGCTGCGCCGGCTGAGAAGTTCCATTTCAATGCGCAACTGGTCTCCGGGCACGACCGGCCGCCGGAATTTGGCGCTTTCAATGCTCCTAAAATAGATCAGCTTCTTTTCCTTGTCGGGCAGATCGCGGTAAATCAGCACGCCCGCCACCTGGGCCATGGATTCGATAATCAAAACCCCCGGCATCACCGGCGCCCCGGGAAAGTGCCCCTGGAAGAACTGCTCGTTCATGGTGACGTTCTTCAGGCCCACGATCCGGCGGTCGGCCTCCAGCTCCGTAATCCGGTCCACCAGAAGGAACGGATAGCGGTGTGGCAGAAACCGCATGATGTCCGTGATGCCGTAGACGATGCGGTCGCCTTCCGAGTTACTCTTCTCCCCATCGGTCATGGCTGTGGAATCCGGCACTTTTCACCGCCAGTTTGATAAATAGTTCCTTCAAGTGCGCTGAGCCTTATCGAGCGGTATCAGCCCGCCAGCTTGGCCTGCGAGCATTATAATCGAAAGCCTCCTCGCCTCCAAACAAAAGGCGCCGAGCCTGCCGCGAAGCGACAGTCGCCCAAGCGACCCTGGGGGGACTTGTGCGCGCTTGTCCAAATCCTACGCTGTGCTAAACTCGATGTTTCGAATCGACCGAATGGAGACTAACGTGACCGCACGCGTCCTCGACGGCAACCAGATTCGCGATCAAATCCAGGCGGAACTGGTGAACCAAATCGCCGAGTTGAAATCGGCGGGCGTCACGCCCGGCCTCGCCGCGGTCCTGGTGGGCGATAATCCCGCCTCCCACATCTACGTCCGCAACAAGGTCAAGACTTGCGAGTCGCTGGGACTTTACAGCGAGAAAGTCGAATTGCCCGCCGACACCTCAGAGGAAGAACTGCTTCGGTTGGTCCACGATCTGAACCGCCGTGACGAGATTGACGGCATCCTGGTGCAGTTGCCGCTGCCGCCGCAGATAGACTCCAAGCGCATCATGATGGCGCTCGATCCCGCGAAAGACGTGGACGGCCTGCACCCGGTCAACATCGGCAACTTGGTCAGCGGGCGCCCCGGCCCGGTCCCATGCACACCGGCAGGCATCATCGAAATCCTGAAGCGCAGCGATGTGCCCATCAAGGGCGCGCGCGCCGTCGTCATCGGCCGCAGTGACATCGTCGGCAAGCCCGTCGCCATACTGCTGCTGCACAATCACGCCACCGTGACCATCTGCCACTCGCGCACCAGGGATTTGCCTAAGGTGGCGAGCGAAGGCGACATCCTGGTCGCGGCCATGGGCAAACCCGCCTTCGTCACAGGAGATTTCATCAAGCCCGGCGCGACGGTCATTGACGTCGGCACCAACCGCCTTTCGACGCCGGAAGAGGTCAAGCAGGTTTATCGCGATCCCACCGAACGTCTCAAGAAGCTGGCGGAAAAAGGCTCGGTGCTGGTCGGCGATGTCCAGCCCGAAGACGTCCGGGAAAAGGCCGGCGCCTTTACACCGGTGCCGGGCGGCGTGGGGCCGCTGACCATCATCATGCTGATGGTCAACACGGTCGAAGCGGCGAAGGCCCGGCGCGGCGCGGGCGTGCATCAGGCCGCCACGAACAAGTGAGGACGAGGACCTTCTTTCGGAACTCGCTTTGAGGTTGCTTCCCGGCAACCTTGCTCGGGCTGGCTTGGGGCGACACCATTCATGAGCTACTTTGGACTGACCGGCGGCGTGGCTTCGGGCAAGAGCACTGCGGCACGAATGTTTGAAGAACTCGGCGCGCACGTCATTGACGCCGACCGGATCGGCCACGAGTGTCATTCGCCGTCCTCCCCGGCCTACTCGGAGATCGTCCAACGCTTCGGCCGGGAAATTCTAGACGCCACGGGCGAAATCAACCGCAAGCGTCTGGGCGCGCTGGTTTTCTCCGACCCCGAAAAGCTCCACGCGCTCAACGCCATCGTGCACCCTCGAATCATCGCGCGTGTGGAGGAGTTGGCGAAGCAATTTTCGAGCCGAAATCCGGCGGCGGTGATTCTGGTGGACGCGGCGCTGATCTTCGAAGCGGGCATCGGCGGCCGCTTCGAGAAAGTGATCGTCACGTGGTGCCGCCCTGAACAGCAGATTGAGCGGCTGATGCACAAGGGCCTGACCCGCGAGCAGGCACAATCGCGCATCGCCGCGCAGATTCCCGTCGAAGAAAAGCGCCGCCGGGCGGATTTTGTGATTGATTCTTCCGGCAGCCTGGAAAACACCCGCGCCCAGGTGGAAGCGATCTACGCCAAGCTTCAGCGCGTGGCGCAGGCGGAAGCCCGAAAGTCCTCAGCCTGAAGGCCGCCCTTCGCTCGCTCCTCGCGCATGCAGCTCTCCGGTAACCGTCGGCTAGGTGCCGTCGCGGCGGCCGGCGCCGGCATCGGCGCGGAGGCGAAGTTCGTCGAGCGCCGCCTGGACTTCCTCGAGCTTGCGCGCCTGTTCTTCGTCGTCAGCATCATTCGCGACCCAGATGGGCGGGGCGATGAACATGTGCGCCCGAG
>JAHEKS010000365.1 GCA_024638215.1 Acidobacteriota bacterium | reverse complement strand
GGTCCAGAGGAAGCTCCTGGGGCGGTCCTCGGACTTTGCATACATCCCGGTTTGAAGTGGGACTGGGGCTGCTCTAGCGGGTGCGCGGCGAGTCTCGGCTGGCGCGCCGGGATTGGAAGCAAAAGATGGAAAACGGGTCTTGTTTTTTCCAGTGGGTGGAATTGCGAGACTTGATCCGGCCGCGCGAATCTCGTGCGAAAGCTGCCCAGCCGATGCATGGACCTTTCCATCCGGCCTTGCGTGGGGGGCAGACTCGAGGCGGATGGAAAAGGCATCGTGTGTCTTATCACGCTCGGCGGATTCGACGTCAATCGGGGCGAGAGGCGGAGATGGCGTGGACGAGCGATCCAAGGTTTGTGCGCCGCCTTCTGATTCCTTTCCGAGCGGCACGTCCTGCGCCGGAGTCTCCTCCGCCCTGGATTCGGTGACGTGGTCTGTTAGTTCTCCGGACGGAGGATTCAAGGCCTGCACTTCGGCCGGCGTATCGCTCGGAGCGCGGTGGACGGTTTCAGTTGGCGGCGGCGCCAGCGCAGGCTCAGCCGAAGGCACAGGCGGCGCAGGGTTTTCGGGCGCGTCACGCGCACCGGCCGGCTGCGGCGATACGACGGGAGGTTCGCTCCGAGCAGGAGACGCGTTGGGCGTCGTCATTTCCAAAAAAGATTGGGCGAGGGATTCGAGGCCCTTCCGGGACGCGCTCGGGACCGCGCTGAAGGGAAGTGAGCCCGATACGAGCTCGTACTGCGCGGCGGCCTCTTCGACCGTCGCGGCGCGCACGGGCTTCTGCTGGTCCGCGTAGGCCGAGATAAGCGCCTGCTCACAGATCAAGTTGATGACGCGCGGGATTCCCTGCGAGAACTGGAACACACTGGCCATCGCTTCGGGCGAAAGGATCTGCGCGGGATCTCCCCCCGCCACGCGCACGCGGTGATCCATGTACCTCTCGCTATCCTCGAGACTCAGAGCATGGATTCGGCGCCGCAACGCGATCCTCTGTCGAAACTGGCGCAGCTCGGGGCGGGCCAGATTCGCCTCGATCTCCGGCTGGCCGGAAAGGATGATCTGAAGAAGCTTCTCGGTCGGAGTCTCCAGGTTCGAAAGCAGCCGCAGTTCTTCGAAAACTGCTGGCGTCACATCGTGGGCCTCGTCAACGATCAGCACCGTCGCCTGCGAAACGCGGTGGCGCTCCCGCACCCATTGGTAAAGCGTCCTCAGCATCCGAGGCTTGTCGTTCGGATCGTGAGGGACGCCGAAATCGCTCAGCACGTAGTCGAAGAATTCCGTGGGGTTCAGGCGCGGGTTGAAGACAAACGCCGTCGCGGCGGATTCCCGTTGCAGCCGGTCCACCAGTTTCTTGAGGAGAATCGTCTTGCCGGTGCCCACTTCGCCGGTCAGCAGGATCAGCCCCCTGCGCGCATGCACGCCGAAGATCAGGTTGGCAAAAGCTTCATCGGTCTCCGCCGTGCTGAACAGATAGCGCGGGTCGGGAACAATGTTGAAGGGGTCATCCTTGAGGCCGAAGAACTTCTTGTACACGGTCGTCCTATCCGTCTGGCCGTTTCACGATTGCGCGGACAAAGCAACACACGCGCGAAAGCTTCACGATCGTTCGCGGGCTGGCCGCACGCATTCGCCGCCTCAAGCGGCATGCCCGCTGCGGCCGGGAAAACATTCCACCCGCTCTTCGCGATTCAGCAAACCACCAACGCCCGGACTCAGCGCTCTCCGGTTATTATCGGCCGCCTCGGATTTGAAAACAACCCTTCACAGGCGATGCGAATCCCGCGCGCGGGTCGCTGCGCAGCTTGGGCAGATAACCGACTGATTTGCCCGGATGGGCCTGGGCACCTCTGTCCGATTCCGGACAATGCCTTCCCACAATCGGCCAGCAGCCCCACCGCGCGTTCCATTCCAGGAGCTGTAAGCTATAGCAGTTGCGGGAGTTGGCTGCCGGACCAATTGGCTGGCAAACTGCTTGGCTACACCGCGGGGATCGGATCAGTGGTACACCGTTTTCGCTGGACGGCGCGGCAGATAAACTGGCAGGTCCGATAGTGGCACTGCGATATGAATAAAGCAGTCAGCCATCAGCCGTCGGCGGGGGCCTTCGCCGTTTTTCACTGACTGCTGAGAGCTGAGAGCTGACGGCAAGAGATTGACGATGACGACATTGATTCAGGATATGAAGTACGGCCTGCGCATGCTGGCCAAGAATCCCGGCTTCACGCTCGTGGCCGTCATCACTCTGGCGCTGGGCATTGGCGCGAACACCGCGATTTTTTCCGTGGTCAATGGTCTTTTCCTCCACCCGCAGGGAATCCCGGACCCTGGCCAGGTGGTCGCGCTGCGCGTAAAGTACGACAAGCTGGGCCTCAAGAACATCGGGGTCTCCGCGCCTGACTTTGCCCAGGTCCGCGACGACAAGGAAGTCTTTTCGGCGGCGGCCATCGCGGACACGGCAGACTTCAATTACACGGCGGGGGATTGGCCGCAAAGACTCCTGGGCGCTATGGTGTCATCACAGTGGTTCGACGTTTTTCAAGCCAAGCCGCTGCTGGGCCGCACGTTCACGCCGGAGGAGGACCAGCCGAAAGCGAATTTTGAGGTCGTGCTTTCCAATGGAGCGTGGAAGCAATGGTTCGGCGGCGACCCTGGAATCATCGGCCGTTCAATCCAACTCAACGAACAGTTTTATCGCGTGATTGGCGTCATGGGCCGGGAATTCCAGGTGCCGGATCAAGCGGCGCTTTGGACGCCGCTGGGCCTGGCGCCGGACGAATTCTCGCTCGACAGGACATTCAATGAGAGATTCTTTGCCGTGGCGCGCATTCGGCCGGGTATTCCGCTGGGCCAGGCGCGCGCCGCTGTGGCGCTGCTCACCAAGCGAGTTGTGGACAATCCCGCCAGCACTTACGCCAAGAACTCGGGCTGGGGCATGTTCATTCAGCCGATCGTTCAGTATGTTTACGGCGACGTGCGAACGCCTCTGATGGTCCTGGCCGCCGCGGTGGGATTCGTTCTCCTGATTGCCTGCGCCAACATCGCCGGATTGCTGCTTGCCAAGGCTGCCGGCCGGTCACGCGAGTTCGCCGTCCGTGCCGCGCTCGGGGCTCCTCGCTGGCGCTTGGCACGCCAGATGCTTACGGAAAGTCTGCTTCTCGCTTTCTCGGGAGCAGGGTTGGGAGTGCTCTTCGCCAGCTATGGAATTCGCGCCTTGCTGCTCATCGCGTCCAAGAATTTGATGCCGGGAGCGAATTTCCCGCTCGATGGACATGTTCTGTCTTTCACGCTCGGCGTCACGGTGCTTTCTGCGGTGATTTTCGGAATCGCTCCGGCTCTGCACACTTCTAATGCCGACCCCTACGAGGCACTCAAGGAAGGCGGCCGGTCGGCCACCGGTGGCCACGCCCGCCAGCGCTTCCGCTCGGCGCTGGTGGTGGGCGAACTGGCTCTGGCGCTGGTTCTGCTGGCCGGGACGGGTTTGCTGCTGCGGAGTCTGAATCAACTCTCCGAGGTCAACCCCGGCTTTGAACCCAAGGGCGTGATGACGGGTGCGCTGGCGCTTCCCCGGGTCAAGTACGATTCCCCCGAAAAGCAAATCGCCTTCTTCCGCGGAGTTCTTGAACGTTTGAGTGCGACTCCGGGAGTCGTTTCCGTTGCAGCGGGACTCCCTATTCCTTTTAGCGGCAGCAATAACTCGGCCTCCTTCTCGATTGAAGGCCGTCCAACCGCCCCCGGCAACCCAGGCCCACACGGTGACGTGCGTTACGTCACACCCGGGTTTTTCAAAACTCTCGGTATCCCGCTGCTGCGCGGACGAACTTTCACCAGCGAAGACCGCCAAGGCACCCAGCGCGTGGCGGTGATTGATGAGAACCTTGCCCGC
>JAHEKS010000103.1:3945-14720 GCA_024638215.1 Acidobacteriota bacterium | reverse complement strand
CAGCCAACTCTTCGTCTCAATGACCTCCTTCGTGGTGGACCCGTCGGGAGATTCATTGTGCATACGATACATGTAATGCCCAGGAGCGTCGGCCGCCCTCAGCTCGTGCGCCACGACCTTGCGCACCAACTCATCAGGAGCAATCTGAAGGTTTTGTGACGAACCCGGAATCGCCGAACCAAGAAGCAGTGCAGCCACAAGCCAGCATGAGAGGTTTAGCCGAGAGCGGCTTCTTACGTTTGCAGCCCGATAAACACACCCCCCCCTGCTCTCGGCGGGCCCAACAACGTTCTCGGTCTGCCAACCCTTCGACAGACACATAGGAAGGGAAGCCAAGCCGGACTCACCTTTTCATAGCGATGGCCGGTTACGCAGCCATCCATGACTCCGGGCAGACTTCACTTTGCCACATATTTGGCAGGGTCCGCTTTGAATTTCTGCTGGCAGTGAGCGCTACAAAAGTAATAAGTCTTCCCTTCGCGCTCTTCATGGGCAAAGGCAGAGTCTGGGCTAATGTCCATGCCGCAGACCGGGTCCTTGACCACTTTGGCGGCAGCCTCAGAGCCATGCATACCATGAGAATGCCCTTGCATAGGATGATCCATGTTAATACCTCCTTAAGGGTTTCTTCTTTCTGAAATCTGTCGCATTCTGAATGGAGAAACCGTTAGGCATTGGCCTCCGCGTGCTGGCAGCGGCACCAGGTGCAGTCGCACCCTTCCATGACGCATCCGGCTTCCTTACGGCTGCTTCGTACGGCTGAATGCGCTATCGGATAGATCAACCTTTTCCAGAAGGTGATTCCGTAGTGAATCCGCAACCAATCGCGTCCACTGCCGTGGTGATCAATCAGACTTAACAGCCTGCCATAGCCGAAGTTGCCGAGTTTCTCGAACGAATAGCGGTTGACAATACCCGCCCGCAGGGTTCCTCCAAAGCGCTCCCGCCAAAGCCGATCATATTTGTCCGGCGTACTTTCCGTAAGGGCCCGACCAGCTAGATGGCCAGAGAGCATCGCGTATCTCATCCCGAATCCCCACAGGGCGTCTTGAAAACCCGCCGCTTCCCCAGCGAAGAGGATGTTCTCCTTCCGGGCGCTGCGGGGCACGAGGAAGTTTCCGGTTCCGCCGAAGTGCCGCTCGCTCGTCATCTTCACTCCCGTCGTTTTCCGGAAGAACTCCACTGTTGCTTCCAGGTACTCCTTCTCGTGGTGGTAATCTTGGAAGATCGCGGAAGCGATTGTGCCTCTCCCTTTATGCACCAGAAGGTAAGAGTACCCCTTGGGCGCGAGCTGATCGGAGACCACTCCGAAAGCACCTTCCGCGGAATCCGTCTCGAAGACATAGCCCACCGCGATAGCATCGGCACCGCGCGGCCCTTGCGCTACGATTCCGCCATCCGGCAGGCGATGGCACGGGTCGCGAAAACGAATCTCCACGCCCTGAGCAATGGCCTGCTCTTTTAGGCTTGCATCTAGCGTGCCAATACCCGGTCCTCGGCGGACCAAATAGAAAAAGGGTTCCGATGAGCGATAAACGTGTTCCCGCCCTTCGGGACCGAAAATTACCATTTCTCGATAAGGAGTGTGGTCGAAAACGGGTTCGATTCCGATCCGCTGGAGTTCCTCCAGAACATCGCCCATGGTCGTCCAATTTTCTATTCCCTGGAAATCTCCGTGGAAGCGCATTCCCACATCTTCATTGTGCTCGTGAATGACCGCTTACCGGCCGCTCCTGGCGATGGTAATCGCCGCCGCCAGACCGGACGGTCCCGCCCCTGCGATATGAATTGCGCTTCGCTGGAGTTCTTCCGTTTCCATATATCTTCCTCGTTTCCTGGCGATTAACCCATCCGAAAGCGTGCCTCGGCCAGTCCGTCAGAATTCCCCAGAAGTTCCAGGTGACCCGACCGTTGTTCAGAGTCCTCACTGGCCACCTGGGCCTTGATCTTTCCTATCCACAGATTTCCCGGGACCGGCGTTTCCGTTGGTAGAATCAGGGCCCTTGACAACTCGCCACAGAACAAAAGCAAGAATGACGCACACACCTAAGAGAACATAGGGGAGCGCCCCGTAGAGGTGGGCCTTATGTTCTGTAAAGAGGAAAAACGCCGCGATGACGAGAAAAGTAATCATCGTAACGTCGTGCAATAGGTGACTTCGCCTTTCCAGTTTGGGTCTCTCTTCACGCGGCATCGCCGCCTCCCTTTCTGTCCGCGCATGTTCACGGACCAAAAGCAATCCCTGCCGGCAAGTGTTTTCTACGCCTGTCCACGCTGCGCTATGACGTTGTAGATGGGCACCCAAATCAGCGTGAAGTACCAGCCATAGGCGTAACTCTCGATCACCCCCAGTAAGAAACTCTTCCAACTGATCCATTGGAAACCTGGGAGCAGCTTCTGCCATGTCTGAAACATGGCATGCGCAGGAAAGAGCAGATCAAAACCAACACACAAGATGAAACTGATCGCAAGAAACAAACTGCTGGCATGACCGTCTGCTTTCAGTGAGATGCTTTGTTTCATGGGCGCTCTCCTTTCTGGGAAAGATAACGCGTCGGGTCCGCATCAAACTTATCCAGGCAAGTCCTGGAACAGAAACGATACTCGCGGCCCTGATACATTTCTGAGTACCCTTTGCCGGGATCGACCTCCATTCCGCACACGGGGTCGCTGACCGAACCTGGCCCCATACTGTGCCCTTCGTGACCTTCATGTTCGCCGTTGCCATGACCGCCATGGCCTCCGTGAACCATGTGCGAACCACATCCGAACCGCATCATGAAATAGAAAAAGGCTCCAAATACCAACAACCAAATCAGGCCATTCATACTTATTCCTCCTTGCCTCTTCCATTGCTGGGGACTGCAGAAACCGTTCTGGTCTCCAATTTGTCACGGCTTTGATTCTCTTGCCTTTCCTGCACAATATTTGTGTTGTGACTCGCGTGAAATCGCTTTGTTGAAGCGATGAGTTCCGCGCTCCGAATAGCGTGCAACGGCGAACTTCCGACAACGGGCTCGTCGGACCCTTTTATTGCTAATTCGCCAGGCTTTACTCGTCCCGTGTGGACAACATCCACCACTTCGCGGACCGGCTCCTCTAATACTTGAAAGAAAGGCTTAGGATAAAGACCAATCCAGAAGGCGAGAATGATCAAGGGGGCGAAGCAAGCCACTTCGCGCCTCGACAGGTCGGGGAGCTTCGCGTTTTTCGGGTTGACGGAGGATCCCCAGAACACGCGTTGGTATAGCCACATCAAATAACCTGCCGCCAGCACGATGCCGACGACTGCCCAAGCAGCCCAAGTTCTGCTCTCCATGTAGGCTCCCTGAAGGATTGTGAACTCGCCAATAAAACCGTTAAGTAAAGGCAGGCCCATGGATGACATGAACATGATCATGGCGATGCCGGCGTAAACAGGCATCACCGAGGAAATTCCGCCATACTCGGCGATTTCGCGCGTGTGCCTGCGCTCATAGAGGATGCCGACGATGAGAAACAAGGCGCCTGTGGAGATACCGTGATTAACCTGTTGGATGACAGAGCCGCTCAATCCAAGCCGGTTCAGGGCAAAAATACCCAAAGTGATAAACCCCAGGTGGCTCACCGACGAATAGGCGACAAGTTTTTTCATATCCTTCTGCGCCAGTGACACAAGTGCCCCGTAAACGATGGCAATTATAGAAAGGGCGATCATCCAGCCGCGCACTCGAGTATCTGTCACCACGCTCGGGAAAAATGGAAGACTGAAGCGGATGAATCCATAGGCCCCCATTTTCAGGAGGATTCCAGCAAGGATGACAGAAGCCGCGGTGGGCGCTTCAACATGGGCATCGGGCAGCCAAGTGTGGAACGGGAACATCGGCACCTTGATGGCGAAGCTGATGAAGAACGCCAAAAACACCCAGACGGCGTAGTGGAAAGGTATCTGCGGTGCAGTCTTATAAAGCTCAGGGATGCTGAAGGTGTATACGCCCGTGACACTGTGGTGTTGGAAGTAAAGGAACAGGATGCCCAGCAACATCAGAGCAGAGCCAAGCATTGTGTAAAGCAGGAAGTTGTAAAAGGCGTAGACCCTACGCGGCCCTCCCCAGATGCAGATAAGCATGCACATCGGCATCAGCATGACTTCCCAGAACACATAAAAAAGGAAGAAGTCCAATGCCATGAAAACCCCAAGCATGCCCGTTTGGAGGAGTAAGAACCAGATGTAGTACTCCTTGATTCGCTCCTGAATGGCATTCCAAGATGAAAGAATTGCAATCCACCCCAGAAGAGTGGTTAGCATGATCAGCAGGAAGGAAATGCCGTCGATTCCCAACAGATAGCCGGCACCGATAGATGGTATCCAATTGTTGGCTGCGCCTTCGACGAACTTGAAGCCCGGTTGAAACCGTTCGGCCCAGAACCATGGAACCAGGGGGAGAGAAACCATAAATCCTGCGGCGGCAAATATATTAGCCGTCCACCGAATAGCACCCTGGTTGCGGTTTGGAATGAAGGAGAGGACGGCAGCTCCGATGGCCGGAGTAAAAAGAATGATGGAGAGAATGTGCCTTTGCATGGGTAAGGTCTCCAACAATTGTGATGACTTGAGCCGCAGACATAGTCATCAGGATCTTGCTGACCATGGCATATTCGCTTTTCCTCTTATTGCCTCGTAGCCGGCGAACATTTCATTGCGTCTGCACGAGCAGAGCATCGAGCGCTTTTCGGTCCACTACCTCTTTCGCTTTCAACAGCGTGGCGAGCGACTCCAGAAATGAGCGCTTTTCGACCAGCGTCTTCCGAACACGTGCGTGCGCTTCGTCCAAATGCTTTCGAATCTCAGTATCGATTGCCCGTGCAGTTTCCTCGCTGTACTCCTTCTGTGAGGGTGCCCATACGTTCAGGTAGAGCGACTGGCGCGGAGCTTCAAATGTAGCCAGTCCGAGAGACTCGCTCATGCCATAGCTCATGATCATGTGGCGGACAAGATCCGTGGCGCGCTGCAAATCATCTTGGGCTCCTGTCGAGACGTCACCGAATATGATTTCCTCGGCGACCCGTCCTCCAAGCAAAACGTCCAGCCGATCGGAAAGCTCTCCTTTTGTCATCAAGTAACGATCTTCTGTCGGTTGCTGCTGAGTATAGCCGAGGGCGGCGATACCGCGAGGAATGATCGAAATCTTTGCCACGTGATCAGCGCGCGGCCTGGACTCGGCCACAAGCGCGTGGCCAGCCTCGTGATAAGCCACGATCTCCTTTTCCTTCGGGTTCATGATCCTGGATTTCCGCTCGAGGCCTCCAATCAGCCGGTCAATGGCGTAATCGAAGTCGGCCATCCCGATCTCTTCCTTTCCAATACGAGCGGCCTGAAGGGCCGCCTCGTTGACAAGGTTGGCGAGGTCCGCGCCCACGAATCCAGGCGTCCGCCCGGCCACCAATGAGAGATCTACATCCGGCCCGACCATGACCTGGCGTGTATGCACTTTAAGGATCTTTTCCCGTCCCTTGAGATCAGGCCGGTCGAGCGCAACCTTGCGGTCAAAGCGCCCCGGTCGCAGAAGCGCCGGATCCAGGATCTCCGGCTGGTTCGTTGCCCCGATGATAATGACGGCCTTTTGGGTATCAAACCCGTCCATCTCTGTCAGCAGCTGATTAAGTGTCTGCTCTCTTTCGTCATGGCCGCCAACCACCGGACTGATTCCCCGCGCCTTTCCCAAGGCATCAAGCTCATCAATGAAGATGATACAGGGGGCGTTGTCTTGCGCCTGGGAAAAGAGATCGCGGACCCGTGCAGCCCCCACACCCACAAACATCTCAACGAAATCCGAACCACACAAACTGAAGAACGGAACGGAGGCCTCTCCAGCCACAGCTTTCGCAAGTAGCGTTTTGCCGGTCCCGGGTTCACCGACGAGCAGTACCCCTTTGGGTATCTTCCCTCCGAGGCGCCGGTACTTCCACGGGTCTCGAAGGAAATCCACAACCTCCATCAGCTCGTCTCGCGCCTCGTCGATCCCCGCCACGTCATCGAACTTCACTCCAGTACTGCGATGAACATACACCTTGGCATGGCTCTTGCCGACGCTCATCAATCCCCCCTGAGCCTTGCCCATACCCCGCATCAGGAACACCCACAAGCCGTAGAAGAGGAGTATGGGAACGACCCAAGTGAGTAAGACGGAAGACCAGGCATTCTCTACCTTTCCATTGAACTGAACCTTTGCTGACTCCAGTTGGGATACCAGGCCGGGATCGTCCACGCGCGCAGTGACAAAGCGGCACTGGCCTTTTCCATAACGCTTCATTTGTTCGATCTTTGCTTTGGGAAGGATACCTTCGAGTCCCTTTGAGACAAGCGTACCCGTTATCGTCTCTTTACCGAGAACGACGTTCTGTACCTTGCCTTTGTTGAGCAGATCTATAAATTCACTATAGGTCAGGTTTTCCGTATGCGGGCCGGATAAAGTGGACTGCAGGATCACCAGGGCCACGACGGCGATTACGATAAGCCAGATTGTGATATTCTTTTTCTTGGGCTCCATGGAATTCCTTCCTTGGCTTATTTCGTACGAAAACCCTGGGACTCAAACATGTTTCACGGCTCCTCATGTCGTCCAGTGTTCCGGCCTCCATCGCTGAGCTTTGCCGTGGCCACGCAACTTAAGGCTGAGGCGGAAAGTTATCGCGGCGCAGTTGCTGATCGGCCCAGAACTGACCGCATCGCCAGTGCCGCCGCCAGATAGCAGAAAGCCCCGAAAAGCAAACTCCAGGAATAGCCCATCGACATCGCAATCATGATGGCTAGGGCGCTGCCGACTACCGAGGAGGCCCCATTCACCGCCCACATCCAAGGTATAGCCGAGGTACTTAGACGATCCTCGACGACTCGCAAGCCGATGGGGAACATCAGCCCTAGGGGTATTCCCTGAAAGAAAAGAATGACGGCCGCTGCACTTCGTTGCACTGCGTATCCGGAATTGTGCAAGGCCGAGAACAACGGCGCAACGCCAACTAGAACGACCAAGATGGTCGCAGCACTCACGAGCCCTCCGAGTTCGGCTGACTTTCCGGTTGAGCTCCTGGAAATGAAACTCCCGACTCCGCTCCCAGCTAGAAGCGCAGCAAGCAACAGGGCCAAGGTGCGGGAGGGATCACCAAGATAGAAAACCACCTTCTGAAAAAGTGCCAGCTCGATGACAATGTAACCGATTCCGATGGCCGTAAAGAAGATAGGCAACCACCAAGTAAGTTGTTCTGCTTTCGCCGGCAAAAACTTTTGGAAATGGCGCCGGGGTATCAGAAAAACGGCAGACAGCACCGCCATCGCCAGCCACCACACCATCGAAATGACGGCGGGGAAACCAAAGCTAAACTGGTAGAAAAAAGGGCGGTCATCGGTAGCGGGCACCAAATTGATTCCTGCGCCGCGCTCCAGCCGATCGAGCGGCACCTTGCCTTCGGCTAGGCTGATAAACAGGGGATTCATCATCGGGGTCTCAGAAGCGATGCCCGTGGATAGCGACGGACGCAGCTCTGCCTGCTCGATCCCGGGAATATAGGAATATTGAGAATTGTACATCTGGCTGTGCGCTATCGCATGCAGGACATTGCTTTCTTGCTGTGGAAGCGGCGTTTTGCGCATCCCGAACAGGGGCATCATATCGGAGCCGAGGATGTACAGGTGAGGCATCGCTTTCTGTACGCTCATGCCCGAGCCTTGCAACATCTGGAGAGCCGTCGTCATGAATTTGACAGCTTCGGGCATCCCGTGCGCCATCAGAAGAAGCGTGCCGTCCTTGGTCAGGTGTCGGTGGTAGTCGGCGAAGGCTTCTTTAGTAAAGAGATAACCTTCGGAGAGCGCGAACGCGTTGAGGCTGCGGCTGCTCTTGGTGATCGGCATAAAGGCCATAATAAGGTCGTACTTTTCCTGGGTGTGACGAAGGAAATGGCGTCCCTCCCCGACAATGACGTGGACGTTGTTGAAGCGCGTGTAGATGCCGCCATTGAATCCTTGATAGTCCTTGACGACTTGGACCATCTGAGGGTTGATCTCCACGGCGGTGATGCTCTTGAACCCTGCGGCGAGCGCTATCAGGACGTCTTTGCCACCGCCCGGACCAATTATCAATGCGCTATCTCTTGGGCTTTCCTTTAGGCTGAGCAACGGTATCATTGCGCCAAAATCGGGGCTGGCCTTAAGGACGGTGCTAGCGGCGTCCTCCATCCGTCCGTCGAAGCGGATCATATCGGCGCCAGCGGCGCCATCAATGAAGACAGCCATCATGGAGGGATTATCGGGAAACCGGACAAGGTCGGTACGCCCGAACATGCTCCACCGGGAGTCGATTGTCTCAGTCGGCATTCCCAGCACTTTTGTGATCCGGTAAAGGTCTTTATCGGGGTCGTTTCCAATCGGAACTCTTCCCAGCACAAAGTCGTTGAGGTTTCCATACGTGAGTCCTGCTACCACAATAAGCGTGATCGTGGTGAACGTCGTCCGGCCGACTCGATAATTCGCGAGCGACAGAAGCACCCCGAAGGCAGCTAGGGTCGTCGCAAGAGTGAATATTGATTGGTTGGGTCCGAGGGCAGGGAGCAAGAGAGGTACCGTCAATGCACCTATAGCCGCGCCCGCAAGATCTGCGGCGTACAGTGTCCCGGTCATTTTGGAAAATAAGCGGAAGAGCCTGGAGAAAAGGAAGCCGGAGACCGCAAAAGGCAGGGCTGCCGAAACTGCAAGGACAAGAAAGCCGGCCTCGGGCCCGACTTTCATAATGAGGAAAACCGCAAGAACCAGGATGCCGGCGGCCAAGCTCAGCCATACCCCTAGTGCAGGTTCAGTTGGATGAGTCCGCCTGACCGTCAGACCGTACTCCGCAACCGCACCTGCCGAAACTCCCAGGAGCGACAAACCGACAACCAGAAAGACAAATTGGTTGATGAGGAGCACCGACGCAATCCTGGTAAGCAGAATGTCGTACGCTAGCATTGTCATGGAGAGTACAAACGCGAACGAGATGAGTTGAAGGCGTGGGCAACGTATTCCTCCTATGGCATTCGTGCGGTCCATCGAGCGGGCTTCCAGTACCTTTTCGCGATAATGCTGCACCTTGGCCCTAGCTGTAAATAGGAGCCGGGCTGTGAAATCGTACCAACCCGCCCTGCGCCGCCAAAGATCAACGATTTCCTTCTGCTTCAGAGCCATGACCGCCTGGTCCAGTTGATGGGTCGCCCCAGTGAATCACAGAATGCCGGGTTCTCAACGTGCCCCAATCGCGACGAGTCCGCCCTGGACAAGAGGCCTATTGCACACTTGCTTCAACCTTCGCACCGCCTGATCCCCGGCTCCCGGTTCCCGGCTTGTTCATCCTGCGAAGGAGGCGGGGGAAGAAGCCGGGCGTTGCGGCCGCGTAGTGCGCATAAGCCTCGCCGAACTCAGCGCGCGCGTCTGCCTCCTCTCGGTGGGCAAGCTTGACGTACATCACCACAAGGATGGGGAACATCAGCAACGTTAGCAGTGTTGGCCACTGGAGCAAAAAGCCAATCATGATCAGGATGAAAGCCGCATATTGCGGATGTCGCATGCGGGCATAGGCTCCCGTGGTCGCAAGAGTGTGGCTCCGTTGCGCCTTGTATAGGACCCTCCAGGCCGCTGCAAGCAGGATGAATCCGCCAAAGATAAAAACCTGGCTAAGGATGTGGAATGCATCAAAGTGCGCGTCCCCTCTCAGGTGCAATATCGTGTGCCAGAGATGCCCGGCATTGTGCGAGTAAATATCCACCCCGGGATCGTGGTGGGTCAGCCAGCCGGAGAGCAGGTAAATAGTCAGTGGAAAGCCGTACATTTCCGTAAACAACGCGACCAGGAATGCCGAAAAGGCTCCGAACGATCGCCAGTCTCTCTTGGTGCTGGGATGCGTGAAACTAAACGCGAAAATGATGAATATCGCAGAGTTCAAAATCACCATCCCCCAGAGCCCGTATGCGTATGCGATTTGATGCATTGACTTCTCCTCCGATCACCGCAGCCAGCTTACTTCGTGCAGTAGCCTCATTCTCAAGCAAGTGAAGAAACCGCCTCGTCATCCAAGACCATGCTCAACGAAGGTGCCTGTCGGCATTGGCGCTTGCCTGCTATGCCCTTCCGAAAAGGGTACACGATTGGTCCCAGGGAAAAGGCACCCCAGATGAATCATTTAAAGGTGGCAAGCAGTGCCTCCACTACCTCGCGCGCCAAGGGGTGTCCACCAGCCCAGTGCCCGTCCCGAGTTCGGTCGGGAGCGCCATCCAGCAGGGTAATCCACTCGTCGCTGCCTACTTTGTCTACCCGCTTCACGGACAAAGTCAGCCGGGACAGGCTCTCAGTGACAGCCTTGTGCCCGCGCGCCAAGGGATTTTCTTCCTTTGCTTTTGCCTGCCAGACTCCCCCCCTGCAAACATCCCGGCCGGAATCTTCCTTCCGGTCGAGCAATCCTGCCGCCGATCCGACCATCTTTTCCCCTCCGGCGCGCACTGGGAGCCGCATGGCACGCCACATCAGCCAGTGGAACGACCCGGAGAAGCCGAGCAGGACGAGGTAAGGCGGCAGAGCTGCGGTCCATGGCAACACGAAAAAGAGTGCGATTCCCAGGATCGGCAGGCTCATTATCACCATCATCCAAAGCATCGAATCCTCTCCGAGCCCTCGACTCAGCAGCATCCCCCGTGATGCTTGTGGTCTTGGTGGTCTTCGTGGTTCTGGGGTGCTTGTGGCGCGTTGTTTCCCACCCCGTGTTCTTCATGAGCGC
>JAHEKS010000103.1:0-3935 GCA_024638215.1 Acidobacteriota bacterium | reverse complement strand
CTCGTAGCCGTCACCGGCGTGCGTATGGCCAGCACGCTCGTTCCCGCCACGACCGCGGCCAAACAGGTACCAGCCGGCGAAGAAAACTGCGACGATAATCCAGAGCCAAGTGCTTGTTAAGAAATTCATGACCGAACCTCCTATTGGATTGGAATTTCCGGGGGGAGTTCAAGAGACTCTATCCGCCTCTGCTGAACTCCCCTCGCCTGTCTACTTTTGGTCTTGCTGTGTCTGAGTCGCGGGGCAGTTCTGCATGCGCATCGTCATGCGCTGCATTCTGGTCCGCGAATGGGACATTTCATTTTGAAGCTGCGCGACGATTGAGCTGGCATCGGCCAGCTTGCTCTTCGCGACAGTCGATTTCGCCTCGGCGCTGGCAGCGGAAATGTCGGCTGTCAGCTGGTCGATGAGTTCTTGCATCGCGTTGTGATGCCCCATCATGGTCTGGCCCATCATTCCTCCAGCCATCGTTCCACTTCCCATCATTCCGCCGCCCATCATCCTGGCGTGTCCCATGCAGTTCATCGCTGTTGAACCCGCCGCAGATGAATCATCGGGCTGGGTTTGAGCCAGAGTTTTCTGGGAAACACTCCCGAGAGCGAATACAGAGAAGACGGCTAAAAGCCCCGTCATAATTACAGCTTTGGTTTTCATAGACCCTCCTTTGGAAAACAAGCGGCTCATGCCGCATGTTCAAAACTCTGATTGCCAGCCAAGGCGCCTGACTCCAAGCTAACGATTCGCGCTTGACGCTTGTCGCTCCTTAGTCAACGCCTCTTCACCACTGGCGCCGTCACGGATTCGGATCCCCATCGTGACCTCAGTGACGAAAATCCAGCCATCCCCTTTTGAGCCTGTCCAGCAGCCGTTGCGGATCGCCTGGACCAGTCGGCCTACGTCGCGGTCGGCGCAAGTGACTTCCAACTTAACGATATTCAAGTACGCGTACCGTCTGTAGGCGTCCTCGAAGCGTGATTCGAAATAATTGGGCTCGTAGCCGTAGCCGACAGGGTGGATTTCCACGATGGTGATTCCCGGTGCGCCGGCCTTTTCGAGTTCGTCGACGACCTTATTCACGCAACAGCGTTGAATGTAAGCTTTGATTTCCTTCATGGCTCGCCTCCAGCACTGAGCCTTCCCGGCCTGAAGAAAGGAGCGGAAGCGCTAACTGGAACCCTCTCCTCCGCCTTCCCATTTCCCAAGCCTCCCGCAATACAACAAGCACCTATCAAGCCAGACCTAGGAGAGGGCGGCTCTAGTTTTGAATGTGTCGCTAACTTATAGAATTAGCGGATGATCGCCTCGGCAGATCAGAAGATGAATGTGAAGAAGGACCCAAAGTACAGCTGGAAAGTGCCTTAGATCGGGCAAACGTCTGTCCCAAAGGGATCAGCCAAGCAAATGAATACTCCGTCAATGTGTGGTGCCGACATGCAAGGTGAAATGGGGATTACGTGCCGGATTCCGGGGCTTCCGTCGTTTCAGCCCGGTCGGGCGAAATGAGGCCGTATTTCTCGAGGCGGTAGATTAGAGTTTTTCGGGTGATCTTCAAATATCGGGCAGCCTTAGACTGATTTCCCTGCGCCTTGTTGAGTGCTTTTAGCAAGAGCTCCTTTTCCACTTCTTCCAGGCTGACCCCGTCTTCCGGGATGTCAAGGTAGATCTTAGCGATGCGGCTCTCTTGCCGCCGGATGCTTTCAGGCAGGTTCTCAATGGTAATCTCTTCGGTCTTGCTCAACACCACAGCACTCTCAATCACGTTCTCGAGCTCCCTGACATTCCCCGGCCAGTTGTAGCTGGCCAGCATTTCCAATGCCCGAGGTTGAAGGTGTCTCGGCGGCAATCCATACCGGTTGGATGACTTCCACAGAAAATGATGCAACAGGAGGGGAATATCCTCACGGCGCTCTCGCAACGGAGGGATGTGAATCGCAACCACCCTAAGACGGTAGTAGAGGTCCCCGCGAAACGATCGATCCTCGATCATCGTCGCCAACTGGCGATTCGTTGCCGCGATGATTCGGACGTCTACCTTGAAAGGACGGGGCTCACCGATCTTGTCCACCTCGCGCTCCTGGATTACCCGCAGGAGGCGAACCTGCAATCCGGGGCTCAACTCGCTCACTTCATCTAGAAATACGCTACCTCCATTCGCGGCCTCAAATTTACCCACCTTGTTAGCAATGGCTCCCGTAAACGAGCCTTTTATATGGCCAAAGAGCTCCGACTCTATAAGGTTCTCAGGAATCGCGCCGCAGTTGACAACCACGAAAGGCTCACCCCGCCGCGGGCTGTTTAAGTGGATGGCTTTCGCTAGCAGCTCTTTCCCGGTTCCGGATTCGCCAGTGATCAAGACTGTCGAGTCCCGCTGTGCCACTTGGGCTGCGATTTCAAACATCTCGGTCATCTTTTTCGACTGGCCGACTAGGCTTTCGAACCTTGTTGCCTTCTCCGCGAACGCCCGCAGGTAGCGGTTCTCTTCCACCAGTTTTCTATGCTCGAGTGCTTTCTGAACGATGACTTTGAGAGCCTCTCTGTCCAATGGCTTGAGTATGTAGTCGAAGGCGCCCAGCTTCATCGCCGCTACAGCGTCATTGACAGTTCCAAAGGCGGTAATCAGGATTACGGGAGTTTGAGGCAAGTCCTCACGCAGATGAACTAACAAGTCAGTACCGGTTAACCCTGGCATCTTGATATCCGAAATGACCAGGTCAAATCGTTTCTCGTTGGCTAGCTTAAGCGCCGTATCACCGTTGGCGGCAGTTGCCACCTGGTACTTCTCCTGTTTCAGCCAGAACTCGATGACCCGCCGCTGGCCTTCATTGTCATCAACAAGCAGTATCGTCACGGCTTCATTCCTCAGGGGACCCTCCTTTGACTTTCGCCTTTCCCTCACTCGTCCGTGGGAAGACAAGGGAAAATGTCATCCCGCGGTCCGGATTTCGAGTTGCTTCGATCGTGCCGTTGTGCTGCTGCATGATTTGATATGCGATGGCCAGTCCAAGTCCAGTCCCAGTAGGCTTTGTACTATAGAATGGGTCGAATATCTTTTGCAGATCCCCCTCGGGGGCTCCCTGCCCCTCATCCTTGACATGGACCTTAAGTATGTCGCCCTCTTTGGTCTCCGATAGTTCAACAGAGCCGCCTTCGGGCATAGCTTCGAAGGCGTTCAGAACCAGATTCAGGATCACTTCTTTTATTTGATTGGGATCCAATGAGAGGATCACTTGGGGAAACAACGGCTCTCTGCATATGACCTTCGCTTGGTGCGATCTCGCTGACTTGGAAACCAACCGACAGACCTCCCTCATAAGGACGCGAACGGCTGTGGGCTCACGGTGGGGAGGGGCAGGGCGGGCGAACTTAAGGAAATGTTCCAATATCTTGTCGAGGTGTGAGAACTCTTTGCCGATGATAGCTGCGAATTCGGCGCGCTCCTCTTCGTTTACGCCGGATCCCGCGAGGATCTCCGCCGCACCTTTAACAGCCCCGCAGGAGTTGCGGATTTCGTGTGCGAGTCCGGCGGACAGCCGACCCAAAGCTGACAGTCGCTCGGTCCGCCTCAAACTCTCAAACGACCTCTGGAGCTCCGTGTAGACTTCACTGAGGCGCTGTAATGCTTGTTGCAACTTGTCCTTCTGGTGTCTCTGCTGGTCAGACAGAACTCCGGTCAAAGCGCCGAAGGCGAAGAACAATATAGTTTCTGAGAACTGATTGAATCGATAGCTCGGAAATCCGTGCCATTCAAACACAACGTGGGGGAGATACAGGAAAGCCGCTAGACCAGCCGTCAGCACCCCCCCTCGCAGGCCGTACCACAACGCCGCAGCAATAATGGGCAGATAGTAAGCCCTCTGGAAAATCTCGTGCCAGTAAATGTCCCTAACACTGGCGGCATAATGGATCATGGTGATAAGGAATAAGCTGACGAAAAT
>JAHEKS010000364.1 GCA_024638215.1 Acidobacteriota bacterium | reverse complement strand
GCGTGCCCTTTTCGAAGACGGGCGGCCTGGCGGATGTGGTCGGCGCGCTGCCCAAAGCGCTGGCGGAGGCGGGGCACGAATTGACGTTGCTGCTGCCTCGCTATCGCATGACCAAGCCCGGCAAGCCCATTCCGCAACTGAAGAGCCTGACCATTCCCCTGCCTTCCGGCCTGAGGTTTGCGGCCATCCAGGACTCTGGGACAGCGGGCGGCGTCCATACCTATTTGGTGGACATGCCGGAGTTTTTCGACCGCGACCAGCTTTACATGGAGAAGGGCCAGGATTATCCCGACAATCATCTGCGATTTGCTTCCTTCAGCCTGGCGTGTCTGGAATTGTTGAAGCGTTTCGCCGAGCCTCCCGACGTCATCCATTGTCACGATTGGCAATCCGCGCTCGTCCCGATCTATCTGAGGAATATGTACAGAGACGACCGGTTCTTCCAGGCCTGCCCGGTCGTCTTCACCATTCACAACCTGGCCTACCAGGGATCGTTTCCCCCGAATATTCTGCCCGAGATCGGGCTGAGTTCGAGCCTCTTCACCATGGAATTCCTGGAGTTCTACGGCAAGGTGAATTTGCTCAAGGGCGGAATCCTCTTTTCCGACTTCATCACCACGGTGAGCCGCAAATATGCGCAGGAGATTCAGACGCCGGAATTCGGCTGCGGGCTGGAAGGCGTCCTGCTGAGCCGCGCCGACCGGTTGCAGGGGATTCTGAACGGCGTGGATTACGAAGACTGGAACCCGCGTACCGACAAGTTCAGTCCCGCCCATTTCAGCCTGGAGGATTTGACGGGGAAAGAAGCCTGCAAACGGGCTCTGCTGGAAAAGATGGGTGCCAAGAAGATCGTTCTCGAGCGGCCGGTCATCGGCATCGTTTCCCGGTTCGCGTCGCAGAAAGGTTTTGACCTGATTTCCGAGATCGCCGAAAAACTGATGGCGATGGACCTCTACGTGGCGGCCTTGGGCACCGGCGAGCCGCAATACGAAGACATTTTCCGCATGATGGCGGAGAAATATCCCGAGAAATTCCTGGTCAAGGTAGCCTACGACAACGCCCTGGCCCACCTGATTGAAGCGGGCTCCGACATGTTCCTGATGCCCTCGCGCTACGAGCCCTGCGGGTTGAACCAGATTTACAGCATGAAATACGGCACCGTGCCCGTAGCGAGAGCCACGGGCGGCCTGGACGATACCATCGAGCCCTTCAACGGCAAGACGGGAACTGGCTTCAAATTCAGCGATTACTCGGCAGACGCCCTGATGGGCGCCATTGAGCAGGCGGTTGCGGCCTACCACCAGCCCAAGGCCTGGCGGCAGATTATGCTCAACTGCATGAAGAAGGACTACTCCTGGGCCACCTCCGCCAAACAGTACCTCAAGATCTACCAGTCCTTTCGGAAGCCGAAGCCGCGAGCCAAATCGCCGGCTGATGCATCCAATCCATCGGGTTCTGTTTAAAGTTGGAGGTTTTTAGAGCATGGCGGGAAACCATATTGTTGAATTCACGGATTCGAACTTCGAGCAGGAGGTTCTGAAGTCGGACAAGCCGGTTTTGGTGGATTTCTGGGCGGAGTGGTGTGCCCCGTGCCGGATGATTGCCCCGGCCGTTGAAGCGATCGCGGACCAGTACTCCGACCGCGCCAAGGTCGGCAAGCTGAACGTGGACCAAAACCTCAACGTTACCGGCCGTTACAGCATTCGCGGCATCCCCACGCTGCTCATTTTCAAAAGCGGCCAAATTCAGGAACAGGTAGTCGGGGTCACGTCCAAGGACACCTTGGCCAAGCTGCTCGAGAAGCACCTCTGATCTCCCGGTCCGCGCGGGCGGGGAAGTCTCAGGTGCCCTCCTCCGGAGGCCGAGCAGTGCGCGCTTGGCGCTTGGCCTGCTCTCGAACAAGCGACAGGTTTGGGAATCCAATAGGCCGCGGCCCGTGTGCCAGCCGCCTGGAAGCGGGACGAGTATGCCGAAAAACGCGGTGGTCGTCGGCGCGCAGTGGGGAGACGAAGGCAAGGGCAAAGTCGTTGACGCCCTTTCCGAGCACTTTGACATCGTGGCCCGGTATCAGGGCGGAGCCAACGCCGGCCATACGGTGGTGGTCGAAGGCAAGAAGTTCATTCTCCAGCTTCTGCCCAGCGGCATTCTTCGCCCCGGCAAAACCGCGGTTATCGGCAACGGCGTGGTGGTGGATCCGCTGTCGCTCCTCAAGGAACTGGACGCGATTGAAAAGGCCGGGATCGAGGTTGGTGACCGGCTGCGCATCAGCGACCGCTGCCACTTGATTCTGCCTTATCACCGCACCCATGAAGCCGCCGCCGAGCAGGCCCGCGGCGTGGGAAAAATCGGAACCACAGCCAAAGGCATCGGGCCGACTTACGAAGACAAGGCGGGCCGGCGCGGCCTGCGCGCTTGCGACTTGCGCGATCCGGAAGTGTTCCGCCGCAAGTGCCGGGAAGTGGTGGCCGACAAAAACCGCCTGGCCGCCGCGCTTTTTCCCAATGTCCAGCCGCTCGACGATGAAATGATCGAGCAGTACCTGGCGGCGGCCTCGCGCATGGTGCCTTACCTGACGAATGTTTCCGCTTATCTCAATGCCGAAATGCAAAATGGCAAGCGCATCCTGTTTGAGGGCGCGCAGGGAACGATGCTGGACCTCGACCACGGCACTTATCCTTTCGTGACCTCTTCCAGCGCCACGGCGGGGGGAGCTGCCACCGGCACAGGTGTCGGACCAACGCGCCTCGGCGTGGTGATCGGCGTTTCCAAGGCTTATGCCACGCGCGTAGGTAGCGGTCCGTTTCCGACCGAGGCCGCGGACGCCGACGGCGAAGAGCTGCGCAAGCGCGGCGGGGAATACGGCGCGGTGACGGGCCGCCCGCGGCGCTGCGGCTGGTTTGACGCCGTCGCCCTCCGCTACGCCGCCGGCGTGAATGGCCTCGAGGCGCTGGTCATCACCAAGCTCGACATCCTCGATCACCTGGCGGAAATCCCGGTCGGCGTCGGCTACGAGCTGGACGGCAAGCCGATCGAGAGTTTTCCGGCGGAAATTGAGGTCCTCGAGCGCGTCAAGATCCGCTGCCGCAAAGTTCCCGGCTGGCAGCAGGACACCTTCGGCATCAAGCGATTCGAAAAGCTGCCGGCGAAGGCGCAGGACTATTTGAACTTCCTCGCCGAGCAGGTGGGCGTGCCGATCGTCATGGTTTCCACCGGCCCCGAGCGCGACCAGGCCATTTGGATGGAACAGGCTCGCGCCGGGGCTTTGCTGGCGGCGTCGTAAGATTTTTGGTTCGCGGTTTCCGCGAAGCGTTCCCTTCAAACGGCGGGCAAGTCCCATGCTCAGCTTCGAACAAGCCCTCGCCATCGTCAGGGAAAAAGTGAGCGCTGCCAATCCGCAGCGCGCCACGGAGACCATTCCTCTCGGCGACGCGCTGGGCCGCGTTCTGGCGGAAGACGTCGCGGCCGACCGCGATTACCCTCCCTTCCACCGCTCCACGCGTGACGGCTTTGCCGTGAACTCAGCCGAAGTCAGCCACACTCCGGTGACGCTCGAACGCGTCGGAGAGATTCAGGCGGGGCAACACTTCGAGGGACGGATCGAAGAAGGCCAGTGCCTTCAAATCATGACCGGCGCACCGCTGCCCGAGGGCGCCGACGCGGTGGTGATGATCGAGCACACGCGCGCGGAGAGTTCCAGGATTGAATTCAAGCGCGCGGTCGAGCTCTGGGAAAACGTCGTGCGCCGGGGAAGCGAAGCGCCCGTGGGAAGCAAAATCCTTCCGGTTGGGCGGCGTTTGGGAGCGGGTGAAATCGGGTTGCTGGCGTCGGTCGGGAAAGCACGGGTCACGGTTTTCATTCAGCCGAGTGTGGCGATCCTTCCCACC
>JAHEKS010000363.1 GCA_024638215.1 Acidobacteriota bacterium | reverse complement strand
TCGGTGGCCATCCGTGTCGCATCGTTTCTTTCACGACGGCAACGTGCCGGGATTGAAAGTTGGATCGGCGTATCCTCCCCCGGTTCAGTGGCGTCACCGCGAAACCTTGTTTGTGTCGAACGGGAGCCCGACCGTCCTAGCTCTTGGGCTGCGGTCCTCCTTTGTTCGACTGACTGCCAATCAGTGGGACAGTCCATCGGTCGTCACCAAAACCAAGCCTACCCAGTAAGCACCAATGCTGGCTGGCGGCTGATCAAAGGAACGTCCAGCGCAGTCACCGCAAGCACAAAGGCGTCGTCCCAATGCGTCTTCACCCCAAGGCATCGCGCACGACTGGCCGGTGGCCGCGTGAAGACAAAAGAGGCTCACACCAAGGCCCGACCTTGAATGCCGCTTACACGAATCCATCTGCCCAGTCGAAAATGAGCATGCCATGCTCACTGACCGCGCACCGCGCAAGCCGGCCCTGCTTGGCAATTTCCTCGAAAGTGACCGGAACACGATCCTCAGCCTTCCGCAGGACAGCAGGCTAGGAGGGGTGGCCACGGCCATCAAGTCTTCCCTTGAGTCCGGAGCGCGCCCTGCGGTTCGTAAGGCGCTTGTACCGAGTTTTTGAGTATCCTAGCCAGTTCCTACGGGGTCGAAGCACCCGGGATCTCTGTCCTTGCGGCCCGGTCCCCCCACAGCCATGAAGGGGGGATGGGCCACGGAGCTTTTTTCGGCGACTACGATCCCAAAACCAATCTTATTCGGGTATGGATGAGGACCGCCGTCCGAAAGCAAGTCACGTCTTTCGGAACGTTTCTGAGCAGTTTGTGTCACGAGTTCTGTCATCACCTCGATTACCAAGGTTTCAAACATGGCGACCCGCGGCACACCCTCGGCTTTTACGGGCGCACCGCAGCGCTTTACCACCACGCGCGCGGCACTCCGCTGAAGCGCCTGTTTTGGGTCAAGGTACCCGGCGGGCGCTGGCGCATCGACTGGCCGCGGACCAATCGGGGATTTTGACCCGCGAGGGTAGGCAGTGACGGCTCGCCGCGAAACCGCCTTATCAATGCTTGACAAGGCGGGCGATCCGACTCCTGTACCAAAACTGTTCCAAAACTCGATCTGAAAGGCGAAAAAAGGGGTTATGCTTCGAGCGAAAGCAGACGCCCCGAATTGCTGTTAGGCCATGAAAAACAAGCGACGGGGTGAAAAGCCAGGAAGACTCTTGCTCTTCTGGCAGTCATGAGGTCGAGGGTTCGAACCCCTCCAGGTCCACCATAATTCCTTACGAAACGTATGTGTTCCGCAGGGGCGGTCGGTTCCAAACACACCCTCCAGTTGCACATTCCGGTTGAACTTTCTTGGGTATTTGGCAGCAAAGGATAGCTCTTCGGCTCCCTGCGATTGAGTGAGTGTGTTCGCTCCCATCTACCCTGTGACGAAGAGAATCGCTGTCTCTAAAGTCACCAATAGCAAATGCCAAGGACGAATCGTTTCAGCCTCCCGCTCTCGATGCAGGCGAGCTACATCCGGCCGTAGATTCCGTTTAGGAGAGGTCAAACCAGTTTCCTAGTCTGTGCTCCCAAGCTTCGCCCCCGTCCAAGTCCCAGAATGCGGCCGATTCCCCTGCGCCACCGAAGGCTGAAGACCCCCGTCTTTGGAGACAGGCAGCAAGCAACCGCGCTGGATCCTTCCGAGCCGAACCGTCCGCGTGTTCTGCCCCACGGGGTCCCACTTTACCGTTCCAGAGACTCCATCCCATGGGGAGAGTTCCCGAACCGCATCATAGATGCGGACGCGGTTGAGGCCGGCCCTTCGAATGGCGGCGACAAGCAATCGAGCGCTATCGTACGCCTGCGCGGCCGCGTAATCAGGAGCAACACCGAAGCGCGCGGCAAAGACTTTAGCAAACCGCTGCAGAGCCGGGGAGTCGTCTTCCAGCAGCGGAAAGAGAAGTCCTTCCGCGCAATCGCCCGCAGCTTGCAGGAATTCGCGCCGCGCCACCCAGGGCCCGCCGAGGAGCCGTCCGCTGAAACCTTCCTGACGCAGGGTTGCAACAAGCCGGGCGCTGTCGGCGGGTCCGGCGATCACCAGAACAGCGCCGGCTTTCGACTCCGCAACGCGCTCGGCTAGCTCCGAAAAATCCCGTGTCCCGGCCTTGAACTCGTACTCGAAGGTCGGCCCCGCGCCGTTCGCAGCCAGAAACTTACGGAGCTCCGCCAGGAACATGTGCGAGTCATGATCGGTGGCGACGCAAATCACAAAGGGCTCGTGGGGCTCGAGCAACGCCTTGCCCACGACCGGCGCGGCAAGGTGATCGCCCGGCAACGCCGAGAACATCCAAGGGACGCCGGCGAGGTTAACGGTCTTGTCCGTGCTGGCAGGGCTGATGAGCACCAAACGCGCCTTGGCGACAGCCTGTTCGGCAAGATGCGTGGAGGGACCATCGATTCCGCCGATGATGGCCCAGACTCTGTCGGAGTATGCCAGACGCACCAGCTCGCTGACCCCGCTTCCCCAGGGATTCCCGGACCAAGCCGGGAGAACTCGGAACGGCAAACCTCGATAGCCGCCCTCAGCATTGGCCTCTTCAATCGCCAGACTCACCGCGCGCCAGAGGTCACCGCCGCCGGGATGTGCAGGGTCGCTGGGGCCGAAGTAGCCGATCAGTACTTCGCGGAGACCTGTAGGCTCAGGCCCTTCGCGGCCCGGGCCGACATATTCGATCCGCTGCTTGCGTGCCTCGAAGTAAGGTTGAGCGGGCGCGTCCTGCTGCGCGAATGCCTGGAGAGGCGCCGCAAGCAAAAGAAGCGAGCCAAAGATTACTCGAAGCGGGCGCTTCATCGTTCTATCCACCGGACAGCCGCACACCAGTTCACGAACCTGCGCCGAGACAAACACGTTATTCCGGGGATGCCGCATTGCGCCGCGATTCCGCCACCGAGCGGCTGACGCGATCGCGCGGCGGAATGTAGCCACGCGGGATTTTCAATTGTTCCCTGGAATAGTACGTCCAGCCTCCGTTCTCGAACTTAGCCAGGAACACGTCGCCCACATCGTCAAGCGCGGCGCTTAGCGGGATGTCCCCCGTCACGCCGGGCCAGGGTTTGGGCAAGTAGGCGATGACGTCCCGAATCCTGGCGCGGTTCAACCCGGCCACCTGCACGGCCCAAATCAGCAGGTTCATGCCGTCGTAAGCATGCGCCGCGTAGGTTTCCGGTTCCTCGCCGTAACGCTCGCGGAAATCCTTCTTGAAAGCTTCCAGCTTGGGATCCTGCCGCTTGGGATTCCAGGGATAGGAGCAGATAACTCCCTCGGCATTTTTGCCGGCAATCCGCACGAACTCCTCGTGCACGCACCGGTCGGAGCAGAAGAAGGGCTGCTTCATTCCCATCCGGCGCATTTCGTTCAGGATGTGCGCACCGTCCTCAGCGTCGCCCCAGTGGACGATGGCATCGACCTTGGCCTCTTTCAGGCGTTCGAGCTCCAGGGTGGACTCCCCGCTGCCCACCCGGTAGGCCATCTCCATGACGATGGGATGGTTCAGGCGGCGGCTGCCGTCATTGATCTCCCGCACACCAAAGCGGCCGTAGCGGTTGCTGGAGCGCATGATCCCAACCCGCTTGTAACCCATCTTGCGGTAAAGATAGTCCACCAGGAGGTAACCCTGCTGCCGGTCGTCGCCGGTGACGCGCATCACCCAGGGGATGTTCGTCTCGATCATGGTGGGATCGGTGTCGCCGGAAGTGAGCATGACCACCTCAGCCTTGAGCGCCACGCGGATGGCGATGTGGGTGTTGGCGCCATCGATCGTACCCAGAATCGCCCAGACGTGGTCTTTATAGGCCATCTTGATGATCTCGTTGCCGGAAGCTCCCCACAGGCCGTTGTCATT
>JAHEKS010000362.1 GCA_024638215.1 Acidobacteriota bacterium | reverse complement strand
ATCAGGAATGGGATTGTCCATTTGCCGCGAGATTCTGCACGCACACGGCGGCGAAATTTCGGTTGAGAGCAGCCCGGGCGGCGGCTCGATCTTCACGATTTCCCTGCCGGCTGCGGATTTGGAGAAAGAGCCATGAGCCCAAGCCGAATCCTGGTGGTGGATGACGAGGCGCAGATCCGCAGGGTGCTGCGCGCCGCTCTCTCCGGCCACGGCTACGAGGTCATTGAAGCCCGCAGCGGAGAAGAAGCGCTTGAAAAAGTGGGCACTGAGCGGGTGGACTTGGCGTTGCTGGACGTCAACATGCCCGGGATGGGGGGCCTCGAGGCCTGCCGCAGAATTCGCGCCGAATCAGAAGCCGCCATCATTATGCTGACCGTTCGCAATGCCGAGCGCGACAAAGTGGAGGCGCTCGACGCGGGCGCCGACGACTACGTCACCAAGCCGTTCAGCACCCCCGAACTCCTGGCGCGCATCCGGGCGGCGCTCAGGAGAACCTCGCTTTCACCCGACAACGCGCCCGCCAAGATTACCTTCGCAGACGTCGAAATTGATTTCCAAGCGCGACGGGTTACCGTCGGAGGACGACAATCCCGCCTGACGCCCAAGGAACTCGACTTGCTTCGCTATTTCGTCGCCCACGCCAACCGCGCGGTCGAGCACCGTGAGCTTCTTCAAGCCGTGTGGGGAGCGGATTACGGCGGCGAGCTGGAATACCTGCGCGTTTTCGTCAACCAACTTCGCAAGAAGATTGAACCCAAACCCGCCAAGCCTCAATACCTGCTTACCGAGCCCTGGGTCGGGTATCGCTTCCACCTGCCGCAGGCCGTGCCGCCCAAACCTTAACGCTTCTTTATGACTTCTTTATGAACCTCTGCCTATTTTAGAGGAGTGTCTTTCCGTTCCGAAGCCGACATCCATCCAGGCGCGTTTGGCGGGATTGACTTCGAAGTCGTCCGGGGTACCGCCGGACGCCGGCGAAACATGCGGGGCAAGCGATGAAAAGCGGCAAGGCTAAACAACCCGCCCAGGCTCTGGCAGGCGGCGTTCCCAGAGTGCTGGTTGCCACCACGGCGATGCTGGCCTTTATTTCGTTCTGGCGCGCCGCCGCCGTCGTGCTGAACGACATGGGATCGTCGGCATTCTATGCCGGGGCGATCGCCGAACACTTCATTGGAAAGTCAGCCCCGTGGTTCATTCTTGCCATCATGGTGCTCGCCTATGCGGTTCGCTCTCTTTATATCGAAAGCTGCAGCATGTTCGTGCGCGGCGGCGTGTACCGCGTGGTTAAAGAGGCAATGGGCTCGACGTTGGCCAAGTTTTCCGTCTCCGCCCTGATGTTCGACTACATCCTGACCGGCCCCATCAGCGGCGTTTCGGCGGGGCTCTATCTGGTCGGGCTGTTGAACGAGCTTCTCGGGTACGTGCATTCCAGCCTCCTTCTCCCGATCAATGCGACGGCGGCGGTATTCGCCATCGCCGTCACGGTCTATTTCTGGTGGCAAAACATCAAAGGCATTCCCGAGTCGAGCGAGAAGGCCATGCGAATCATGTACGTCACCACGGTTATGGTCCTGATCATGATCGGCTGGTGCGGTTACACGCTTTGGCTGCGAGGGGTGCATCTGCCGCCGCTGCCCACCCGAGCGACGCTGGTGTATTCCGCGGACGCGCTCGGCTGGCTTCGCCACACGAGCCTGCCGTACACGGTCAGTCTGATCGGCATCTTGATCGGACTCGGCCACTCGGTGCTGGCGATGAGCGGCGAAGAGACGATGGCCCAGGTTTACCGTGAAATCGAGCACCCCAAGCTCAAGAACCTGGAAAAAGCGGGCTTCGTCATCTTTTTGTACAGCCTGATTTTCACGGCGGGGGTAGCGTTTTTTGCGGTCATGATCATCCCGGACGCGGTGCGGCAGAACTTTTTTGACAATCCCATCGGCGGCCTGGCGATGTACCTAGCCGGACCTCAGCTGCTGCGCCTGGCCTTTCGAGGCTTTGTAGTGTTGGTTGGCGTCCTGATGTTGGCAGGAGCCGTCAATACGGCGATTGTGGGATCGAACGGCGTTCTGAACCGAGTCTCCGAAGACGGCATCCTGCCCGATTGGTTCCGGCATCCTCACCGGCGATTCGGGACTTCGCACCGCATCCTTGATCTGGTCGTCGGCCTGCAGATTCTGACCATTGTCCTGAGCCGCGGCGACATCTTCGTCCTCGGCGAGGCTTACGCGTTCGGCGTGATGTGGAGCTTCGCCATGAAAGGCCTGGCGGTGCTGGTGCTGCGCTTCAAGCAGCCCGGCGAGCGGGAATTCCGCGTGCCGCTGAATCTGCGCCTGGGTGGAGTGGAGGTGCCGGTGGGACTGGGCGTGATCACGCTCACCCTCTTCGCCCTTTGCGTGATCAATCTGTTCACCAAACAGATCGCCACGCTTTCCGGGATCGCCTTCACGGTTATTTTCTTCACGGTTTTCGCCACCTCGGAACGAATCACTCGAAAACGCGGCAAAGCTCATACCGAGCTGGACCAGTTCAATCTGGAGCCGGGTGAGGACCTCACTCCCGAAACTCTTGGCGTGCGGCCGGGGAATATTCTGGTGATGGTCCGGGACTACAACGCGCTTTACAACCTTAACGCGACGCTGGACCGGGTCAATCCCCCCCAGCCGGACGTGGTGGTGCTTCACCTGCGCCTTTTGGCGCGCGCCGCCTCCGGAGAGTCGGAACTGTCGCCCGAGCAGCTTTTCAGCGTCAAGGAGCAGGACCTCTTCACGCGCGCTCTGAACCTGGCGGAGAAAAAGGGGAAAACGATTCACCTAGCCGTGGCGCCGGCGACGGAAAAATGGGACGGCATCCTGCGCGCCGCGCAAAGCCTGCAATCTTCCGCCGTCGCCCTCGGCCTCTCCTCCTGGAGGCAAGTGGCGGAAGAAGCGCGTGTCGCCGGGCTGGCGTGGGAACAACTCCGTGACCCGAAACCCCACTTAATCCTTCAGGTTTATTCGCCCAGCGGCCGGGAGGACGTCTTTTATCTTGGCCCCCATGCGCCCCACCTCACAGCCAACGAAATCCGTCTCCTGCACACTCTTTGGTTGGAGCTCAGCAGCGACGTGGCACCGGAAGAAATCCATCACCACGACGTCATTCACTTCGCGCTTCACGAGCTGCGACAGGAACTGAGCAACAGCCACCGTCAGGAGATCCTGGCCAGGCTGCGCGCGCACCTCGAGGAGATCAAGAACCGCCGTGCCACTACCATTTGAGAGGGCACGGCGGCGGTCCGCTGCTCCTTCATCCCGATCAACCAGCATCCCCTCGAATCTCCGGTTCGGCCTTCCCTCGGGATTGTGCGTCTCCCATTCCTTTATGAATTTCTAACATATTGCTTATGCCTTATTTACGCCTTGGGCTGTAGTCTGTGGCGGTCTACAACCTATGAACAGCGACTCTGGCGGCACTCCGGTGATCTTCTGGAAGGTTCCCTCCATTCAGACTCAGGCGGCAAGCAAAGACCATGTCCGGGAACTCGAAATCAACGTCATCTTGACTGACCAGGAGAGCACTCTCGAAGGACTCGAGACTGCCAGGCATTTAGCGCACAATTTGCCGGCACGCATCAACCTGCTGGCCTTTCAGCATGTCCCCTTGCCGTTTCCGCTCGCGCGCCCTCCGGTATCCGTCGCCTTTACACAGGGGCTCCTCGTGGACCTCGCCCAACGGGGCGCGCAAGGCCAGTTCGAAACGACCGTTCGACTCTACCTTTGCCGGAATAGGCGGCGGGCCATGGTGCAGGCACTCAAGCCTCAATCCATCGTCATCATCGGCGGTAGAAGACGTTGGTGGCGGAACAAGGAATGGGAGCTTGGGAGGATGCTCGAGTCCAGCGGTTGCCAAGTCATTCACGCC
>JAHEKS010000102.1 GCA_024638215.1 Acidobacteriota bacterium | reverse complement strand
CCGAATCGTCCCACTGACCATTCACGAAGCGCTGCAAGAGACCCAGGTCTCCTCGGACCTTTTCAAAGGCCCAGCCGCGCCGGCTTGCCTCCGCGCGCGCCCGCTCTTCGAAACTCGCGTCCGGTTCAACGCCCATCTCGATGAATGTGTACTGGCGATAATGCCGGGTCAGGTTGGCGAACTCTTCCTGAAGGTAGCGGGCGTTGTCTTCGCCGTAGCGGGCGACCAGTTCCTCATAGGTCTGCAGAAAACCCAGCTTCTTTCCGAGAGCAAGCTGGCTCAGCTCGCCGTCCGTCCCGCCGCGTTCGAGCCAGCCCGTCGTCTCGAAAAAAACGCCTGGATGATTTTGGCAGTACTCGGCATGGCGGGCGGCGCTGCCCAGAAAAAGGGTTATGCAATCGTGCGCGCGAGGGACCACCAGCGGCCTGAGCGGCGCTCGCAGGCCGGCGATGCCGTTGTTGCAGAGGCCGTAACCCAAGAGAAGGGCATCGTAGGGGGTATTGTCAATCCGGTCTATGGCCCCACGCAGACGCGCGCGCATCTCTTCGCCGCCGACATCGTGCAGGCCTTTGGGCAGGAATTCCAGGTCAATCGTGTGGGGCGAACGCGCCACAACGTGGCACATTTCGCGGAAGAAAATCTCGCAACTGATCAGCCGAAGGCGCATGGGCGCTTTCCGTATTTATTGGGCCGGCCTCCAATGGGCCGCGAGATGCCGGATGAAATCCGGCGTCGTCCCGCAACAGCCGCCGATGAAACTCGCGCCGGCTTCGACCAAAGCGTGAGCGTGGTTCGCGAAGGATTGCGGCGTCTCGCGGTAATGCGGGAGGCCATCTACGATTTCGGGCAGGCCGGCGTTCGGTTTAATCCAAACCGGCAGATTGCTGGCGGCGCGCAGGCGTCTGCAAATTCCCACGTAGCCCTCCGCGCCCTGTCCGCAGTTGGCGCCGACCACGTCCGCTCCCGCGGCATTCAATTCGACGGCCGCCTGCTCGGGAGTCGTGCCCATCATAGTGCGGTCATGGTCGCGGCCTGAATCAAAAGTCATGCACGCCACCACGGGCAGGCCGGTCGCGGCCGCCGCCGCGACGGCGAGTTTGGCTTCAGCCAGATCGCTCATCGTCTCGATGACGATCGCGTCGGCTCCGGCGGAAGCCAGCGCCTTGGCCTGCTCCTCGAACGCCAGGCTGACGTCCGGCTCGCTCACCTCACCCGCCACGAGGAGTTTCCCGCACGGCCCCATGGACGCAAAAACGCGCGCGCGGCTGTCGGCCGCACGGCGCGAAATCTCAACGGCAGTGCGGTTAATTTCTTGTGCTTTTTCAGAGAGGCCGTGGCGCGCCAGCGCGATTCGGTTCGCGCCAAAAGAGTTGGTCAGAATAATCTGACTTCCGGCCTCGACGTAAGCGCGGGCTACATCTTCCACGCGCTCCGGATGTGCCAGGTTCCACGCATCGGGACAACTGCCGGGCTCAAGCCCGCGCGCTTGCAACTCCGTTCCCCAGGCGCCATCCGTCAGAACCGGCGCAATTGACACGAGTTCTTCGATCAGGAGCTTCATGGTACCTCACTAGCCGGCGCGCTTCGCGGCCCGGGACAACGCAAGCCAATCAGGCAGGAGCCTCTTCGCTGGCGGGGTGTCGTTCATCTCTCGCGCGCGTCTTCACTTCCTCTGAGGTTTACGAAGACTGTTCCGAGCTTCGGTCCAGTTTCGCATCCTTCCCGGGCCTGATTTGGCGCCAGGCCCAGATTGTACTGAACCGGCGGCGAACGCGCCCAAGTTTTTGCAGAGTCGCCAGCAAATTCGTCCTCCCTTGTGCACAGCGGGTCGCAGAGCAATTCCGAAGGCCGAAGGCGAAATGCCTGCCCCCTGGGGTGCCGTCCGGCTCATCATGTTCGAGACCAGGCAGTCCTGCCGCCGGGTGCGAGGTGCCTTAGGCGCGAGCGCACGGCAGAGAAAGGTGCGGACCAAACGTCTCAGCCTGTGAATGCGCGAACGCTAGTTATTGAATGGTAGAATAGGCTGGCATTGTGCGAAAGTGGCGGAATTGGCAGACGCGCCAGACTTAGGATCTGGTCCCGCAAGGGGTGGGGGTTCGAATCCCCCCTTTCGCACCAACCTTTCGGATGCTGTTCGGGCGGCAACACAAGCATTCAATCTGTGACACGACTGGGCCGCGACCTCACTGGCTACTTTTGGTACTCCGCGGCCAGTATTTCTATTAGGGCTTCCGGATGAAGCTGGTCTTCGTTGCGAATCTGCAGGATAGGCGCCAGGCGTTCTACGATCTGCCGGGCCAATTGCGACCGCACCTCAGGCGCGAGCTGGCCTCGCCTCAATAGGAACGCCTCCACCAGACCAAACTCCTCGACCGAGAGACGCCGAACGTCGTACCCGGACGGACCTGCCGGCGGCGGCACGGCTTTTGGCACGGGCGTGTAGGTGTTCAGATTCAGCATTGAGGCCGGTGCGACGGACGGCTTCGCGCGTGGTTGCTCCCGGGCTGCGCCGCTTTCGGTCAGCTTGGCTTGATCCAGCGGCCTCTCGTGTACGACGACCGTACCGGCAAGATAATCTCCCAGCCGTTTGTTCTGCGAGCTGATCAGCATGCTGATGATTCCGACGGCGTAGAATCCCGGCAGGTTGTCCACGATGCGGAGCAGGTTGCGGGCCACCGAATCGTAAGTCGTGATGGGCCGGCCGTCATCTTTGATCACTCTCAGATGCATGCGCCGCTTGCCTGGCGTTTGACCGTTTCCTATCGCTTCGAAGACCGCGAAATATCCGAACTGGAGCAGAAAGGCCAGCAGGATGTAAGCGGCCAGAACCCACATTCCCTGGCGAGGCGCCGTGGCCGACGCGCCCGCGAAAGCCAGCACGCCCACAAGCACCAGCAGCAACGCCACGGCCAGTTGGATCAGCGTGTCGAGAGCGAGGGCCAGGAAGCGGCTGCCAATGCCCGCCAGCGGAAATTCCAGCGGGATCTGCTCCGGTGTTTCAATGGTAAGATGTTCCATGGAAATCAGAAGTCAGTCATTCGTTACACGAAGTCTCAAACGCTCGCAAGACGGCGCCGAATTCCGGCTCCGAATTTTGAGCTGCGGAGCGGTCGCGCCCCATGCCCACCAAGCGTTGGATCGATAAGCGAAAACCTCACTGGGACCGCCTGGAGCACATTGTCGAACAATGCGGGCGGAGCGGCGTCCGCGCCCTCACCTACCGCGAGCTGCAAGAATTCGGCATGCTTTACCGCCAAGCGGCGGCGGACCTCTCGACTTTGCGCGAGGACCGCGCCAGCGCCCGGCTGGCGGAATACCTGAACCAGCTTCTGGCCCGCTCGCACAATCTCATGTACATGGGCAGGCGCTCCCGGCCGGGGGGCATTGGCCGATTCTACGCCCGAGTCTTTCCCCAAGTCTTCCGCTCCACCTTCAATTATACGCTTGCGGCCTTTGTCATCTTTGCCGCCGCCGCGGTGGCGGGATTCCTGGCTTCACTGGGCGACCCGTCCTTCCAGCGGTTTTTCCTGGGCGGGCCGATGAGCGACACCATCGAGCAGCGAAAAATGTGGACCGAATCCGTCGTCTCCATCAAACCCCTGGCTTCGAGCGCCATCATGACGAATAACGTGACCGTGGCCTTCACCACTTTCGCGATGGGAATCACCGCGGGCATCGGCACGGTTTACATGGTCATCACCAATGGTCTCCTCTTGGGCGTCATCTCAGCCGCTTGCTGGCAGGCGGGCATGGCAAAATCCCTGGCGCAATTCGTTCTCCCGCACGGTGTGCTGGAGTTGCCTGCCATCTTCATCGCGGCGGGCGGAGGACTGCTGGTGGCGCGCGGGCTGCTTTTCCCCGGCGAATTGCCGCGCCGCGACGCCCTGGTTGTCTATGGAGGGCAGGGAGTGCGGCTGGCGCTCGGCATCATTCCGATCCTCTTCGTGGCGGGCGTCATGGAAGGGTTTTTGTCGCCTTCCCATTTGCCTGCGGTTGCCAAGTTCACTTGCGCGGCGGCGGCGGGCGGTTTGCTGGTCATCTACCTCACGCGGGCCGGCGCCAAGTAGGAAATGCCCGCGGCGTCACGAGCAGTCACGCCGCGCCGCCACTCCTGTCCTCCGCAGCTCAGAGCATCCCGCGCTCTTTGACTTCCAGGTATTGCGTGATCAGACCGGCGGCGAGCCGGCCGGGTTCGAGTTCGATGGCGATCGCGCCCTGCTGGGACAGCCGCCGCCGCAGCAATTCCCGGCGCTGGATCATCTCCAGCGCGGCGACGTAGCGATACATTTCGCCCTCTGAACTGGGACGCCGCGCCGCGAGCTCATGCAGCTCGGGTTGAGTGATGGCCACGAAGAGGACCAAGTGCTGGCGCAGCAGCCGCGCCGCCGACTCGATGACCTCGGGCGTGCCGGCCGTCTCAGCCAAATCGGTCAGCCAGATGACCAGGCTTCGCCGATGTTGCCGCTTCAACAGGCTGTCCGCGGCGCGCGCATGGTCGGCCTCCGAAAACTCGCCGCGCACGATCGCAAGGCTTTCCAGAATGGCTCGCAAGTGAGGCGTTCCCCGGCCGGGCGAAAGCGGATACTGGCGCTTTCGTCCGTAGGCCAGGAGGCCCACCTTGTCGCCGGAATAAAGCGCCACCTGCGCTATCCCCAGCGCGCCCATGACGGCATAATCCAATTTGGTCAGCGTGGCCGCCGCGCGCCCGGTGCGGATCTTTGATGCGCCCTCGCAGCCGGGCATGACTTTGGCCGTCATCAAACGGCCGGCGTCAATGACAATCTGCACCGTTTGGCTTCGCTCCACAGCATGAACCTTGGTGATCAGTTTTCCTCGCCGGGCCGTCGCGGTCCAGCAGATGTCCCGGGGCTCGTCTCCTTCACGATATTCCCGCAGGTTCTCGAATTCGCGCCCCGCATCGCGTTGCCGCTTCAATCGTTTCTCAAGCTCGATCTGGCGGCTGCGAATCAGGTAGAACGTGTGTTGCTTCGCCTCTTGCATGTTGGGATAAGATCGGACCACCTGCTTCAAGTCCGCAAAGCACCAGCGCTCCGCGAGCTTGAGCGGGCTTTGATAGCGCAGGTACGTTCCGCCAACCTGAATGTCGCCGCGCTCGAGCGGTCTGACGGAGTAGGTTGCGCTGGCCGTTCCAACTGTGCCGAGCGCGCACTCAAGGTGGGGCATGGCAGGAAGACTAATCCGTTGTGAATCGTCTTGCGTCGTGGCGCCTTGATCAAGGGAGCCTGCGTGCAACTCCGAAACGCGAGCAAGCGCGGGCGGGAGGTCGTCGTCGAGGCTGACTTTGAGCCTGGTTTTGCTTGCGCAGCGTATTTGCAGCGTAATCTCGGAGGTTTCAGCCTGCGCCAGCGGCCTGGACCACGCGCGTGTGACCTCCATTTGCTCCGGGCGCGGCAGGCGGAGCCAATCGTTGAGCCACGCGGCGATCACCAGCACGTCCCACCCGGCGATGGCGTAAAGGAATCGCAGGTCCCACCAGGCCGGGCCCACCCACAGAAAGCCCAGGACAAGCGCCACAAAGAAACGTGAGCCGAAAGCGCCTGGCCATCGGCCGGAAGCCCTGGCGCGGGTTGAAACGGTGGCAGGGGCCAATCTGGAAGCCGGATTCGCTTGAGTCAGATCTTCCATGGTTCGGCGTCCGGTTTTGAGTGCGGTTTACTTGGGGACTTCCACCGCCGCCAGAACCTCTTCCACAACGCGGTCGGGAGTGACGCCCTCGATATCCGCCTCCGGCTTGACGGCCAGCCGGTGGCGCAGGACGGGCAGCGCGGCGGATTTGATGTCGTCAGGGATCAGATATTCGCGGCCGTCCATGGCCGCGAGCGCCTTGGCCGCCAGCATCAGGAAAACCGTGGCGCGCGGGCTTGCTCCCAGGCTGAGCGAAGGCCAGTCGCGCGTGCGCCGCACAATGGTGCTGGCGTAATGCATTAGGTCAGGTCCTACGCGCACTCCGGCGACTTCACGGCGCGCCGCCACCAGAAGTTCGGGGTCCACGGAGGCCAATCCCATGGCGTCGAGGTCCCGGGCATCGAAGCCGTTTTGATAGCGGTTCAGAATCTCCTCTTCCTGTTCGGCGCCGGGATAATGGATGCGAATCTTGAACCAAAACCGGTCAAGCTCCGCCTCGGGCAGGGGATAGGTCCCTTCGAATTCGATGGGATTCTGGGTCGCAAAAACCGTGTAGAAACTCGACAGCGGATGGCGCGCGCCGTCAATCGTGACCTGGCGTTCCTCCATGGATTCGAGCAAAGCCGCCTGGCTGCGGGGAGGCATGCGGTTCACTTCGTCCACCAGAAGAAAGTCTGTAAAGACCGGGCCGCGGTGCAGGGAAAAGGCGCCGGTCGAGACATTGTAGACGTTCGTCCCCAGGATGTCGGCGGGCATCAGGTCCGGCGTGCACTGGACGCGCTGGAATTCCAGCCGGCAAACCCGCGCCAGGGCTTTGACGGTCAGCGTTTTGGCCGTTCCAGGCACGCCTTCCAGCAGGGCGTGGCCGCCGCATAAGAACACGGCGAGCAACTGGTCAATGACCTCGCGCTGGCCGACGATGGCCTTGGCGAGTTCGGTGCGGCCGTGAGAGGTGAATTGTGCTGTGTGTTCGGGCATAGGTTCCGTCGTCGACCAGCCTACGGGCAAATCCTTACAGAAAGCTTCAGATCACCGCTTACCTTCAAGAGCGCGCGAATTGCGTCTTGCTCAGGCCAAACCTTCTCGTATAGTCGTGCAGTTCCTGAATTAAATGCAGAGACTGAGCCGCCGTCAAGTGCTGATTTTTCACGCCCAGGTCGCAGCGCAGAAGCGTCTCAGAAAATCCCGGTATAACCCAGCCCAAGTGATCGCGCACCGCCTGCTGGATTTCTTGAAGGCTGGTCGTGGCAGGGAGGCCCAGCCGCCGCAAGAGCAGGAAGCGAAAGCGATGATAGGCGATTTCCAGCGCCTCGGCCGCGCCGCCTTTTTGCTGGTACAAATCTCCCAGCGTTTCCACGAACTCAAGCGGCGAGAGCCGCGATTCCCGTTGCAAGGGGCGCACCGGGCCCTTGCGGCGGCCGTAAGTCACCAGCGCCGCCGCCAGGAGCACAGCGGCCTGGATCAGCGCCCAGGGAACTGGCGTGCGATCGAGATACGACCAGAAACCCGCTCGGAAACCGTGATAATACTCGTCCCACAGAATGCGAACGCCCTTTCGCTCGCCGATCGAGTTCAAGAGAAGCATCAGATTCGCGGCTTGGGTTATGCCGGCGTTGGTGAGCGGGCCGGGGCTGGCCCACCAGATCACCTGTCCCTTGCCCACGCTGAAGCTGACCGCGGTGGCGCCTTCCGAGTCACCGTAATAACGCAATTGATCGCCAGACAGCCGGCCCCAGCGGGTGAAAGCCGACAGGCGGATTTCCGGGGCATCCCGCGTCAGCGGGGCGGGAAGTTCGGCGGAATAGGATTTGGTCAGACCAGCGCTGAAGGGAGCGGCTTTGATCGCACCGTCGGGCACAAGGAAGCCCGGCCGCCCGCCGGCGATAAGAACGTGTCCTCCCCGGCGAACGAAATTCATGAGGTCGGTCTTTTCCTCCGCGGACGCCGGGTAAACGGGTTGCGCGAGGACCAGAACGGCGTTAGCAGCAGCGGCCTCGGGGTTTTCACTGAAGGGTCTGAAGGCGACGCCCGGCAGATCCTCGGGGGAGTTGTCCCAGCGTTCCACGTGATAGCCCAACTCTTCGAGCAAAAGATAAGCTGCCTTGGCGCCGTCGTCGGCTGCGGAGTAGCTGGAAGCAATGCCCGGCAATCTTCGCGAGCCCTGGGGCGAGGAGATCACGGCCGCCGCGCTCAAGGCTGCGATCAGCAATCCCGCGAGGATCAGGAGATTCCGGTCGCCGGGCGCAAGCCGATGTTGCATCCAAGCCCCTCCAGTTGTTTGACCACGAATTCGAAGTCCTCGGCCCCGGCGGGATTTCCGCCGTACCAAACCAGCTCAAAGCGCAAGGTCAAGGCGGCCAGCGGCGTTTGGCGCCCATCACCGGCCTCCAGCAGCCGCAAATATTCGCGGTGCGTTCGCGCGCGGTGCGCCTGCCACACGCCCAGCTCTTCCAGGCGGTAGATTCCGGCCCAATAACCCAGATGAATCGCCTCGCGGTAGTTTCCACGGCCGGCCATCGCCAGCGCGTCACGGGCCCAGTCTCTCCAGCCGCGCGTGGCGAGCAGGGGGCCTTTCAAATCAAGTGAGGTGTCACGCCGGACGCGGAAAAACGATCGCGACAGCAAGACCAGGAAGAGCGCCACCCCGAAAATCACCAGGCTCCAAAGCAGCGCGCGGCCGATTTTCGGGTGGCTGCCGAGGCCGCCGAAAAGCTTGTCGAACAGATTGGCCAACCAGACGAAGGTGCGTTCGCGAACCTCTTCCAACCAACCTGGCTTGTGGACGTCGCGAAACTCGGCGCGGTTGAGGACGTCGGTGAGGCGTGTCCGCGCTTGCACTGGATCTCCGCCGGTTTTGCGCTCGAAGGTTTCCGCCGCCGAACGCATCTGGTCGAGCCTTTGTTGAATTTCGTTGCAGATTGAAGCCGCTGTTGCGGGCTTCTCGTGGATGGAGTCCAGGTCTTCGCCCAGCCATTCGGTGGGCACCGCAAACTGCTGCCCGCGGACTGAAACCGGCCATGCGCGGGGCAAAGCCTTGCGGTAGGCAGCCGCCTGGTCGGGCTGATCCTTGATGACTTTGGCGGTCGCCGACCAGCGGTCGAGTTCGGCCAAATAGTTCTTGAGACCTTGGGGTAGGCTTTGCGACGTTCCGGTTTCCTGCGGGACAACCAGGGAGCCGAGGGAAAGAATCATCAAGCCGGCAAGGAGAAGACGCTTCATGCGGATTTCAGAGTGCCCTGCTCGAATTTCACAGTTAAAGCCTCAACTTCCGGAAGGAGCCGGTGATGCCGCCGGGGAAGGCGTCACCGCGCCCTCAGATGCCCTGTCGAGGTTGGCCATCATCAGTTGCAGGTCGTAGCCCTCCTTGCGGACGCGGGCGTCGTAATAATGCAGCGCGAGGGCAATGATCAGCAGAGGCCCGCTGAGGGCTCCGCCGATGCCCGCCGATATATTCATCGGCACTTCGATCCAAAGCGGGACGCTGTGGGTCTTAACAGCTACCACCATCATCGCCAGCCAGAAGGGCCCCTGGAACACGGCCACCACGACCATGCTGATGATGTACATGAGGACGACGGTCAGGAAGATGCGCCAAAGTCTGCCCCTGGCCAGCGCCACGCTGCGCTTGATCGCTTCTCGCGCCTTGAGGTTCTCCAACACAAGCGCGGGCACCGCCAGGGCATAACGCATAATCAAGAACACTGCTAGCACAACGCCAACCAGCATTCCAAGGATCATCAGCAACCCGAGCCCGGCCATCAATAAAGGATTGGGCTTTCCTCGCGCTGCGAACATGGCAAAAGGTAATGCGACGATGATAATTCCGGCCAGTATAAAGACAAGATAGATGCCGATTGCCCGCACGATGATCGAAATCACCACGTCGAAGAGCCTCAGGATCCTGCCCCGGAGGCTCCTGTATGCACTTGCGATAGTGGTGGCGCGCCCCAAGTGGACTTCCGACAACGCCACGGTCGTGGCTCCGAGGGCGATGCAGTACACGAGCATGTAGACAATCATGATGATGCCAAAACTGATCATGAAAGTCGGGAAAGACGATGAGATTCGGGCCGCGGCGCCCGCCGGGTTCTGCGGCGCGGTGGTGAAATTGGGGGTCCGGAAGGGAAGAAGGATCAGATTCGTGCCGACAATGAGCGCCTGCGGCAGCGCCATGATGCCCACAAAAAGAAGGAAGTGCTTGCGGTAATAACTGAAGGTGTGGTCCAGCAGCTCTCCGAGGCTCAGTGGGCGTAAGTCGGTTGCAGCCATGGGCGGCCCTCCCGTCCAACTAACCTTACTGCTCGCGGCATTGTAGCGGAATGAAAGTGAAATGCAAGTACCCGGCGAGCTCCATTTCACCGGGCAGGGTTATTGCTATCGCGAAGGTGCGCCGTCTTATCGTCGGTGATGCGGCCGGGCGGTCATCGGCGCGGAAGCTCCGCTGCCACCGGAATTGAGCGGGCACCGTTTTTGCCGACCGAGCGCATGGCAAAGAAGTGATTGTCGGTTGAGACGTTCTCGAGCACGGTCTGGCCCGCTGACTTCGCAAATTCGAAAACGGACCAGCGCGGGGATGTGGTCTCGCGCCAGAGCACTTCGAATCCCGCCCGCTCCGCATCCTCCGGAGCCGTCCAGGAGATTTTCGCGCTGGGCGTTACCACGCCGCGAATCGTGACCTGGGTAGGAGCATCGGGCGCCATAGCCAATTCCCGCAGCGCTTCGGCGTTGTCCACCGCGACCCTGGTCATAAAATCAAAATTCAGATATTTGGGCAAATCGCCATACTGAACGCCATCCTCCACTCGCACGTTCTGGTGTTCGTGGTGATAGTCTTCGAGCGGCTCGGTGAAGCGCACGGCGGGCAGGCCGGCCATGACGAAAGGATAGTGATCGCCACCGCGGCCCAGCCGGTCTAGGCGGTAAATCATGCGGATATGCGAGCGGCCGTCAATTTCTTCAACGGCGCGGGCCAGCTCGCGCGACGGCGTATCGCAATCGGCGCGGCCGGCACCGCCCGAAAACAAGCGCACGCGGTGGAGCGCGCCGGGCGCAAAATCCGCGCCCACGATGTCGTCATCGAGCATGCCGCCCACGGTGTAACCTTGGTCCTTCACGTATTCGAGCAGGCGTTTGCCGCCGAAGAGCCCCTGCTCCTCGCCGGAGACCGTCGCAAAAAGCAAGGTCGCGCGGTAGCGTCCGCGCGCGAGCAGCCGCGCGCACTCGATGCTGATCGCCGTCCCGGAGCCGTCATCGTCGGCGCCGGGCGCATCGGACGTCGCGTCCATCACATCTGAGGCGCGCGAGTCGAAGTGGCCAGAAACGATGAAAACTGTTTTGGCCAGTGCCGGGTCGGTGCCGGGCAGTATGGCGTAAACGTTCTCCATCGGGACGGGCTTGTTGCCGGTCCGCTCGCCCGTGGCTTCAAAGCGGTCCACCTTGACTTCCATCCGCCCCCCGGAAGTCTTGGCAATGCGATTGAATCTCGCCACGATGTGGTCGCGCGCGCAGCCAATGCCGCGCTTGGGGTCGGTCCACGACGAAAGCGAGCTGCGCGTGCCGCAGGCGACCAGTTCTTCAATGGTCGCGCGGAGCGCCGCCTGATCCACGGACATGAGCGCAATCTTGCCCGCGGGCGGCGGGAGCAGCTTAGAGGCGAGCTTGCCGCCCGGCGGCTCGGCGGGATCCTGAGCCCGGAATAAAGCCGGGGCAGGGAACAAGAGCGAAACCAAAATGGCTAAGAAGAAGGCGAACGTTCGTTGGCGGCGTTCCATATCACCTCCGAAAGGTGAAAGTATAACTTGGACATCTTCGAAAGGGCGCTTCTCTTTTTGATATACTCCCGTCCTCCGATCCCACTCAGGAGCTTCTCGACCGCGCTGAGCTACATCTGCGGGATCACAGCAGGTCACCGATGCGAAGCAGAGCATTTTATGGGCTTTTCTCAGTTTTGCTAGCTCTCATCATCATGGTCGCAGCATTCGCGCGGCAGCCGGCGCGCCAGCCGCAGGGCGAAGCATACGGCGGTTGGAGCGTTTATAACGGCGGGCCCGAGGGCCTGCACTACTCCACGCTCGACCAGATCACCCCTGCCAACGTGGCCCGACTCAAGCTCGCCTGGCGGTACGATTCCGGCGACGAGTTCAAAGGCTCGGAAATGGAATGCAATCCCATCGTTGTCGGGCGGACGCTTTACGCCACCACGCCCAAACTGCGCGTCATCGAGCTCGACGCCGCGACGGGGAAACTGCGCTGGAGCTTCAATCCCTTCGCGGGCCGGGAAATCCATGCGAAGTTCCGCAACCGCGGGGTCACCTATTGGGGCAGTGGCGGCGAGGCGCGCATCTTTGTGGCGGCGCGCCAGAAGCTTTACGCGCTGGACGCAAAAACCGGCAAGCCGATTTCCAGCTTCGGCGACGGCGGCACCATTGATCTGCGCGACGGCCTGGGGCGCGACCCCGAAACCCTTTCGGTCTCCTCCACCTCGCCCGGCATTGTTTACAAGGATCTGATTATTATGGGCAGCATTGTGTCCGAGGACCTGCCCGCGGCGCCCGGAGACATTCGCGCCTACGACGCGCGCACCGGCAAGATGCGCTGGATCTTTCACACCATTCCGCATCCGGGCGAATTCGGCTACAACACCTGGCCGAAGGACGCCTGGAAATATATGGGCGGCGCGAACGATTGGTCGGGCCTGACGCTCGACGAAAAGCGCGGGTTGGTGTTCGCGGCCACCGGCTCCGCGGCGTTCGATTTTTATGGCGCCAACCGGCTGGGCGACAATCTGTTTGCGAATTGCGTGCTGGCGCTCGATGCCGCGACCGGCAGGCTGGTCTGGTATTTCCAGGGCGTCAAGCACGACGTTTGGGACCGCGATTTTCCCGCCCCGCCCGCGCTCGTCACGGTTGAGCGCAACGGCGGCACTGTGGATGCCGTGGCGCAGACCACCAAGTCGGGGTACGTTTTCGTGCTCGACCGCGCGACCGGCAAGCCGCTTTTCCCCATCGAATACCGCAAGGTCCCGGCCTCGGACGTGGACGGCGAGAAACTGGCGCCGGAGCAGTTGTTCCCCATCCAGCCCGCGCCCTTCGCGCGCCAGCAACTTACTGAAGACATACTGACGCAACGAACCCCGGCAGCTCACCAGGCGGTGCTGGAACAATTCCGAAAGCTGCGCAGCGGCGGGCAGTTCACGCCGCCCAGCCTGCAAGGCACCGTTGTTTTTCCAGGATTGGACGGCGGCGCGGAGTGGGGCGGGCCGGCGTTTGATCCGGCGACCCACATGCTCTATATCAACTCCAACGAAATGGCCTGGGTGCTGCGCCTGGTGCCGCGCCCGCGCGCGGAGCGGAAGACTACCGCGCGCGAACTCTATCTGGAGCACTGTGCCAGTTGTCATCGCCAGGACTTGAAGGGGACGCCGCCGGAGTTTCCTTCCCTGGTGGATATCGGCACGACAACGTCAACGCCCGAAATACTGCACGCGATCGCTCACGGCCGGGGGCGAATGCCCGCGTTCGCTTCGCTTGGTGTTGATGTGATTCAAGCCCTCGCGCAGTATCTTGTGACGGGGAAAAGCCGGCCGGTAACGCTCGAGCCCGGGGCGCTATCACTTATCGAGCTGAAGTACGGCATTGACGGTTACAACAAATTCCTCGATCCCGACGGCTACCCGGCGGTTGCGCCGCCCTGGGGCACGCTGAACGCGCTCAACCTTGATACCGGCAAGTACGCGTGGCAAATTCCCCTGGGCGAGTATTCCGCGCTCGCGGCAAAGGGTCTTACGAATACGGGGAGCGAAAACTACGGCGGGCCGCTGGTGACCTCCGACGGGCTGCTCTTTATCGCCGCCACGGTGCACGACAGTAAATTCCGGGCTTATGACAAAGCCACCGGCAAGCTTTTGTGGGAAACCGCGCTGCCCGCCTCCGGCACGGCCACGCCCGCGACGTACGAAATTGGCGGCAAACAATACATCGTCATCGGCGCTGGCGGGGAGAAGTGGGGCGAGCCGTCGGGCGGGTCGTATCTGGCATTTGCGCTGCCGGACAAGTGAGCAGAAAAAAGTTCCCCACGCATCAATCGAGCGAGCGGCCTGAGGTTTCGGGCAAAGCCGTCGCCAGCAGGCCGGCGATCAGGAACGCGGCGCCGCTCAGCCACAGCGCCGAACTCAGGCGGTGCGTCACGCTGATGGCGCCGATGGCCCAGGGCGCGGCGGCGCTCAGCGCCCGGCCGAAGTTGTAAGTCAATCCCATCGCCAGTCCGCGAAACGACGTCGGAAACAGTTCGGCGGAGATGATGCCGAATCCCGTGAAGTGCCCGGTGCCGAAGAAGGCCACCAGCGGGCCGAGAACAAGCAGCGCGGCGGGGCTGCGCGCGACGGCGTAGGCGGGCACCAGCGCGGCGGCCACCACGAGGAAGCCCACGTAGGTTCGCTTGCGGCCCAGGCTGTCGCTGATGAAGCCGAAGCTGACGTAGCCGAACCACATGCCGACTTGCATCACGACAATCCAGGCGGAGGACGCCGCGATGCTCAGCCCGCGCCCGCCTTGCGCAACCGGCAGTGCGAGGTAAGAGGGAATCCAAGTGAACAGTCCCCACCACGCGAAAAGCGCCGCCGAGTTCATCAGCAGCGTAATAAATACTTTGGAACGATAGGGGCTGGAAAGCAGCTTCGCCGAAGCTTGGCTGCGCCTGAAGGACTTCGCGCCGAGCCCGTGAACTTCAGATATTTCTCTTCCGGCTTGCAGCTCCCGATTCGCGGCTCCTGATGTTCTTTCTCTCCACAGCGGCGACTCTTCCACGCGCCGCTGAATCCAGAGCGTGAGGAGCGCGGGAAGCAAGCCGGCAAAGAACACGGCGCGCCAGCCGAAGCGCGGAAGGATAAGCCAGTTGATCAGGGCGGCGAGCGCGATGCCGACAGCGTAGCCGCTTTGCATGATGCCCAGCGCCTTGCCGCGATGCTCGGCCCGCCAGGTTTCCGCCACCAGCGCGGCTCCCGAGGCCCACTCGCCGCCCATGCCGAGTCCGAGCAGGAAGCGGAACAGCGCCAGTTCGAAGATGCCGCTGGAAAGTCCGCAGGCGGCGGTGAAGATGGAGTAGACGACGATGCTGGCCGTGAGCGCAAAGCGGCGGCCGAGGCGGTCCGCGATGAAGCCGAACGCGATGCCGCCCAGCGCCGAGGCGAC
>JAHEKS010000361.1 GCA_024638215.1 Acidobacteriota bacterium | reverse complement strand
GGCAGGAATTTTGTTCAGGATCCCGCCATCGCTGAACTGCGGATAGCACGTTCGTGCGGTGCCGTCGGCGTCTGTGCACGCCACGCCGGCCGCCGTCTGGTCCACGATGACATGGTTGTTGGGGAGAGTGAGGTCGGAGAAATCACCGGTTGTCCACGGCGTGAAAATGCCGTTCACGTTGTTGCCGAGGCCTTGCAAGAACCGGCGCCAGTTCAAGGTGACGAAGAAGAAGCTCTTGTTTTCCTTCGCTGGGTTGCCGATCGGCCCGCCCAGGTTGAAGCCGAAGTCGTTCTGGTTGTCGTAAGGAAGGGTCTTGCCGGCCTTATTGAGGAAGAACTGACCGGCTTCCAAATAGCGGTTGCGATTGAACGCAAACACTTCGCCATGGAACCGGTTGGTGCCGCCCTTGATTTCCATCGAGATCCGCCCGCCGGAGCCGAAACCCAGGTCCTGGGAGGCGTTGCTCGTCGACACCTTGAATTCCTGGATGGCGTCCTGGTCGGGAATCACCTCAATGCAGCCGCCGCACCCGCGGTCGTAATTGTCAACTCCATCCACGGAGAAGACGTTGTGTGCCTGGCGGAGGCCGTTAAAGTTGACGCCGACGTTGGCGGTGACGCCGACCGGAACATTCACCGACCCGATCAGCGATTGGCCGGATGCGCCGGGAACCAACGTGGAGAGCTGGATGAAGTTGCGCCCGTTGATGTCCAGCGCCTCAACGTGGTGCGCAGTGATCGTGTCGCTGACCACCGCGTTCTCCGTCTGCAGGTGGACCGAGGAGGCGACCACGTTGACCTCTACCGACACCTCCCCGACGGCCATGGTGAAGTCCACACGCACCTCGGAGCGCACGTTCAGCGCCAGGTCCGTGTGAGACGCCGTTTTGAAGCCCTGTTTCTCGCACTTCACGGTGTAAGTGGAAACAGGCAGGCCGGCCACTAAGTAATTGCCGGCGGAATTCGTCGTCGCGGTGCGTTGGACGGCGCCCGTCGCCTGATTGGTAATCGTTATGGTGGCGCCCGGGACAACGCCGCCCGACTGGTCTGTGACCGTGCCGAGAATCGTACCCTGCTCCTGGGCGCGAAGACCAACTGCGCTGGAGATAAACAGAACACCCAAGACCAGAAGTACAGATCTCGCGGTCCGAAACCAGCAAGCCTGTACACTTGTCCGGCCATTCATAGATCTAGCCTCCTCATGAGATTACACCCGACGCTTGGTATGCTTGTAGTACAGTTCGTGGGCTTTGTCCATACCCAAGGTGCGACAAGAAACAGTCACTTTACGCCACCCAGACAAAAAGTTACCTAGCAGATCACGTTTATTTTCATCAGGATGGGCTGATGCGGCGTCTTTAACCTCGCCCTCTATACTCCTTGCGGCAAGTTTACGACAGGCCGTTTCCCAGAAAACGGGACTTGCAGACTCGCCTGAGCGGGCATAGAATGCAGCCGTCGGGTGGCTTTGCGTCATGGTCTCGTGAAACGAGGGTATGTTCGTTGGCTGATCGAGAGTAAACGTATCCCGTCCTGGCCAAGGAGAAAAGACCTGACATAGCCCTGATAACCACAGGTCAAGGAAGCGTGATGAGGGGGCAACGACGCGCATCACCCGCTCCTGAAGTAGCCCTTCTGCTGGAAACCTCCACGGAATACGGCCGTGGGTTGCTCCGCGGTATTCTGCGCTATTCTCGCTTGCATGGTCCCTGGTCTCTTTACGTGGCGCCAGGCCACCTTGACCAAACCCTGCCTGACCCCGAATTGTGGAAAGGGAGCGGTCTGATCGCACGAATTCGCTCGCCGCATATGGAAAGAATGATCCGCGCGACGCGACTTCCCGTCGTGGTCTCCAGTCTCAGCGAGTCACACCCGCTTGATCCGGGTGGGAAATTCGGTGAAATTCGCACCGATTCGGAAGCCATCGCAAGAATGGCGGCCATTCACCTCATGGAGGCGGGAATCCGCAGCTTCGCTTTCTGCGGATTTATGGCTTGTCACTGGTCCTCAGTGCGCGAGAGGGCGTTTGTGGAGTGTGCCGCGAGCCAAGGCTATCCTTGCTCGGTTCACCGCATCCCCGTCGCCAATTGGATGCAGCTTCCGTTATGGATGCAGAGCTGGCAGAAGGAGCAACCCATCACCGCACGGTGGCTTCAATCCTTGCCCAAACCGGCCGGCCTGATGGCCTGCAATGATGTCTGCGGGCTGGAGGTCTTGCAGGCGTGCACCAGCGCCGGAATACGGGTTCCAGAAGAAGTGGCGGTGGTGGGTGTGGACAATGACGAGGTCATGTGCGGCCTCTCGCACATTCCGCTGTCGAGTGTAGCTCTGGATCTTGAAAAGGCGGGCTACGAAGCTGCCAGCCTGCTCGATGCTTTGATGGCAGGCCGGTCGGGCGGGCAAGGCGTGGTCTGGGTTGAACCGACGCATGTTGCCGTCCGGCGGTCGAGCGATGTGATAGCGCAGGAAGACCCCGTGGTCGCGAGAGCCCTGCACTTCATTCGCGAGCATGCCAAGGAGCCCATCAGTGTTGACATAATATCCGACGAGTTGCATGTCTCGCGCCGCACATTGGAGCGCCGCTTTCCCCACGCTGTCGGTCGCAGCATCCTTTCGGAAATCATGCGATGCCATCTCCAACGCGCGAAGCTGTTGCTACTGGAGACGGATATGCCGAGCTACAAGGTGGCCGTCGAGTCAGGTTTCGGAAGTCTGAAGTCCTTCAATCGCAATTTCACCCGCCTAGAAGGGACCACGCCCCAGAAATTCCGTCAGAGTCTGAAGGGCGCCGCCACGCGCGAGGCTTCTATCAAATCTCTGGGGCCGACGGCTCCGCGCGTCGCGCTCAGGAGACCGGCAGCGTCAAAGACTGCGCCTGCTTTCAGTCAGAGTGTGGCGGATGGATCATGACTCACATGGCCGTCCGATATGCCGTGGTCCCAAGATGATGTTGACCGCCCATCTCCGGCTTGTGGCCGCAAGCACGAAGCCAAGCAAGAAATTGGCGGGACCTAGGAGTATCGCCAGCAACTCACTAGCGTACGGCATCCTCTTACTGTGCTTTTGGTTGTTGGGCGGCTCCTCTCCGGCGCTTTGCGCCGTGCCTCAGGCTCCGGAGTCACCAAGCCAAGAGCGGCTCTTGGAACAGGCCCGCCAACAAATGACTCATAAGAACTACGCCGAGGCGGCTCGAATCTACCGCCAGGTTCTCGCTCAAGACCCGGATTCCTATGAAGCTCTGAACAACCTGGGTGTGGCGGAGTCGCACTTGGGGCACTATCCTCAGGCGGCGAAAGCCTATGCGCGAGCGCTCAAGTTTCGACCCAAGTCATTTACGCTGCTTTTGAATCTGGGTCTTTGTTACTTTAAGGCCGAAAATTTCAAAGGCGCGGCCCAACCTCTTGAGCAGGCCGTTTCGATTCAGCCCGGGAATTTTCAGGCCCGGTCGCTGCTGGCGATGTCCTACTATTCACAAAAGGAATTCAAACCTGCCAGCCGCGAGTTCGAAAAGTTGATTGCCGTGCAGCCGGACAACTCGACACTGCAATATCTCCTCGCGGAGTGCTACCTGTGGAGCGGCCAGGAGCAAAAGCTCCTTGATTTTTTCAGTCAGATCCTGAAACGGTCACCGAATTCCGTCACCGTGCATATGCTGATGGGAGAGGCCTATGACGGTTTGGACCGCGCCGATGACGCCATTCAGGAGTTTAAAGCGGCGGCAGCCCTCGCACCGAATTACCCGAACGTCCACTTCGGCCTCGGCTACCTTTATTGGAAAGAACATCAATACGATCTGGCAGCCGCCGAATTCCAGCGCGAGATCCAAGCCGGCGGCTCTGTGGCGAAGTCCAAGGCGTACCTCGGTGATATCGCTTTGCGCGCGGGAGAGCTGGACAAGGCACGTTCGCTTCTCGAAG
>JAHEKS010000360.1 GCA_024638215.1 Acidobacteriota bacterium | reverse complement strand
GGGGTTGGCTCGGGTGGCATAGCCTGCAGCTAAAGTACGTTACCGCTGCGTCAGAAGACGGGGCTACCCGCCCAGGGGGGCCCACATGTTAAGCGGAAGCAATTGCAAATCGAGTAGCGACGACTCCTTGTTCTCGGACCTGCGTCTGACCGGAAGAATTCAGTACGTCAACCACCCGCCGTGGTTGCAGGAGAGCCGCCAACCTGAAACCGGCTGGCGGGCGAGACCCGACTGCCAGATGCCTCCTGCTTCTTGTGTCCTGCTCTCTTCCGCACGTACCAAAATCTTCACCCAGACGATCACCGCAGGAACCAGCCCCAATGCTGTCTTTTGCGATCCAATCTGGCTCTGTCGCAATCAGCTCCAGGTGTGGATCTTCTTGTCGCCAGCCTGCTACGTCAAAGTAATTCCAGAATTGTTTTAGGGAGGAGCTGCGATGACTGAGAAGAAAAACTGGAAAGTATTCTTCCTCGGGTGGAGTTTTCTTCTGGTGTTTGCGATCGCTGCGTATCCGCAAGGAACGACCGGAACGTTTACGGGTGTCGTGACCGATCCGTCCGGCGCGGTTGTACCGGGCACGAGCGTGATCATCACGAACAAGGCAACCGGCGTGAAATGTAACCTCGCCACGAATCCCGCCGGCGTTTACTACGTTCGGACCTGGGATACCAGCGTGAACTCCAGCTACTTTGGGTTGCAGGTTGAAGTGGTCCGCAAGTTCAGCAGGGGGTGGGCCTTCACCACCGCCTATACCTGGAGCCACAGCTTGGACTTCCGTTCCACTTGGCACGGATTGACCAGCGGCGGCAGCGCCACGGACTTCAACGCATTTGGTGAAGCTGGCTACTCGCTGGATCCCACCCGAGTCTGGCTCGAGAAAGGGAACTCCCTGTTCGACGTCCGCCACCGATGGGGGTCCTCGGTCGCATGGGACCTGCCCTGGCGGAAGGACATGCAGGGCGTCTCTGGGAAGCTTTTGGGTGGCTGGACCGTTAACGCGGTTGTAGGCTTTCAAAGTGGCCTACCGTTCACGATTGGAACCAGCGCGGACCTGAACGGCGACGGTATCGGAAGCGACCGACCGAACACCCCCAGCCTCGGTAACCGCATGTCGTTCTCGAATTTCGATTTCGCGCACAGCTCGGCGCCGGGCGGGGCAAGCAAGATGTCCACCCTCAAAGGTGAGTTCCCATTTCCGAGTTGTACGGTTCCGGGTGATATCACCTGCAATGGCAACCTGGGTCGCAACACGTTCCGCGGTCCGGGGATTGCAGACGCCGACTTTTCCGTGTTCAAGAAGATTCCCCTGGGCGCGAAGGAGTCGCGGTACCTGCAATTCCGGACGGAGATCTTTAACGTCTTCAACCACACGAATCTTGATCCGCCCAATGCGAACCTGCGGTCGGTGAGCTTCGGACTGTCCCAGACGGCGTTGGACCCGCGGGAAATCCAGCTTGCCTTGAAACTCTACTTCTGACGGGATGGAAAACCTGAATATCAAGGGGCCCCGTTCGCCGGGTCCCTTTATCTTTGGAGTCCCCGAAGCCAGGCAGCCCTGAGCCAAGCGGAGGGATTGCTGATTGCCGTAAAGGTAGGTGGTTGACGGCATAGGGCGTACGGCACATCGGATTCCGTCTACCGCATGCCGACTCTTCGATTCCCCGACTCCTCCACTCCTAGATTCCTCGCCTGCTCGAACTGCTTGGCTTCAGAGGCGATGACGCCTAGGCCGTAATAGGCCAGGAAACCGTGCGCTTACTTGTGAACGGCCAGCTCCAGGAACGTTTTGGCCTTGTCGTTCTGCCCGTCGGCGTGATAGGCGTGCATTACCAGCCCGAAACCTTCTCCATCCGTTTGCTGAAGAAAGAGATCCATGGCCGGCGTGTTGTCTCGGAGTGTTCGGTTTGGCCTTTCACGAACGTTCGCGGAAGAGCAAATGTGGGCACGCAGGAAGGCGGAAACGGCTCAATCCTTCTCGGCTTCTTCGCCCGCAAGTTGGAACAGAGCGGCCGCGCCGTAGATGCCCACGTTCTTTTGCAGCTTGGCGGGCAGGATGGGAGTTTTGACGGCGAACCGGCGGTTGATGGTGTACTGCGGAATCGTCTCGCGGATTTTCTTGAAAAGGGGGCGGCCGATCTGCGAAACGCCTCCGCCGATGACAATCGCTTCCGGGTCGAGGAGGGTGATCATACCCGCCAGCCACACGCCCAGGAAGAAGCCCGTTTCGTCAATGATGGACTGCGCGAAGGGGTCATGGGCGAGCGCCGCCTCTTGAATCATTTTGGACGTGATGCGGCTCAGGTGGCCGCTCGACATCTGGCGCAGAAGAGTGGGCAAAGTGTGTTCCTGCTCGAGTTTGACGCGCGCACGGCGCGCCATTCCCGGCCCCGCCGCTAGGGCCTCGATGCAGCCGAGGGTTCCGCACCCGCACCGGTAGGGGCTGCGGTAATCAATCGAGATGTGGCCGCCCTCGCCCGCCACGCCGTTCTTCCCGTGATAAATCCTCCGGTTGATGATGATCCCGGTGCCGATGCCGGTGGAAACGGTGACGTAGAAAACATCGCGATAGCCTGCCGCGGCGCCGAAGAGGGCTTCCGCCAAGCCGGCGGCGTTGGCGTCGTTCTCGACCTTGGCGGGAAGGCGAAAATGCCGGTGAATCTTGCGTTCCAGTTGCACGTTGCGCCATCCGGGCAGGTTGGGCGGATTGATGACCGAGCCCAGCTTGGGATTGATCGGCCCCGGCGCGCACATGCCGATGCCGATGATTTTCTCTTTTCCGCCCGCGTCCTGAATCAGGCTTTCGATGAGATTCACGATTTGTGAATAACTTCCCTTGAACCCTTGCTCGGCATGCGTGGGAACGATGGAAGACTTCACTAGTCTCCCGTGCGGGGTGACCAGTCCCCCCGCCACTTTGGTGCCGCCGATGTCTATTCCCACGATGACCTTGCGCATGTTTGCTTCTCTCCTGAGTTTCGGTTTCGACGCCATCTCGCCGGCTGCTATTGTGCTGGAGAGGCTGCCTGCGGCCGGCGCCAACAAAGCTGTTCAGTATACCTTACGCCCCCTGGCCAATGAAACTCAGCCCGAGCCCCGCTAACGGGTCAAAGGGCGGCTTTCTGCAGCGCCGGAGTCCCCGCCGCCGCTCCCGTCCGAGACTGACCCGCTACGGCTGTTCCGCACCAGGGGCATCGCCATTCCGGGCGACAAGGCTTGACGCTCCGCCGCCAGTTCTCTAAGATGGCTTGCAGGAAGCCGCAACAGGGCGGTCGAATTGATGATGTCCAGAAGCCAGCAGCCGCGCAAGCCCCGCAGGACCCTCGGCTCACAGGACGAGGTGCCCATCCCCGACAAGCTTTTCTTTCGGATTGGCGAGGTGAGCAATCTCACGCGCACCAAGCCCTACGTGCTGCGCTACTGGGAGACCGAGTTCCCCATGCTCAAGCCCTCCAAGAGCCGCACCGGGCATCGCCTCTACCGCCGCCAGGACGTTGAGACAGTTTTCGAAATCAAGCGCCTGCTTTACGAACAAGGGTTCACGATTGATGGCGCGCGCAAGCACCTGGCGGGAGACATGGATGGCTCGGAAGCGGGTGGAAACTCGGTGCGTTCGTCGTCCGTGGGGCAGCAACTCCGATCCGTCCGCCGCGAGCTTCTGGGCATCTTGACAATACTTTCACGGAAATGCTAGCGTCAGTAGGATAGCGACAAGCCATGGGAGATGGTGTGCGCGGGGCAGACTCCTCGCTTGTCACTACCTCTCATTGCTCTTGAATCGGTCATCGGGACGTGGCGCAGCCTGGTAGCGCACTTGCTTGGGGTGCAAGGGGTCGCCAGTTCAAATCTGGCCGTCCCGACCAACAAGAACAGTGGTTAGTGATGAGTGACTAGTGGGAAGTGCGAGGCGAGGAAGTTTCCC
>JAHEKS010000101.1 GCA_024638215.1 Acidobacteriota bacterium | reverse complement strand
GTTTCAAGCACCGCCAGGATATTCTCCTCTACCGTCAACTTCCTGAAAATCGAGGGCTCCTGGGGCAGGTAGCTGATCCCGTTGCGCGCCCTCAGGTACATGGGAAGGTTGGTGATGTCAATCCCGTCCAGAAGCACCTGCCCGGAGTCGGGCGCGACCATCCCCACCATAATGTAAAAAGTTGTGGTTTTTCCCGCCCCGTTCGGACCCAGCAGCCCAACTACTTCTCCCTGTTCGATTGTCAGATTGATGTCGTCAACAACCTTGCGACCCTTGTAGGACTTGGTAAGGTCGAGGGTTGAAAGAATCTGCATGATCGCTCATTGCGGGATACGATGTTTGGAAAGTGTAGGAGATTCTTCACCTCCGTCCAAAAAAATCGTATCATCGCGCAAAAAGAATGTCAATTGCCGGCCGGTGGTGAAACCCTTTTCAGCATCGTAAAGCGCGGGCGGGCCGCCGGTCACGAGGATTTTTCCCGGCCCGGCAAAGTACTCGGCGCGCTCGCCCGTGGCGCGCCTTCCGGGCTGCACCACGACCACATGCCCCTCGGCGACGGCGCGCTCCACGGTCGATTCCCCGGCGACGTTGGAGGGCGAAAAGAAAACGTCCAACCGGTCGCTGCGAAGCGTGGCGTTCTGCGTCTCAAGCTGAACATCACCGCTGTATGTGGCTTTGCGGCCTTCCTCGGAGTATTCCAGGTCGTCGGCGCGAATCGTCACCGGAGCCTCGCGATCCTTGGCTGAGCGCGGCGCGGCAGTAGCGCCCGGCGCCCCGGCCGACGATTGCAGGAAGGTGGTCACCACGTGCGAGCCGGTGCGGACACGCCGCTCCGCCTTGTATACATCCAAAGACGGCGACTCAATTACGTCTGTGCCACGCCACAAACGGACGTGACCCTGGTAATGAACAAATTGGCTTTGGCGCTCCGCCACCATCCGGTCCGCCACCACGAAGGTCGGCTCGCTTTTTTCTCCCGCGGACGGCTGCCCGGCCTCCTCCAAGTGCACCGCCTGCACGTGCCCCTCACCTTCCGCGGTCGAATCGCTGGTGTGAATCAGAATGCGGTCGGCCCGGAGGCGGGTTTCTTCATCCTGGACACGAGGGTGGCCGGTCATCGTCACCACCTCGCTCGGAGCGTCATACCTGGCGCGGTCAGCGAACGCTTGTTGATCTCCCTGCTCGAACCGGAAATCGCCGGTCTGGACCACGGTGCGCAACGTCCGGCCCGAAGGATCAAACGTGGCCAGCAACCGGTCGGAAGAGGTCGTTGCCTCCGGCGTTCCCGGCGCGGCCTGGGGTGAAGGGAAGAAGACAACGCGGGCGTGGCCCCGCCCGCGGAGCGTCGCCGGCCGGCCTTGCGCGTCAAAGTCCATCTCGAGATTGTCCGCGGTGATTCTTCTCTGGCCCACCTTGGGATCCCGCGGAATCAAGACGATCGTGCCGGGGCCTGCGGTGGAGGCACGCTGCAGAATTTGGCCTCCAGCTCGGAAGGAAAATCTCAAGCCGCCTGCGGTGAGATCCTGCCGTGCCGCGGGAAGGCTTGCGGCTGACGCCGGCGAACCACGGGACGGAGCGCCGGCGCCGGGCACGGTCTCCGAAGTGACTCGAACGTTTCCCTCGGCATCACCATCCACAGGCCGCGAAGGCTCGCCCGAGAGATTCACCTGGCAGGTGTCGGCCGCCACACGAAGGATTCTGTCCGCGCTTTTTGATTCCGCCCGGAAATCCTGCTCGGCGCGAATGAAGCGCAATTGTGCGGACTGCGGATCAAACTCGGCGCGGACATGCTGTGCCGTGCCGGAAAGCTCGTCCTTCCCCAAAGACCCTTGGGCCTTCACCTCGCCGTCCAGCTCCGCCGCGGTCACCCGGTTTTGAGCGTCCAGTAGAACCATGCCGTTCTCCGCTGTGACGCGACGGCCCTGCTGCGTAATCACTACGGGACCACCCAGCGACACTGTCCCGCTGGCCTTTTCAAAGCGCAAATGGCTGGCCTCGAGCCGAATGGGTGCGGAGGCATTCCCGGCCGCGCGGTGCTGCATCAGGATCACCACGTTGCTCTTGAGCTCCAGCCAGTCGTCGTGCGTCGCATAGGCCAGCCCTTTTGCCGTGCCGGAGGCGGGGCCGGCGCGAAAACGCACCGGAGCGTCGCTGACCACCAGTGCGCCTTTTTGGACGAGGGACAAGTGCGAGGTTTCAATGAAAATGGGTTGCCGGCCGCTTGCGGAAGCTTCCTCCCCTGGCCCCGGCAAGGAGAAATTCTGGAACGCTCCGGGACCTTCGGAAGGTGGAGCGCCGGGAGGAGCATTGAGCTCGATTTCCACCTTGCCCGCAGCGTAGAGCTCGCCGCTCTGCTGATTGTAGTCGCAGGCGCGCGTGCGGATCAGGTCGCGCCGGTTGCGGTGTTTCCCGAACACTTCCACCCAAACGTCATTGAGGACGGTCTCATCGCCTCCCTTGAAGGCCGTGGCGCGCGAAGCGTGGACAGTGAATACCTGACGGACGTTGTTGGACTGGGTAAAGGAAAAACCGGACTGCAGCTGATTGGCGTTGGAAGGCAAAGCCTGGGGCGCCGCCTGCTTCTTCTCGCGCGGACTGTTCAACCGGTAAGCGGCGATGACCGCAACCGCGGCCACCAAAGCGCCGATCACGAGCCGCGTCAGGCGCTTTCGCTTGCGCTCGGTTTGATGCCCGAACTCTGGGGTTCCCAAAAGAAGACTCCCAATTCGATCCCGTCAATCCCGGACGAGCAAGTCTTTCAGAATGATTTGCAGCGTGGCCCGATCTTGAAAGACATTTTGCTCGACGGTGAAGGCCGCATCCACTTGCTGCCCGCGCGCGAGCGGCGGGACCTTGCCCACGCCCCGCCACATCAGCGCGTCAAACGCGCGCCCGCCTCCTGCCACCCTTAGTTTTAGATGCTTGTCTTTGAGAATGCGCGGCGGGTCCGCCAGCAGGAGATTGCGGGCGCCGAAGACCGGGCCCGGGTTGCCCAGACCGTACGGCTCCAGGTCGCGGAGGTCCTGATAGAAAGCCTCGTCAATGGCTTCCAACCCGATTTCGGCGTCCACGCGCAACATGGGCTCCAGGTCCTCCGGCGCGAGCACGGCGCGGGAAAACGTCTCCAGGCGCCGTTCCAATTCGCCGATGCGCTCGGCCGGGAGCGTGAAGCCCGCCGCTTGCGAGTGCCCGCCAAAGCGCTCGAAGAGATCGCTGGAGCGGGTGAGCGCCTTGAGCAGATTGAAGCGCGGAATGGAGCGTCCCGAGCCCTGCCCCACACCCTGCTCCACGCCGATCACCAGCGTCGGGCGATGATACTTCTCGGCGATGCGCTGCGCCACGATGCCGATGACGCCGCGGTGCCAGCCTTCGCCGGAAAAAACCAGCGAGTAGCGCTGCGCGCGCGCGGGCTCGCGCGCCATGATTTGCGCGACCTCGTCGAGAATTTCTTCTTCCGTGCGCTGCCGCTGCTGGTTCAGGTTGTCAAGCCGCTCGGCGATCCTGCGCGCGCGCGCCGCGTCCGCGGTGGTGAACAGTTCGATCACGTCGCGGGCGTTTTCCATGCGCCCCGCGGCGTTCAATCGCGGGGCCACGCGGAAAGCCACGTCTCCCGCGGAAGCCTCTTTGCCGTTCAGGCCGGCGACGTCGAGCAGCGCTTGCAAGCCGGCGTGCGAAGGCTGTGCGAGTCCCGCCAACCCGTAGCGCGCAATGATGCGGTTCTCGCCCAACAGCGGAACGACGTCGGCGATGGTCCCGATGGCCACAATCTTCAGGTACGACGCGAGAGTCTTCTCTGTAAGCTCGGGACGAAACTTCTTGAGCAGCGCTTGCCCCAGCTTGAAGGCGACACCGACTCCGGCCAGATTCTTGTCGGGATATGCGCAGTCGGCGCGCTTCGGATTCAGGATGGCGAGCGCCGGAGGCAGGTGCGTGTCCGGCTGATGATGGTCGGTGACGATCGCATCCACGCCCAGCTCGCGCGCGCGCTCGAGGACCTCGTGCTCGCGGATGCCGGTATCCACGCTCAGCACCACGCGCACGCCTTCCGCGGCGGCCTTCTCAACAACCGGCACGCGCATGCCGTAACCGTCGGTCAGGCGGTGCGGGATGTAGGCCTCGACCTCCGCCCCGAGCGAGCGCAGCGCCGTCAGCAGCACCACCACGGCCATCGTGCCGTCCACGTCGTAGTCGCCATAGACGAGGACCTTCTCGCGGCGCGCCACGGCCTGGCCGATCCGCTCGACCGCTTCTTTCATCCCCGCCATCAGCAAGGGATCGTGCAGCTCGCTCAAGCTGGGGTGCAGGAAGGGTTCAACTTCCTGTGCTTGTTCAACTCCCCTGAGGACCAAAAGGCGCGCCATCAATGGACTGAGATTTTGTCCCTCTCGCACCTCGGCGATGGCTTCCGGATTGACCGTGGGAATGATCCAGCGCATGAGCGATTCCTCATCGTGACAGAGGATGCCCGCGCATGCAAGCCCGGCACAAGCGTCGCCTCATCTTGTCGGGTCTTTTCCCGGTTAGGGATTTGAGGCGCTTCCCGGGCACGTGGAAAAGAGGGCGCATTGCCTCGCAAAGGCGGCGGCGAATAGGATCACGTTGCACGCACGTCCTCGCCACCTCGTTTCCGGAACACTCAGGCGCGAGGCGGAGGGACCGCGCGCGCCCCGTTCGTGAGGCCGGAACAATCCTCGCAACGCGGACCCCGCAACGCTTTCCCAGCGCGCTACAGCGCCGCTTCGCCGCGCTCCTCGTTGCGGATCCGGATCGCTTCTTCGACGTGAGTCAGGAAAATCTTTCCGTCCCCGATTTTTCCCGTCCTGGCGTTTTTCAGAATCACCTGGACGGCGGCCTCCGCGCGGTCATCGGGAAGGACCATTTCGATTTTCAGCTTAGGCAGCAGGTCCACCTGGTATTCGCTTCCGCGGTAGATCTCCGTGTGCCCTTTCTGGCGGCCGTGTCCCCGCACTTCCGAGACCGTCATGCCCTCCACGCCGATTTCGTGTAATCCGTTCTTCACCGCATCGAGCCGCGAGGGCTGGATGATCGCTTCGATCTTCTTCATAGCGCCTTCTCCTCCGCTCCGGAGTTTGACTCTGCCTTACACCGCTGTAGCGCCGGTCTGTGACCGGCGACCATCGCCGCTCACAGAGCGGCGCTCCAGAAGGGCTCAAGCTTCCAGATTGTAGCCTTCTTCCCCGTGCTGCGAGAGGTCGAGTCCCTGGACTTCGTGTTCCGCCTCGACTCGCAGTCCCACCAACGCATCCACAATTTTCAGAATGATCAGCGTCCCCACGATAGCAAGAACCCAGGCCATGGCGACGCCGGCGAACTGGTTGAGGACCTGGTGAGCATTGCCGTCCACCAGGCCCACGGCCAGGGCGTTGCCCTGCGCGTCTTTGAAGATGGGATTGATGGCCCGCACCGCGAAGACTCCGGTGAGCAGCGCGCCCACCGTTCCGCCCGCGCCGTGCACCCCGAAGGCATCCAGCGAATCGTCGTATCCGAAGCGGCCCTTCACCTTGCTCACCATCAGGTAGCAGACCACCCCGGCGATCAGGCCGATCAGCAGCGCCGACATCGGTCCCACGAAGCCGGCCGCGGGCGTAATCGCCACCAAGCCCGCCACCGCGCCGGAAATCGCGCCCAGCACGCTGGCCTTGCCGTTGCGCCACCACTCCGCGAACGCCCAGCCGAGCGCCGCGGCCGCCGCGGCAAAGTGCGTGGCCACAAAGGCGCTGGAGGCCAGCGTTCCGGCTGTGAGGGCGCTCCCGGCATTGAAGCCGAACCATCCCACCCACAGCAGGCATGCGCCGATGACGCTCAGCACCACGCTGTGCGGCGGCATGGCTTCGTGCGGAAATCCCAGGCGCTTGCCGAGATACAGCGCGCACACCAGCGCCGAGACTCCGGAAGTGATGTGCACCACCGTTCCGCCCGCAAAGTCCAGCGTGGGAACCACGCCGCCCGCGGCGTTCAGCAGCCCGCCCTTTCCCCACACCATGTGGGCCATGGGGTCGTAAACCACGATGCTCCAAAGGACCATGAACAGCACCATGGCGCTGAACTTCATGCGCTCGGCGAACGCGCCGGTAATCAGCGCCGGGGTGATGATGGCGAACATCAACTGGTAGACCATGAAGGTGTCCTGGGGAATGGTCACGGCGTAATCCGGGTTGGGCGCGCCGCCCACTCCGTGCAGGAACAGGTAGCCGAAACTTCCGATGACGCGCGTGCCCTCATGAAACACCAGGCTGTAGCCGAACAGCGCCCACAGCACCGTCACGACCGCCATCAGGATAAAACTCTGCATCATGGTGGCGAGGACGTTCTTTTTGCGCACCAGGCCGCCGTAGAACAGCGCCAGCCCCGGCCCCGTCATCATCAGCACCAACGCCGCCGAAACCAGCATCCAAGCGTTATCGCCGGAACTGCGAGCCTCCGCCACCTGCTGGCGAAGCTCGCTCATCTGCTGCTCGACCGACGCGCCTGAAGCGGCCACGCCGGACGGCGCGCTTCCCGACTGCGCGTACGACGGCGCAACCGCCGCCCCGCCCGCAAGAAACAGGCCGAGGAATAGACCGAGAAACAGCCTTCTCATTGCGATTTCCCCCGATGATTGGAAATGGTGACTGGAGCCGGAACTAGGAATCCGCCCCCGAGGATTTGCTACGGCGATTTCCAGCCGCAGGGAAATATATAGGTGTTGGCAGGAATTGGCAATCCGCTCGCGCACGTTTTTTCGCGCCGGCTTATCTTGCCGCAGTCTTGAGGTACTCAGAAGGCGTGAGAACAAGGATTCCTTCGATGGCTTCGTCGAAGTAAGGGCCAAAGTGCTGAATGTCGCCGGTGATTAAGTGGGTCGCTCGCGCTTCGAGGGCGGCGAGCAGGATGGGCACGTCCTTTTCGGGTAACGAGACGCCTGCGGGGAGCGCGCGGCGGCCAGCCTCCAAGAAGGTCATCCCCTTCGCCAGGCCGGCGAGCCGACGGAGTTGAGCCTCGTGGGCCAGGTTAAATCGCGCCTCTTCCATCGCGTAACGCGAGGTGCATAACTCGGCGTTTTTCAGCCTCCACAACCTGCGCAACCCGGAATCGGCCCGGCACGCCGCCGAAAACAGCACGTTGGCATCAAGGAAAAGCCGGTCCATTTATCCTTCCCAGCCTTCGTGTGGTGCCGAGGGGTTATCGCGGGCGGAGCGAGGACGCCCGGCGCGCTCAGCGCGGCCGCCGGTGAGGAATCGTGTCGGGATTGAGGCCGAGCTTCTTCACGGCCCTCCGTGCCCGGCGATAGTCCGTTTTGGTCGTAGCCGTGGAAAGAAGAAATTCAGCCTGACGTTCGGGAGTGTAACGCTCGACGGGCACGAGGATGGCGGGACGAATCAGGATGCCGTCTTCGCGCGGCTCAGCCGCCACGAGCGTCCCTTCCTCGATGCCGTAACGCTTGCGCAGCCTGGCAGGGACCACAATCGCGCCGCGCTTGCCGACCTTCGCAGCTTCCATCCTGGACCTCCAATGTCCGTATTTCAGATTATCCGTAATTCAGGCATTTGTCAAACCGCACTGGCCCCTGCGATTGATCCCGAGGGCCGGTTGGCGCACAGCGAAGCTGTGCGGCGACTTGCGAGCTGGTGCAAAGCAAAGTTCGTAGCGCCCGGCCGTGACGCCGGGCTTCAGCCCGGCATCTCCATTCAGTAGCGGCGGCGGCTCGCCGCCGCTTCCCAAAACGGGAGCAAGCTCCCGCACGCCGACACTAGAAATGCTTCGGCATGGGCACGGGGCCCTGATAGACCAAACTCAGGCCCCAATCGAGGTCGGAAGGAAAATCGGGAAGCTGAATTTCGCCGATGACGTTTGATTTGACCGTGCCGTCGCCCGCATCGGTCCACGTTCCGTTGCGCGGATCGAGCCACCGCGCGCGATACTCGCTCATCGGCCGCGCCCCGCGCATGAGGCTCGCCGGGCAGCCTTTTTCGAAGTAGGCGAGGAAAATATCTTCGTCCGGCGTGCGCGCGGCGTAGGCCCAGCCCTCGTAGCCCTTCTGGTCGCGCGTCCTGTTGGGAACCACATAGTCAGCGTCCGGGACCAGCTCCTGGTAGCGTTTCCCGATTGAAAACACAAAAGTCCGCAGGTGCTGCATCTCGGCGCCGGAGGTCCACTTGAACGCATCCCACATTTTGGTCGGCGCGCTGGGCTCGATGTCCGCGCCCCAGATGCCCTCCGCGCCGTAAACGTGCCCGGCCAGGCCGCCCGAAAGCACGTTGCCGTACATCGCCGAGCGCACGAACTGGTCGTCCCGGGGCGTGCCGCCCTTGGCGCCGTATTTGTACCCGCCGTTCAGCCCGCGCGCGTCAAAATACCCCGCGTAATAGGGCTCGCCGTTCAAGGCAGGCTTGGGATTCGGGTCGCGGAAAATCTCCGTCATGTACCAGTAATATTCGTGCTCGCGCTTGTTGCCGCACTGGTGCAGCGTGACCCAGGAGTGCTCGCCCCAGTTGACCAGGGTCGAGGGATTGGCGTTGGCGGAAAGCAGCGTGCCAAAGGGCGGCGGGCCGAATTTCTTCATCACCAGGTCAATCGCCGCCATGAACTCCGGCACGGTAATACTTTCCTGGATGATATCCAGATGAATGGGACTCAGCACGGTGTTATTGGCCTGATAGCGCGACCAGACGTATTGAATGAAGCGCGAGTAAGACTCGGGCCACTGGTAATACTTCTTCCAGCATTCGCTCGCGTCGCGCCGCGAGACCTCGATGAAGGGCACGAAGCCGTTCGCGTTCAGATAGTCAATCTTGCGGTCCACGTAATGGAAATATTCCGGGTTGATGCGGTTGACGTCCGCAAAGACGTATTCATAGCCGGGCACTTTCCCCGGAAAGAGAAACGGCCGCCCGCCTTCGTTGTCCATGTTCTTGGCGCTGCCGGTGCTGAACTCGAGCCACGCCGCGCGCACGGTGGTTTTTTCGGGATCGTCCATGACGATGTGCCACGGCAGGCCGTCCGTCTCCCAGTTGGGAAAAGCCGCGATCATGTTGATCCAGTTGTAGCCCTGCGATTTGCGCAGGCGCACGTAGTCCTTGAAGCCCGCCTCGGGGCCGATGGGCCGCTCGCGGTCGTCGTCGTACCAGCGAAAACGATTCGTTCCCGCCGACCACCACGTGTCGCCCAGGACGAAGATCGGCGTGCCGTCCGCGGTTTCGAGCGCGTGATGATTGGCCGAGGGGCGGAGGAAACCGCGGCGCAGTGAATTTCCCCGCTTTTCCTCATCGCTCCAATCGGCGGCGATGAACGAACCGCTCTTCCCTGCCAGGCCCGAATCCTCGGGCTCCGAATCGCTGCGCCATCGCCATTCGCCCGGCGCGGTGGGGAGCAAGCGGACTCGAAACGTTCGTCCGCCATCCCAGAATCCATAAACGCGCTTGCGGAAGTTCGGGCCTTCGAGATCAACCCAAATCACAACCTCCGTGTAAGGATTGGAAAACGCGCGCGCGGAAGCAAAAACGAGTTCCTGCTTTTCCCAGACGTGAATCTTTCCGGCGCCGGCCGCGGGCGCAGCGACCGCTGCACTCGCGCTTGGGGCGACGGCCGCGGCAACCGGACCGAGAAGACTTCCCTGCAAAAACCGGCGACGATTCATCACAAATGCTCCTTTTTTTTCGCGCGCGTTTGGCGCAGGCCGGGCGCTTCAGTAGTTGGGATCATAGAGCTGGCCCTTGATCCACTCGAGGGTGTCGCCTTTGGCGCGGCGAACGCGCGCCAGGCCCTTCTCGAAAATGAATCCCGCAACTTGCGCCGCTGTCGTGATCTCCGTCAGCAGGACGTTCGAGAGCGGCGGGAAAAGCATTCCCTGCTCGCGCTGCTTGTCGCTCACCTGATTAGCGGTCGCGCGCGCCGCCTCGATGAACATTTCGTTGGTGATGCGGTTCGCCTGGGTGACGTAGACCGCCAGGCTGATGGCCGGAAAAATGTAAAGATTGTTGGCCTGGCTGGGCACAAACGTCTCGCCTCCGAGGTGCACGGGCGCGAACTGCACGCCCGCCGCGAAAACCGCCTTGCCGCGCGACCAGCGGTAGGCCTCCTCGGCGGTGCACTCGGCGTGGTCGGTGGGATTGGAGAGGGCAAAGATGATCGGCCGCTCGTTCAGCGCCGACATCGTTTCGATCACGCGCTGTCTGAAGGCTCCGCCCTTGGTGCTGAGCCCGATCAGGACCGTCGGCTTGAGGGACTGGAGCGCGGCCAGGAAATCGCGCGCCGGCGCGTGCGCGTGCGCAAAAGGTTTCTGCTCTTCGAGCAGGTCGGTGCGCGAAGGCTCGAGCAGGCCGTTCACGTCGAACATGTGTATGCGCTCGCGCGCCGCCTCGCGCCCCAGCCCTTCCATCTCCATGGCGGAGACAATCATGTTGGCCACGCCGATGGCCGCCGAGCCCGCGCCAAGAAACAGCACGCGCTGGTCGCGCATTTGCCCGCCGGTGATGCGCAGCGCGTTCATGAGCCCGGCGACGACCACGCTTCCCGTGCCCTGAATGTCGTCGTTGTAGCAGAGCGCTTTGTCCGAATATTTGGCCAGCAAACGCAGCGCGTCCGACCCTTTCCAATCTTCAAAATGGATGCAGCAGCGCGGGAAGACTTCCTGCACGGCGGCGATGTATTCGTCCACAAAGGCGTCCAGCTCCTCGGTCGAGGGCCGCGGCTGGCGTATCCCGAGGTAGAGCGGATCGCCGAGCAGCTCGCGGTTGTCGGTGCCGCAATCGAGCAGCATCGGCAACAGGCACTGCGGCGGCACGCCCGCGCACGCGGTGTAAAGCTGCAGCTTGCCGATGGCGATGGCCATTCCGTTCGCGCCCAGGTCTCCGAGGCCGAGGATGCGCCCGCCGGTCGAAACGCAGATAAAGCGCACGTCGGGACGCGGCCAGTTGCGCAGCACTTCGCCAATGCGCCCCTTCTGCTTGATGGTAATGTACATGCCGCGCGGCCGGCGAAAGATGTGGCCGAACTTCTGGCACGCCTCGCCCACCGTGGGGCTATACAAAATAGGCAACAGCCGCGCCGGGTCGGACATCAGCACGCGGTAAAAAAGCCGCTCGTTGAAATCGAGTAGCTGGAGAAGATAAACGTAGCGCCCCAGGTTGGTGCTCTTCTGGCCCAACTGTTGCAGCACGCGCTCCTGCTGGCGCTCGATGGGTTCGACCGATGGCGGCAGCAGGCCCTCCAGGCCCAGTTCGGCGCGCTCCGCCTCCGTGAAGGCCGTGCCTTTGTTCAGCGCCGGCGTGCCCAGCAGCGCCAGGCCGCGCAACGGCTTGCTTTCGTCGCTTGCAACTCGTGAAGCTGGTGGCATGCTCCCCTCAGTCTGCGAAAAGTCTCACTGTTTGCCGCCATTCTACTGGATGCCGGGCCCCGACGAGTCCCGCTTCCTCTCCCCTGTGCCCATCCCTATCGGGAGAAGAAAAGTCCCCTCCGAAGGAGCTGCTCGCCGCGCAGGATGTGGACGATGTAAACCGTTCGCGGTTCAACTCGGTAAATGATCCGGCAGGGAGGGACAATCAACTGGCGATAAGGCAATCCGCGCAGTTCGGGCGGCAAAGATCCCATTTGCGGAAACTTGCTCAATCTCCCGACCGCCGCAAAAACCTCCGCAACCAGCTTCCGCGCAGCCTCGGGCTTGTCTAGCGCTACGGCGTCGGCAATCTTTTCCAGATCGTCGAGCGCGGGGTCGGCCCAGATTATTCGAGCCATCGCTTCAACCGCCGCCGCGCCCCTCGGTGAGTCGCGCTCCGGCCTGCCTGAATCGCCCTTTCGGCGCGGACAATGCCTTCCAGAAGCCGCAGGCGGTCCTGGAGAGCCTCGAAGGTGTCAACGTCAACCAGGTAGGCCGCCGGGACGCCGTGTTGGGTGACGAGCACGGGCGAGCGGTCCTTGGCAAGCTGGCCGAGAATCCTCGTTGCCTGCCGTTTCAGAGTGGTGACCAGATGAGTTCTCATGGGAGTGATACTACAGTATCACTCCCGGCTTCGCAAGCCTGCCGGGTCAGGGAATCGTGCGCCGGGTTTAGGACTTCACGAAGATTTCCAGCGGGTCGCCCAGGTCGCGGGCGGAAGGTGTGATGATGGTGCGCGGGCCGACGTAGATCTTTTCGCCGCGCTTGATGGCCTGGCGAACGTCGTCTTCGCTGACGAAATCCACGGGCTTGGGGGCGGGCGCGGGGGCAGGGTTACTCGCAGGCTGCGCCGGGGCGCGATTTGCCGCACCGCTCGCCGCCGCTGAGCCGGAACTTTGTTCGCCGGCGCGGTTGCGGGCGACCAGGAACCGCTCGACGAGGCGGGAAATCTGCTCTTGATCCACTCCTCCTGAAATCACCGATGCTGCGACGGGCGAGACGCCAGGGGCCGCGCCTGTGCGCGGACTCGCGGCCACCCCCGCCGCGGCGGCGCGCACCTCGGCGCGCGTGCCTTCCGCTTTATTCACCGGCTTGGTCTCGTACGCCAGCCGCTTGATGTTCAGCAGGTTCATGGGCGAGATATTATCCGACGTGATGTTATTTCCCGGCGTGCCGCAGCCGAGCGACATGGAAGGAAACAGGTTGGTCGAGTAGCCCACCGAGCCGTGCGAAGCGGGCGAGTTGGCAATCATGCGGAACGCCGGAAGCTTGAGCGCGAATTCGCGGATGACGCGGTCGTCGCCAGCGTGGATGGACATGGTGTGGCCCATGCCGCCGAAGCGCAGGAAGCGCAGGCAAACGTCGAGCGCCTCGTCCGAGTCCTTGACCACGTAGAACGAGAGGACGGGCGAAAGTTTTTCGGCCGAGAGCGGGTGCTCGCGCCCGATGCCTTCGAGCGGCGCGATCAGCGCCCGGGTGGCCTGGGGCGGCGTGAAGCCCGCCGCCTGCGCGATCTTCTCCGCCGATTGCCCGACCATTTTCGCGTTGACGCGGAAGTTGGGAAGGATCAGCACGCGCCCGACCGCCGCCGCCTGCTCGGGCGAAAGGAAAAAACCGCCCTGCCGCTCCGCCTCGGCCCGCACCTGCGGCGCAATCGCGGAATCCACCACCATGTGCTGCTCGGAGGAGCACAACGTCCCATTATCGAAGCACTTGCCCGATAGAATGTCGGCAACAGCTTTCGGGATGTTAGCAGAACTATGAATATACGACGGCACGTTCCCCGGCCCCACGCCCAGCGCCGGCTTGCCGGAGCTGTACGCGGCGCGCACCAGGCCGGTGCCGCCCGTCGCCAGGATGATGGCGGTTTGCGGGTGGCGCATCAATTCGTTCGTGGCCTCGTTCGAGACCAGGTCCAGGCACCCGATCGACCCTTCGGGCGCGCCCGCCCGGAGCGCCGCTTCCGAAAGGATGCGCGCCGTCTCGCAAATGCATTTGATGGCGTTGGGGTGCGGGCTCATGACGATGGCGTTGCGCGCCTTGAGCGAGATCAGCGCCTTGAAAATCGCCGTCGAGGTGGGATTGGTGGTGGGAATAATGGCGGCAACGACGCCCGCGGGCACGGCGATTTCGACCACCTTGTTCTGCGGGTCTTCGCGGATCACGCCCACCGTCTTCATCCCGCGGATGGCGTTGTAAACGTCGCGCGCGGCGAAGAGGTTTTTGGTGATCTTGTCGGCCACCACGCCGTAGGTGGTTTCCTCCACCGCCAGGCGCGCCAGGGGCTCCGCGTGCTGGCGGGCGGCCTCGGCGCAGGCGGCGACGACGGCGTCAATCTGTTCCTGGGAGAAGTGTTCGAGGATCTTCTGCGCTTCCGCGGCGCGCTCGACCAGCCGCCGGGTGCGCTGGATGGATTCGAGGTCGCGATCCATAGAAAAAGTGGCAAGTGGCCAGTGGCGAGTGCGTAGCGCCGGGCTTCAGCCCGTCACCTGCCGCCCTAAAGGGCGGCGTTACAGGCTTGTCACTCGTCACTTGTCACTGCTTTCAAGAGGACTTTTTCCCGCTCAACGAGCCGCCGGGCAGGATTTTCTCCGCTTCGCTGTGAGGGCGCGGGATGACGTGCACGCTGACCAGCTCGCCCACGCGGCGGGCAGCGGCGGCGCCCGCGTCGGTGGCGGCCTTGACCGCGCCCACGTCGCCGCGCACCATCACCGTCACGTACCCGGCGCCGATATATTCCTTGCCGATCAGCACCACGTTGGCGGCCTTCACCATGGCGTCGGCGGCTTCAATCGCCCCGACCAGGCCGCGCGTTTCAATCATCCCCAATGCCTCAAGCGACATGCTGCCTCCCTGCTGCCAAAAGAAAAACTCTGTAGCGGCGGCGTCTCGCCGCCGGTTTGGTTTCGTCCGCGAAGCGTAGCGGTGTCCCCACCGCCGCTTCATCCTCTTGCGGCGATGAGAACGTCGCCGCTACAACTCTGCGCCCAACTCTTAATTGCGGCGTCCCTTCGCTCCGCTCAGCGCAGGTTCTCAAGGTCGCCGCTACTGTAGCGGCGGCGTCTCGCCGCCGCATTCCTGGAAGATGCGCGCGGTAAAACTAACACGATTGGATGGCGCGCGCAAGCCCGGCAGCACGCAGACCCGTCACTATACTTCCGGCGTTTTTTCATGAGCCCCGACTCTACGGTAGCAGAGGTTCAAGCCAATGAGTCCTATGACGGGGTAAAGCGTCAGTATTTGGAGTGCCGTTCCCATCTGACCGATCCCGCTTGCGCCCGCCATACTTAGGGCCAGCCCATGCGCCGAGTGCATAAGGCCAAAGCTAAGCTCGGGTGTGAAAAAGAAAACGAAAATCTCAAGGCCAAAAACCCAATTCGAAAGCACGCGACCGCGGCGATCTACTCGCCACAGAAGGGTTCCGGCTGCGACCAGCAGCACCAGCAGTAGGATGTCGATCAGGATGAACGCAGTAAAGGTCCCTACGAGGTATGGCTGGTCAGGAGCCCGGAACCC
>JAHEKS010000100.1 GCA_024638215.1 Acidobacteriota bacterium | reverse complement strand
AATTCGACCAGATGTTGCAAACCTCCACGTTCTTCCCCAACCGTTACGATCCGACGCAGGCGACGCAGCTCTTCTGGCCTTGCTTTGACTCGAGTGGCACCAAGATCGGCGTAAACCGGCAGGATTGCAACGTCAACGCCCCCGGGGCCATCACGACGGCTCAGTACCCGGGCCCCGCGAGCCTTTACATTGGAAAGATCGTCCCCAACTCCGGCGATCTCACAAACGGGATTCTGCCGGCTGGCGTCGGGATCAACAAATATCTGATGCGCAGTCCTGGCATCCTTTGGGCGCCGCGTTTTGGCATCGCGATCGGTCTGACCGGGAACGGCAACATGGTTTTTCACGCCGGAGCCGGCGCTTTCTACGATCGCTATCAAGGTAATGAGATCTTCAACACGATTACGAACCCCCCTTCTATTTACACGCCCACGGTCTACAACGGCTTCGCTCAAGATCTGAATCCCTCAAACGCCTTGCTCGGCACCAGTAACCTGACGGCGATGAGTTACGCGGGAAAGGTCCCGGCGACATACAACTTCAGCGCCGGCATCCAGGCCAAGCTGCCTTATCAGATGGTTCTGGACGGGTCCTACGTGGGTGCGCTGGGCCGCAAACTCCTTTACAACCTCAACATCAACGGGGCGCCCTACGGAGCGGCCTTCCTTACCCAGAACCAGGATCCGACCAAATGGGGATTTGGCAATACGCCCATCTGCGATGCCGCCAACCCCTGCGACGGGACGAAATCTTACAGCTCGGATTACGTCCGGCCCTACTTCGGCTACGGGAACATTACCATTCAAGGTTTCGGAGCGACGTCGAACTACAACTCGCTTCAGGTATCCTTGAGCCGCCGTTACGCGAAGGGGTTGTTCCTGGGCGTCGCCTACACTTGGAGCAAGTGCATGACTTGGGCCGACAACGATGGAGCCGGCGCGAGGATTGATAATCTCACCGTGTTGGCCAACTACGGGCCGTGCGGTTATGACATTCGCCAGAACTTGACCTTCAATTACGTGTACAACATTCCGGGCGTGACCGGCCATGGCAGCCTCGACAACCCTATTACCCGCGGGATCCTGAATGACTGGCAGGTCTCCGGAATTACGACTTATCGAACGGGCACGCCCTTCAGTCCGGGGTTCAGCGTTTCCGGTTACGACAACTTCAGTCTTACTGGGACGGGGGCCTTCGGGGCTCGCGTGAAGCTGGTCGGTGTACCCACGAGTGGCGCCTCGGGCAGCCCCTACAATCGGCTCAATGCAGCCGCGTTCGCGCCTCCCTCCAGGCCCAGTCTGGGTCTTGAAGCCCCGGTTAATTACGTTAACAATCCCGGCCAGAGCAACTGGGACATGTCGCTGCAAAAGAACATTCCAGTGAAAGAAAGCGCCCACTTTGAGTTGCGTGTAGACGCCTTTAATGTGTTCAACCACACGCAATTCAGCGGGATCAACAGCACGATCAATTTCAACTGCGGAAGCGTGAGCAATAACTGCGCAACCTGGACGGTAACCAATCTGCCCTATAACTCCAACGGGCAGCTCGTTAACAAGACAGGATTCGGGACGGTCAACGGAGTCTACAGTCCCCGGGTCCTGCAAACCGTAATCCGATTCGTTTTCTAAGTGAACAGTCTCTTGGGGGGGGCGCCTTCTGGCGCCCCTGTATTTCTTGCTACGGAAGGCCCCCAGGTTTGCCTGCTCGTCTTTTTTGTAAGTCTACAACCCATTGCGTTAAAATCTCTCCTGACTTTTCACTGTTGCAGAGCGTATCGCTGCAGCTTGTCTCTATCGGCAACCGAATTATTGAAAGGCACGGGCGAGGGGAAATGGTGAGAAGAAATATCTTAGCCGTTCTGTTCCTGCTTGGGCTGGCGGGTTGGGTATCGATGGCCCACGCACAGCTCGGGATGCTTTCCAAGGATGGGCGCATTGAGCTGACGCGCGAATGGACGGGAGAGCGCTTCGAGGACGGCCGACCCAAGGTTTCGGACGCGCTGCTTGAAGACCTGAAAACCGTGGACGCCGAGCAAGCCTGGGAAGTGCTGAAGGACCACGGCTACAATAACCAATTCGAGTCCGGCTGGCATGTGATCAACCCTGGCGAGCGGCTGGTCGGCCGCGTGGTCACGGCCGTATTCGTGCCCTTGCGGCCTGACGTGAACGCGGTAATCAACGAGCGGGGAAGGCAGGAGCATCGCGTGGGCCCGCAAAACTCCTGGCCGATCGATCTCCTTCAACCGAACGACGTGCTGGTTGTTGACCTTTTCGGAAAAATCAAAGACGGGACCTTCGCCGGCGATAATCTGGCGACTTCCATCTTCACCAAAAGTCATACCGGCCTGATTGTGGACGGTGCGGTGCGGGATGAAACCGGAATCTTGCGGATTCAGGGCATGCGCGTCTTCGCGCGCGGCGTGGACCCTTCCGTGCTTCGCGACGCCATGTTGATGGGCATCAACGTTCCCATTCGCATAGGCCGCGTGACGGTGATGCCGGGCGATGTGGTGCTGAGCGATCCCGAGGGGCTCACCTTCATTCCTCCGTCGCTTGTGCAAGAGGTTGTTGAGAAGTCCCAGTTAACGCGCCTTCGAGACGAATGGGGGCACCTGATGCTCCGCGAGGGCAAATACACTCCCGGTGAAATCGACGGCAAATGGTCCTCAGAAATGATCGACCAGTTCAATCACTGGCTTGCGCACAAAGGGTCGAAAATCCGCATGAACGTGCATTGAACCCGGGATGGCGTCCAGGCTACGGGTCGGCGTTCACCGTTGCGCGGGGCTGCTTGAATTTCAGAGCGAGAGGCCGTAAATAACAAAGGCGTTTCCCGCACGGCTCCATGGTTGGCGCCCCCGGGCGTTGTGACGGGATTGAGGGATGCAACGGTCATGGTCACCCGTCGGGAATATTTGCAGAGAACTTTGGCTGGCTTGGTCGTGGGGGGGCTGCGAGGGAAGCCTGGGAGCAAGACCTGTATGAGTCCGGCAAAACGCGAGCAATCGGATCGAGGAAATATGAAATTGGCTGAGCTGTTCAAACCGGAAGAGCACGAAAAAATCAAGGTAGCCCATCAAATCGGTGTCAACCATGCCATCGTCACAGTTTCATACGCTTTAGACAAGGTTTCACGCGAGCGGTACGTCGAAACGCTGGAGCGAATCAAGGCTAATTTTCAAGCAGCGGGAATGGCCATGGCGGGTGTTGAGAGCCACCCTGTCTCCGCTGAGAAGATCAAGCTTGGCCTGCCGGGGCGTGACGAGGAAATCGAGAATTACATTGCCGCCGTTCGGGCCCTGGGCGAGGTCGGGGTGCCAATGGTTTGCTACAACTTCATGGCTGGGCTGGGCTGGTATCGCACTCGAGTGGACGTTTCTGGGCGCGGTGGAGCGCTTCTGAGCGAGTTTGACAACCGGGTGGCTGAGAGGCAAGGTCTGACCGAGTGGGGAAAAGTCAGCGAAGAGAAAGTCTGGAGCAACCTCGAGTATTTCCTGAAGGCCATCATGCCGGCGGCGGAAAAGGCCGGTGTCAAGATGGCGTTGCACCCTGACGATCCTCCCCTTTCGCCCCTGCGCGGAATTGGCCGCATCCTGACGAGCGCCAGGAATTTTCAGAGGGTTCTGGACATGGCGCCCAGCCCCATGAACGGCATTACCTTCTGCCAGGCAAATTTCAAGCTCATGGGCGAGGACATAGCAGAACTGGCGCGCCAATGGTGCGCACAAAGGAAGATCTTTTTTGTGCACTTTCGTGATGTGGACGGGACGCCGCAACACTTCCTTGAGACGTTTCACGACAACGGCCCCACCGACATGGTTCGCATGCTGCAAGTTTATTTTGAGAGTGGCTTCGATGGGCCGATTCGACCTGACCATGCGCCCACGCTTGCAGGAGAGTCGAACGACCGCCCCGGTTATGCGATGAGCGGGAAGATTTTCGCCATCGGTTACATGAAAGGAATCATGAAAGCGAAGGGCATTCCTTACGAATGAGCCGAGCCGCCCCTGAAGCTATCCACCGAATCCGCCCTCATCCGCCGGCTCGGCAATCATCGCGTGACGCGCGCGCTCCCACCTCGCATTACGCGCTCGACCTCGGGCAACGTCACCATGGTGGTGTCGCCTGGGGTTGTCATCGCCAGTGCGCCGTGTGCGGCGCCGCACTCGACAGCCCATTGCGGCCCGCGGCCCGTCAAGAAACCGTAGATCAGACCCGAGGCGAACGAATCGCCTCCCCCCACACGATCGTAAATCTCGAGGTCCGGGCGCACGGGGGCCTGGTGGAGTTGCCCCTCGCAGAAACAGACGGCGCCCCAGTCATTGATCGTGGCCGTCTTGGCATTTCGGAGCGTGGTCGCCACAATCTTCAGGTTGGGGAATTCCTGTAGGACCTCCTCGATCATGCGGCGAAAATTCGTGACGTCCAACTGGGAAAGGTTTTCGTCCAAACCCTCCACTTCAAACCCCAGGGCGGCCGTAAAGTCTTCCTCATTGCCGAGCATGACGTCTACGTACTTCCCCAGTTCTCGATTGACTTCGTGTGCCCGCGGTCGGCCGCCCACGCCTTTCCAAAGCGACTCGCGATAGTTCAGGTCGTACGAGACAACTGCCCCGTGCTCTCTAGCGGCCTGCATGGCTTCTCGGGCCACTGCAGAAGTACTTTCGGACAATGCTGCAAAAATGCCTCCCGTGTGAAACCATCGCGCGCCGTGGCGTCCGAAGATTTCCTGCCAGTCGAAGTCCCCAGGTTTGACCTGGGATGTGGCCGTGTGGCCGCGGTCGGAGCATCCCAACGCCGCCCGCAACCCAAAGCCGCGCTCGGTGAAATTCAAGCCGTTCCGAACTGTACGCCCCACCCCGTCGTAAGGCACCCACTTGACGAAAGTTTGATCCACGCCGCCCTGATAAATCAGGTCCTGAATCAGACGTCCGATGGGATTGTCGGCAAAGGCCGTGACCAGAGCTGTTTCCAGACCGAAACAACGTTTGAGCCCGCGGGCCACATTGTATTCGCCGCCGCCCTCCCAGGCTTGAAAGCCTCGCGTCGTGGCAATCCGCCCGTTCCCAGGATCAAGCCGAAGCATGACTTCGCCCAAGCTCACGAGATCCCATCTGCATTCTGTCCTTGGCCGGATGTTTAGCATTGTCATAGGTTATCCCCACCTCTCTCTTGCCATCACTTCTCCACTCAGATGAACTTTGTGCCGCCAAATTTAGCGCAGTACGGCGGCTTTTGAAACAGGTTCTGGCAGAGGATTGCTATTTTTCTTGGTGCCGTACGCAACGATAATAATTGAGTGAGGATCATGGTGACTACTTGTCAAGCTCGACGAGTAGAAAGAGCAGGGGGGCAAAAGTGCCAGTTTTGAGGCCCGCAATTAGCCTAACCTCTCTCACGGGTGAGGCCACCAAGCCGCGCTGGCATCCCGCAGTGAGTCTCGGTGTGGTTAGCCCCAAGTGAATGAGCCTTGAAAATAATTCACTGGTCTGCGCCGGCCTTTTCGTCTAACCTCCGCCATATCAAGACGGTTCTGGGAAGCCGCCCCCGAGGAGCCGAAGATAGAATCTGGAGCGTGAAGGGAATCCGGCCTTAGGGAGCGCCGGGAGGTCTTGACCGCTCCCTCCGCCGTAGGCTCGTATGGTCTCCGTTCACTTCGAGGCTGTTTCGGGAGGGGAAATGTTCGAAAGGAAATACCGCGGCTTCCTTGTTCTGCTTGCCCTCTTCACTTCGATACTTTTGCCAGCAGGGGCGCTGGAGGGGCAGCAAAACGCGACGAAGGACTCTTCGAAACTACAAGTCTACGTGGTTCCGTTCTCGCATTTAGATTTGTTCTGGGCTGGAACTCGGGAAGAGTGTTTGAGTCGTGGAAATCGCATCATCGCCCGAGCCATTCAGATCGCGGAACAACATCCGGAGTTCAAGTTCCTGATCGAAAGTGACAATTTCCTGGCGAATTTCGTCGAGACCCACAGCGGCACCCGCGAACTGGAGGCGCTGAAGCGCCTGGTCAAGGAAGGGCGCTTCGAGATTTCTCCCAATTGGGCCGACATCTTTCAAAACATGCCAGATGGCGAAGTCGAGACGCGCAACCTGATTTACGGTAAGGAATACGCGCGCAGGGTGTTCGGAGTCAATCCCCGGATTATGCATCCCGCCGACATCCCTGGATTCGATTCCCAATACCCGCAAATACTCACGAGAGCTGACGTCCCCTTCATGGTAATGAGCCGCATGGGGCCGCCTGACAAAGCCCTTTTCGACTGGAGTTCGCCCGACGGGTCCAAGGTTCTGGTGTGGAATGAGCTTCACGGTTACGGGTGGGGAGTCCATCTGGGCTTCCACCGCGACTGGACGCAAAAAGACACGGCGCGGCTGCAAAGTGAGCTTGAGGAAGCGCAAAAGATCTCGCCGGGTCCTGTCTACATCCCTTGGGGAGTGGATCTTTGGGGGCCGACAGACAAACTGGTGACCAACGTCAACGCCCTCAATCGCGATTTCCCATCCGCGCACTTCGTCTTGGCTACGCCACAGGATTTCTTCAAAGCGGTCGGCCGGCCGGAGCATCTGGCCGACCTGTCCGGCGAAATTCCCATGTCCTGGCCGCACGTCATCGATTCCATCGTCCATTTGTGGCAGTATTCCGTCCCCGCCACGAACGTGCTGACAACCGCCGAAACATTCGCCACCATCAACTATGCAAAGGGCTACGCGGATTATCCGCAGCAGGAATTCGAAGTCCTGTGGAAGAATCTCATCGAGTCCATGGACCACAATCACGACGGGCAGGGCGGGCTGATCGGGGACAATCGGAAGAAGGAATACTCAAAGTTGGCTATCATCCGGGGCGGAGAAATCCTTCGCGATATGCAGCGCAATATCGCCGAGCGGGTCAAGATTCCGATCCCCAATAGCTATCCCATCGTGGTGTTCAATGGTCTCGGGTGGGAGCGCAGCGGCTTGGTCGAGGCACACGTGGGGCTTTATGGGGACGTCCAGCCTTCCGACCTAGGCGATTTCAGGAAAGGGTTGCGCTTGGTGGACGAAACCGGAAGGGCCGTCCCCTTTTACGTCGAACAGACCACCGATGTGATATCGCGATCCGTAGAGTTGATCTTTGTTGCGCAGGGCGTTCCCTCGCTGGGTTACAAAAGCTACTACCTCACGGCTGCCGCGCAGACCGAGTCGTTTCCACCGACCTCCGATGTTCAGCTGGACAGTGACAAGGACTTGAAACGGCCTCAGCGTCCTCTGGGTGAGGACGTGATCGAGAACCAGTTCTACAAAGTCACCGTGGATAAGGCGACCGGCGGAGTCACCGTCTTCGACAAGGAGCTGAATCGTGATGCTACGAAGGACATGCGGATCGCCGGTTTCGAGGAGCGCGGCACGAACAACATTCAACCCGAAAGCGACACGGGCCTGACTTTTCCATTGAGCGTCAATGGAACGGCGCTAGAAGAAAACAATGGCGTCCGGTCGGTCCTGAAGATTTTCGGCACGATCGCCGATATCCCGATTGTCCAACGATTGGTCCTTTATCGAAACCTGAAAAGGTTGGATATTTGGAACAGTCTGGATTGGAAGGAACCGAGATACGTCAGGGTCGAGCAACTTTTTCCAGTCCAGCAACCCGGCACCAAAATGGAGTACGGAGTGCCCTACGGCGCGAACTCGCTGGACAACGTTATGCCGGGAACCGGCCCGCACGCCCGGGACGAAATCCAGCGCGAAGCCTGGCAGAAGTACCGCGTGATTCAGGGCTGGGTGTTCGCCGGCACGCCGGAATGGGGCGTGACGGTGTCGGCAGATCACCAGTTAATGCGCCTGGAAAATGGTCTGATTCAGGCGAACATGATCCGCGGTCAACGGTATACATCGGCCCGGATCAACCGCGGGGGTGAGCTCACGTCCATGCACTATCCGGCGAAGGGACACTATGTGTTCAAATATTCGTTCTCCTCTGGCCCAGGCGACTGGAGAGCCGCCCGGTCCTACCAAGCCGGGCTCAACTTCAACAACCCTCTGATTCCGGTCAGTGTGGAGGATGACATATCCGGCAAATCACTCCCTCCAACTCACTCCTTTCTTTCAGTTCAGGGAGACAACTTGGTCGTTACGGCACTGAAAAAAGCTGAGGCTGATGGCTCGGTTATCCTCCGCCTCTATGAGATTCAAGGAAAGAAGGCAGAAACTCCGATCTTGTTTCTCGGTAAGCCAAAGAACTTTCGTGAAACCAACTTGCTCGAGGAGGATGTGGGGGCCGCGGACGCGAAGATGCTGCGACTGAATCCTTACCAGGTCAAGACGGTCAGGCTCGAGCCCTGATCGCCATCACGGCAGGGCTCGCCAAGAGCCGACTTGGGGCCGGCGAGAAACAGTAATCCATGCAGGAAGACATGGAAGTCGCAGTCATGGAACGGCAGCAGGCTATGACGCTCGGCTCAAGTTATCGAAAGCTGCGGTGGTTCATTGTAGCCTGGATCACCGTTTCGACGGTCTTGAATCTCCTCGACCGCCAGGGCCTGTACGTACTTGCGCCGGTGCTCCGCCAGCAATTCAGCATGAGCATCGAAAGTTATTCCAAAGTCGTCTCCTTCTTCCTGCTCGCCTACGCTGTGATGTACACGGTGGGCGGGAGAATCGTGGACTGGATTGGTGAGCGGGTAGCACTGGCGGTCTTTGTCACCTGGTGGTCGGTGTGGACCATGCTGACCAGCCTGGTGCAAGGCGTTTTCGGTCTGGGCGCCGTGCAGTTCCTAGCCGGACTTGGCGAACCCGGAAACTATCCGGCGGGCCTGCGCGCCATGACGACTTGGTTCTCCAAGGAGGAGCGTGGTCTCCCGATCGCAATCTTCTCCTCCGGCAGCGCGCTGGGCAACGCCATCGCCGCTCCGTTGATAGCGGCGATCACTCTAACGGCGGGCTGGCGCGTGACCTTTGTGATCATCGGATCTCTAGGCCTGGTATGGACGGTGGTTTGGCTTTGGATTTATCGCGCCCCAGCCGCGTCGGCGACGCCCGATACGAAACAAGCCGCGAGCCCGAAGCCAGAGCGTCCAGCTTGCCCCGGCCCCAGCCGTTGGATCGACCTCCTCAAAAACAGGAAAGTTTTGGGCTTGGTCTTGGCCAGGCTAGTTTCCGATCCGGTGTGGTGGTTCTTTGTAGCGTTTACGCCGGAATACCTCAAATCTCAGCGAGGATTCAGCCTCAAGGAGATTGGGTTGTACGCTTGGATTCCTTTCGTGGCCGGTACCCTGGGCGGCATGTTGGGGGGTGGGACTTCGGACCGCCTGATTCGTAAGGGCATGAACGCGGCTCGAGCCCGGCTGCGCGTGCTGTATATATCGGCCGCCTTCGCCCCGCTGGGGATTCTGATCAGCGGCGTGCCTTCGGCCGGAATGGCGATCGCCTTGATTGCGGGGATGGCTCTCGTTGTCTATTCGTGGTTTATCAATACAGCGGCGCTTATTCCCGACGTGCTCCCTGAGAATGTTGTAGGCTCTGTCCTGGGGCTGATGGGGACGGCTGGCAGCCTGGGAGGATTCCTATTCACCCGCCTGGTCGGATTCCTACTCACTCATTATTCGTATGCGGTGGTGTTTGTGCTTGCGGGCTCTATGCACCTTATGGCCGCTGTCATCCTTTGGGCCTTTATGAGGGAACGGACGTCATGAACATCGCGGAAGCGGAGGAGACATGCGGCTGAAGAATCAAGTCGCCATTGTGACCGGCGCGGGGCGAGGCATCGGCCGGGCCATCGCCCTTGGATTTGCGCGTGAAGGCGCCGCAGTCGTCGTCAATTATTCTCGCTCAGCGGGTATGGCGGAAGACGCAGTGCGGGAAATCACATCCTTCGGAGGAAGGGCGGTTGCAGTCCAGGCGAATGTCAAGGAGCTGGCCGAGCATGAGCGGCTGGTGGCGGCGGCTCTTGAGCACTTCGGCTCCCTCAATATTCTGGTGAATAATGCCGGGATCGAGATTCATGAGCCCTTTCTGAAAGCGACGGTCGAGACCTGGGAGCTGACGTTGGGTGTAAATCTGAAGGGACCGTATTTTCTCAGCCGGAAGGCCGCCGAGGTGATGCTCGGATTCGGAGGCGGAAAGATTATCAATATCTCCAGCGTCCACGACGTCGCTCCCCTGCGGAATCGCGCGATCTACTCGATCACCAAGGGCGGAATGATGATGATGACGAAGTCGCTTGCCCTCGAGCTCGGCGAGCACAAGATTGCCGTCAATTCAATTTCTCCCGGGGCGATCCTGACCGACATGAACCGGAAATCCCTATCCGAGCCTGGCAATACCGAGAGGGTTCTAAACAGGATTCCCTGGAAGAGAATCGGCGACTCGGAAGACATCGTAGGTGCAGCGGTTTTTTTGGCTTCCTCGGAATCGGATTACGTAACCGGCGCGACCATCTACGTTGATGGCGGGCTGCTTTTGACGTAGCCGTTCGGCTTCCTCGAGGTGAAACAATGGACTCCGTGCAGACGACGCAAGCAGTAACCATGGAACAGATCTGTGAACGCTACCGATGTCTTTACGGGGGCGCAGTTTACGACGTGCTGGAGGGTCTCGGGCATCCCGAGCAGGTTTTATCGCACCAATTTGCTCCCTTATCACCGGAGATGAAGCTCGCGGGACCAGCCTTCACAATGAAAGGGACCTTCACCAGTGAGCGAGATGAGGCGGGCCGGCATACTCGGATGAGGATGGTCACTCAAATGACCCATCCCTGCATTGAGGTCCGTGATCGCGGGACTCCCTACAATGTCGCGATTTACGGTGAATTGAGCGCGACGATCTCCCGGGCACACGGCGCAGTGGGGGCGTTGATCGACGGTGGGACGCGTGACGTCCAGCGCCTGATTGCCGAAAAATTCCCGGTCTTCTCATGCTACCGGACCCCCGTCGAAGCCTTTGGGCGTTACACAATGCTCAAATGCCAGGTTCCGGTTCGGATGGCGGGGGAACTTAAAGACACGGTCGTGGTCAACCCGGGTGATTTCATTTTTGGCGATCTCGACGGAGTTCTGGTCATTCCCAAGGACCTGACCCTTCGCGTTCTGGAAGAATGCGAGCGAATCAAAGGACTTGAGGATCTGGCGCGTGAGGAGTTTGCCCGTGGCGGCGACCCCGTTGAAGTCTTTCTTCGCTACAAGCGACTCTGACTGACAGACGCATGAGGTAGGACGAGCTTTGGACAGATTCCAGGTGGACGGCAAGACCGCGATTGTGACCGGGGCGTCGAGAGGAATTGGCCGCGCCGCTGCGTGGGCTTTGGCGGAGGCCGGCGCCGACGTCGCTGTCCTCGGATGCACTTCCTACCCCGAGGAGGCCCGACAGGGTGTCCTGGCCCGCGGACGGCGGTCGCTCGCGTTTCAAGGAGACCTCACGGATCGGAATTTTCAGAAACAAGTCGTGGATGAAGTCTTACGCCAGTGGACCCGTGTGGACATTCTGGTGAACAGCGCGGGAACGCAGGTGCGCACTCCCGCCGCGGATTTTGCCGAATCGGATTGGGACCGGGTCATCGCCCTGAATCTCACAGCCTTGTTCCGCATGTGCCAGCGTGTGGGCCGGGAGATGCTCAAACAGAAATACGGAAAGATCATCAACATTGCATCGGTGCAGAGTTTCACGGGTGGAATCACAATCCCCGCCTATGCGGCCAGTAAAGGCGGAGTCGCCCAAGTGACCAAGGCGTTGGCCAACGAGTGGGCGCGCTTCAACGTCAACGTGAATGCCATTGCGCCGGGTTATATCCTGACGGACCTCACGCAAGCGCTCTACGACGACCCGGTGCGCTCGAAGGAGATCGCGGAGCGCATCCCTGCGCAAAGGTGGGGAAAGCCGGAAGACCTTCAAGGCGCGATCATTTTCTTGGCGTCGCCAGCCTCTGACTTCGTTCACGGCCACATTCTCTTGGTGGATGGCGGTTGGATGGCGCGCTAGGTTGAGAAGGAAAGGACAGGAAGAATGCAGGCGGCAGTCTATCAAGGCAAGGAGAAGATAAGGGTCCAGGACTGGCCGGACCCTGAGCCCTCGGCAGGAGAGGTTGTGGTCAAGGTGCGCTATGCCGGCATCTGCGGCACCGACATGATGATTTATAGCGGCAAACATCCCCGTGCCACTCCCCCGCGAGTTCTGGGGCATGAGATTTTCGGCACCATCAGGGAGCTGGGGCAGCAGGTTGATCCCGCGTGGAAAAAAGGGACCAGGGTCGCTGTCTATCCGCTGATTTCCTGCATGCAATGCACGCCCTGCCGCGAGGGCAACGCGCACGTTTGCGAGAAACTGGGGCTGATCGGAATCGACCGGGATGGGGGATTCGCGTCATACGTGAAAGCCCGACAAGACCAACTTGTTCCCGTTCCCGAGGAGGTGAACGACGAACAGGCGGCCGTGGTTGAGCCGTTGTCTGTCGCTGTCCACGCGGTGCGGAATTCGTCGTTTCGCCCCGGCGACACGGTGCTGGTCACGGGAGGCGGTCCAATCGGAAATCTGCTGGCGCAAGTCTTGAGGGCAAGCGGGGCGCGTGAGATCGTCGTTTCCGAGACCAAGCAACTCCGGCGTGACCTGGCCCATCGCATGGGATTCCCAACATTCGACCCCACGGAAGGAGATTCCACGGAAGCGCTGCGGCGCCTCATAGGTGAGCATTTCGTAGATTCAGTGTTTGAAGCTTCGGGTTTCCCCGCTGCCTATCGAGACGCCGTCCAATGCTGCAAGGTACGTGGAACCATCGCGTTCGTCGGTATTCCGAAGGCGCCTCCCGAGCTCGACATTCTCAGGATCGTTTTCAAGGAAATTCAGACGCACAGCGCAAGAGTGTACAAAGTCGGTGATTTCAGGGTAGCCTTAGGTTTGCTTGCCCGTCGGGCGGTGGATGTTCTGCCGATTATCACCGACCGACTCCCCCTGCGAGATGCTCCGCAGGGTTTCCAGAAAATGTATCACGCCGATACCAGCCTCAAGATTCTATTTGCTCCCTGACTCGTCTCCCGTGAAGCTCTAAGTTCACCGGAAAAGGTTGGTTTGACTTTCCATTTTTGGCCTCTTATGGACGGATCCCTTCAATCCACAGCCGAATTCGATACAGACTCGTGCGCGCGGTGATATACAGATTTCTGCCGTCGTCGCCCCAGTTACAATTAGCAGGCACTTCGGGCAACTCGATCGTCCCCAAGTGTTTTCCGGCGGGCGAGAAGATCCAAATGCCGCCTGGTCCGGTGCAATAAAGGTTCCCGAGCCGATCGAGCTTAAGTCCATCCGGCAAGCCCTCGGCAGACTCTTGAGTTGCGTCGTAAAAGACTTCAGGGTTAGAAAGCGTTCCATCGGGTGCGACATCGAAACGCATCCAGATCATTCGTGACCGGTCAGAATTGGAGACGTACAAGTACTCTTCATCGGGGGAGAAGGCAAGTCCGTTGGGCCGTGTCAGACCGCCATAGACGAGCTGCAAATGTCCCTCCACCAAGCAAAACACGCCGTTGAATGAAAGTTGCTTGTCCGGGTCCGCGTCGCGTTGCGGAAGGCCGTAGGGCGGATCAGTGAAGTAAATTGAACCATTTGATTTGCAGACGACATCGTTCGGACTGTTTAATCGCTTGCCCAGGTAACGGTCAGCCAGAACAGTGCGCCGACGGTCCGCTTCCAGGCGGGTCAACCGCCGGTTGCCGTGCTCACAGATAATGAGCCTGCCCTCGCGGTCCAAGGTAAGTCCATTCGATCCGATGTGTGCTCCTGGCGCGGTATCGGATCCGTCATAGCCACTCGGCCTGAGATACTCGGAGATGCCAGATTTCACATCCCACTTGAAGATGGCGTTGCCAGGAATGTCGCTGAAGAGCAAAAACTCCTCACGCGTCCATACCGGCCCTTCGGTAAAACCGAACCCGCTTGCCAGCTTCTCTGCTTTCGCATTCGGGGGAATAATTTCGTCAACCTCGCGGCGGAACTTCCTGATGCGACTGAAGGATTCAGCGGATGGGTCACTCATTTCCGTGTCCGTCATAAGGCCGACCCGACCGTGATCAATCCTGGGATAGAAGCCTAAGCGTCTTGATTTGGTATGGATCCATCCGCAACATCTGCTCGTCTTCGGTACCCGAGTTGTCCTCGAGCAAGGTGGTTACTCGAAAGGCTTGCTGCTTGCCCAGGAACAACACCGGAGTCTCGGCCTTCTTTCCTTCAATTTCGAAGAGGCGCACGATGACAGAACCGTCTTTCTCGGATTTCTTTATCGCGCTGATAACCAGATCGTCCGATTGAACGGATCCAAAAGAATAAGTGGGCGGAAGGGACTTGCTTGACTGGGTATCTACAACCTCGACTGGGATCAAAGGGTTGTTGAAATTTTCTCCCTGCTCATAAGATCGGTTCCCCCTCCAGTCTCCCGCGCCGGAGGTAAGCGAATACCGAAAGACGTAAAGCCCGGGAGGGGGATACTTCATGGATGTGACCTCGGCGCCGCGCTCTACTTTGACCGAAGTGTAAGCAGCTCCGCGAATCATGTCAGCTCGAATCGTCTTCGGGTCGAGCTCAACAACCTGATGGTCAGCCGCAAGTGTTAGTCCCCAGTCCTGTGTTCCTCCGAAAATCCATCCGTGAATAATGCGATATTTCTCCCAAATTGCCTTCTGCAACTCATCGCTTGATGTTGGTCCGGAGCCCGGAATTAGGTTGTTCGCCGCGTTCTCCCCGAAGGCAACGCCGTAGTGGAATTCCGGTTGATCCTGTTGGAGGGGAATCAATTGCTGGATATTCAAGAGTCGGTTGTGCTCCCACTTGATGCTCGTATCGATATCAAGCCTCTTTAGGTCTTTGTACAGGATTAGTCGTTGGACTATGGGGATGCTGTCAATCTGCTCGTCAATGCTCAGGATTGTGCGCACGGGGTTATTTTCCTCGAGTCGAGTTCCATTGACG
>JAHEKS010000099.1 GCA_024638215.1 Acidobacteriota bacterium | reverse complement strand
GCCGAACGGTTTACAATGGCGGCGCGTGGCGGTTGCCGGACCGATGCGGCCCCCGCGAGGTGACCCGATGGCCGTGCGTACCATTATTGAACCCTTCAAAATCAGAAGCGTCGAGCCCATCCGCTGGACCACGCGCCAGGAGCGCGAAGAACTGCTGCACCGCGCCTGTTTCAATTTGTTTCTGCTGCCTGCCGAAGACGTCCTGATTGACCTGCTCACCGATTCCGGGACCGGCGCCATGTCCACTCGCCAGTGGGCGGCGATGATGGAAGGCGACGAGAGCTATGCGGGCAGCAAGAGCTTCGACCGGCTGCGCGCGACCGTGCAGGATATTTTCGGCTACAAACACGTTATCCCCACCCACCAGGGAAGGGCCGCCGAGCGGATTCTTTTCGGCGTCATGTGCAAGAAAGGCGACGCAGTCCCAAATAATACGCACTTTGATACTACGCGCGCCAATATTGAATTTGTCGGCGCCAAGCCCGTAGACCTGCTGATTCCTGAAGGCCGCGAGCCCGCCACCCGGCATCCCTTCAAGGGCAACATGGACGTGGCCGCGCTCGAATCGCTCATCGCGCGCCAAGGGCGAGAAAAAATCCCGCTCGTGATGCTGACCATCACCAACAATTCCGGCGGCGGGCAGCCGGTCTCGATGGAAAACGCCCGCGCCGTGAGCGCCGTCTGCCGCAAGCACAGAATCCCGCTCTATTTCGACGCCTGCCGCTTTGCGGAGAATGCTTATTTCATCAAGCTGCGCGAGAAGGGCTACGAATCGAAAACGCCCAAGGCCATCGCGCAGGAAATGTTCGCGCTCGGCGACGGCTGCACCATGTCCGCCAAGAAAGACGGCCTTGCTAACATCGGCGGTTTTCTCTGCACCAACGACGACGCCCTGGCGCAACAAGAGAAGAATCTGCTGATCCTCACCGAAGGCTTTCCGACGTACGGCGGCCTGGCCGGGCGCGACCTCGCCGCCATCGCGGTCGGGCTGGAAGAAGTTTTGGAGGAGGACTACCTTCGCTACCGCATCGTTTCGACCGCCTATCTCGGCGATCACCTCGCCGGACAGGGCGTGCCCATCGTGCAACCGCCGGGCGGCCACGCGGTCTATCTCGACGCGCGCGCCTTTCTGCCGCACATTGCGTGCGAGCAATTTCCCGGCGTGGCGCTGGCGGCCGAGCTGTATCTCGAAGGCGGGATCCGTTCGGTGGAGATTGGCACCTTGATGTTCGGCGAGGCGGCGAAAATGGACCTGGTGCGGTTGGCGATTCCGCGCCGCGTTTACACCCAGAGCCATATTGATTATGTGGTCGAAGTCATTCTGGAGGTTTTCAAGCGCCGCGAGCAGATCCGAGGACTGAAACTAACCCACGAACCCCCGTTTTTGCGCCACTTTACGGCGCGCTTCGAAAGGCTGTAACCGGTTGGGAAGGTCGCGGAAGGCAGAATGATTGTGTCAAAACGGCGCAACGAAAATGATGACGCACCCCTGCGGGGCCGGGTCGCGCTGGTGACGGGCGGCGGGCGGCGCATCGGCCGCGAGATCGCTCTGACGCTGGCGCGCGCGGGCGCCGACGCCGTGGTGAATTACAGCCAGTCGCGCGGCGGGGCGGAAGCGACGGCCCGTGAGATTCGGCGCCTCGGGGTTCGCGCGCTCGCACTGCGTGCCGATATCGCCCGGCCCGCGCAAGTCGAGGCCATGTTTCGCCGCGTGGACAGGGAATTCGCCCGCCTGGACATCCTGGTGAACAACGCCGGCATTTTTTTCCCCGCGCGCTGGGAGAAGCTCACCGAAAAAGATTGGGACCGCATCCTGGGCGTGAATCTAAAAGGGGCATTTTTCTGCGCGCAAGCCGCGGCCAGGATGATGCTCAAGCGCAAGCGCGGCCGCATCATCAACATTTCCTCGCTCGGCGGCATTCAGGCCTGGCCTTCCTACATGCACTATTGCTCGTCGAAGGCCGCCAACATCATGCTGACCCGCTGCCTGGCCAAAGCCCTCGCTCCGCATATACAGGTGAACAGCGTCGCGCCCGGCACGATTTTGTTTCCTGACGAGGAACGCACCTCGGAAATCCGAAAAATCATTTCCGCCACTCCCCTTAAGAAGGCCGGCTCCGCCCAAGATATTGCTCAGATGGTGCTGTATCTTGCCACCAAAGCCGATTTCATCACCGGGCAAGTATTTGCGGTGGACGGCGGAAAGTCCATCCCCTGAACGAGCCGAAAAGGGAGACAGTCGCGCCCAAGTGGCGGCGAAGACCACGGGATTAATGACCCTGCCTCGGCGCGGTTCGGTGGCGCTTTCGCGTCAATGCCGGGGGGTGTATGATTGGCACGTCCCGACGTTCTCCATTCCGCATTTGGCTTTTCGCGCGCCCGGAACGGCGCGCGGCCGGCCAATGCGGACAAGGAGGTCAATATGTTTCGGCGTTACGTTTCAGCCGCCGCCGTTGCTTCCACCGTCATCGGGCTGGGAGCAATCGGATTAATCTTCTCGCGTACTCTGAGCGTGCAAGAGGCGGCCCCACTGACGGCGATCTGGTGTGCCGCCCCGTTCGTCTGGGGGATCTGGGCGATCCTTGCTCCCAAGCGTTGGGCGCCGCGCTGGCTGCCTGTTTGGGGGGCGATTCTGGGCCTATTCGCGGGCCTATTCGCCCATTTCGTCGTCAACATGCCCATGCGGCTCTTCGGCGCTTCGCTCTCGGCCGCTTGGCGCGGCGTGGGTGTGGCGGCGATGGTGGTAATTTACTTTTTGCTTTGGATGCTGGTTCGCGCGGTGTATCGCTCCCTGAGCGCGCTTGGGCAGGCGTCATGATCTCCGGCTTGATGCCGAAGTTCCTCTTGCGCACCCGACGCGCACCTAATGAGGATTACATAACTCAGTGACGCCGTCCTCTGTAGCGGCGCTGTCCTCAGCGCCGCAAAGCGCCGGTGGGGACACCGGCGCTACAGCCCTGCGTGTCACTCGATTCTGTAATTCTCAGTAAGCGTTCTTGATGCGTTCGAGAAGCCGGCGCAGATCGAGCAGGGAAACCGTAGCGCGGCCGTAGCGGAAAGCGTTGTAAAGGCGCGTGAACTCCGAGACCGGCCAGCTCAACACGGTTCGCTCAAAGCCTTGCGCGAATTCGCGCGGCGTTTGCGCGGGCGGCTTGCGATAGCCTTTTTTCGCCATGATCCGCATGAACCGCTGGTACGTGAACGCCGCCTCCCGCGGGCCGAGGGTCATTTCGCCCGGGCGGAAGCGCCACGCCCACAGGAACCGCAGGTCGTCCAGCGTCAGGTCTTTCCCTTCCAGGAGCAGATAAGCGAGAACGGCAAGCATGAACAGGAGCACCAGCAGTTTGTGCGCCATCAGCCAGATTTCCAGGCGCGTGGCGTCACGGATGAGAGCCTCGCGAAAATCACGCATGCTGCGGCGGTAGTGCATTTGAGCTTGCCGGGTTTTCTGATCGAACTGCTGCGCCAGTTGCATCTGGTGGGCAAAGTCGTAGTTGATGATCCACTCGTTCCAGAACAGGTTGATGGCGTCGTAATAATCTTCCAGCGCGCCCCAATCCCCGCCCGTGATGGGATTGGGATCGGGCGGCGTGGGATCGAAGGGAAACCAGCCGTAGCCGGGGAAATAGACCTCCACCCAACTGTGCGCGTCGCGCGCGCGCACGATAAAATCTCCGCCCAGCCGGTTGAAGGTTCCCGTCTGAAATCCGTTCACGATGCGCGCCGGGACCTGGACGCTGCGCAGCATCAGGACCATGGCGGCGGCGAAATACTCGCAGTAGCCCTCTTTGGACTTGAAAAGAAAACTGCCGATGGGATCGCCGGGCTCGATGGAAGGAGGGTTGAGCGAGTAGCCATAGTTATTCCGCAAATAGTTCTGAATCGCCGTAGCGCGATCATAGTTATTGTTGGCGGAAGAGGTGACCTGGGCCGCCAGTTGCGCAATCCGGGGGTCCAGATTCTCGGGGAGCCGCAGGTAAAGCAGCCGCAGGTCGGGTGGAAGCGTGGTTGACGCCGCGCGCAACGCGGCGGGGGACGGAACGCCGATGTCGGAAACAACCGTGTAGCCGAAGGGCGCGTAGCCGTGCCGGGGATTATGGAGCGAGCGCGTCTGGTCAATGTTGAGGTAGCGAATCCGCGCTGAGACTCGCCGCGCGCGGGCGGCCGCAAAAAGCACGTCGGTCGAAACCGGCGAAAGCACGACCCGGTATTCGACCGGGCGGCGCATCGCGCCTCCTCCCTCTGAAGGCATCAGGACAAAATTGCTCTCTTGCGACTGGGTGATATAGGCGGGCTGGAGGATTTCCTGCTCAGTGTTGTCGTTGTACCAGCGCTTGCCGTCGAAGCTGGTCAGCGCCATGCCGCGCCACTTGACGCCCGCAAAGCGTCGCGGGTCGCCGTCCACCACAACGCGCATCACCACGGCGTTCGAGCGCAGGATTTTCTTGATGTCCCCCAGGTTGACGGTTTCGGAGAAACCCGTGATGTTCTGCCGGTCGGCGCCCAGGCCCGTCAGGTAGCCGGTGCGGAACCGGGGAATGACGAAAAACAGCACCGAGGCCAGCGCCACAATCCCCAGCGCCAGCCCGGCCGTCGAGGTCATCAGGGCTTTTTCGATGGCGCTCCGATTGAGCGCGGGAGACGGGAAGGGACCTTCGGACGGCCGCGGGGCGGATTCGACCGACCGTTTGATCTCGTAGCTCACGAAAGTGGAAATCGCAAACAGCAGGTAAAATCCGAAGCACACCAGGTAAAGCGTGCCCACCGTCAGCACGGCGCCGGCCAGCATCATCAGGAAGGAGAGCGTGGCGAGATAGGCGTAGTCGCGATACGTGCGCGCCGAAAACACCTTGATGATCACCGTGAACAGGACCAGGTGGACCGTCGCCTGCAGCATCTGGTCGAGCATTGTGGGGCCCGGCGAGAAGAGCAGAAAGTCGAGCGCATAGAAGAAAATGTAAAAGACCGAAAGGCGCGTGACGGTGCGCGGCGCAAGGGAATAGTCGGCGTTGCGCACGTAGCTCCAGAACTTGAGCGCCATCGCCGCGGAAACCGTCAGGATGGAAATCAGGTCCAGCTTGCCGGTGGTCGCAACCGTGAGGAAGGCGGTCGAGAGCATCAGAAGCAGCGAGATTTCAAAATAGCGCTGCACGCTGATGTGCGACTGCTTGCGCGTCAGCTCGTCGAAGCCGGTCGCGGTTTTAGTGGCCAGGATTCCCATGCCCGTCCCAGTGCGCCTTGCCTATCTTAACCCGCAAACACAATCGGCGCGAGGCAGGACGCTGTCTCCGGAAGCGAAAGGGGGCCCGGCCGTGCACCCCCACGAACGTCCTCCAGGATTATTTTGTTGGCGAGTCGGCGGCGACGCGCTCCATGGGGGCGTAATAGCCGCGGCGGGCGTAGATGGAATACTCGTTCGCGGGCGCGGCGTAGGCGCCGGCCAGTCGAACCTTGATGGCGCGAAAGCCGCCGTCGCGCTTCTTGTTGCTGGTTTGATAGCCCAGGGTGTAGCGCTGCTTGAGGCGGGAAATGACGGTCGCCATGGCGGCGCCCAGGTCCGCGCCGCTCCCGGCGTCAATGATTTCTCCTCCCGTCTCGCGCGTGACCTTGTTGACCGAAGTCATGCCGGGGGTCCACAGCGGCCGGTTCACGCCGCGAATGCCGGCCCGGCCGCCGATGCGAATGCTGTAAATCACCGATTCCGTCTCCAGCGCCATGCGGATCAGCCCCTTGTCGCTGGCGAAGCCGCGCACGGTGCCCTGATTGTCGGAAACCAGAATGATGGCATGGCGCCTGCGGCTGGCGGCGCGCCCCAGGTAGAGCGCGGCGTCGAAGAGCGCGTCGGTGATGTTGGTGCCGCCGCTCGCCTCGATGTTGGAAATGGCGCTCGAGATTCGACGGCGGTCGGTGGTCAGGTATTCCAGCCTCTGCGGCTTGGCCGCGAAGGCGAACAACGCGACCTCGTCCTCGGGCTTGAGCTGCGAAAGCGTGGCCTCGGCCGCGTCGCGGAGCTCGTCGAGGTAAGGGGAGACGCTTCCGCTGCGGTCCACCACCAAGGCAATGGCAAGCGGCAGCTCATCGCGCGAGAAATACTGGATCTGTTGCTCCGCACCATCTTCAAACAGCTTGAAATCGTCGCGCCTCAATCCGTCCACGATGCTGCCGCGCGCGTCGCGGACTGTGGCTTCCACTAGCACCAGGTTCACGCTCATTTTCACCACGTAGCCGCCGCTCGCGGCCGGACTGACCGGCGCGGGAGGCGCGGCCGGGCGCGGCGCTGCGGGGGCGGGAGGCGGCAACGAGGTGCGGTTGGCGGCGACCTCCGGCGCGTCGGTTTTCTCCGCATCTTGCGTTGCAGGATTCACCGCGGACCCCCCGGCCTCGGTTTGCGACGCAGGCGCCACGGGCAGGGCGGAGGCATCCGGCTCGATGCGGGAGTCCTCGGCCTCCGGCGCATTGAGCTGCGGCTCGACGGGCGCCGAGGCGGCGGCCGCGCGTTCCAAAGCTTCGACCGTTGCCAGGGGCACATCGAGAGGCTGGGTCAGTTCGACCTCGAACATCATGCCGGGCGGCAGATCGAGGTCGGGCCCGCGCTGGAGCAGCACCGCGAGGGCGCTGATTGCTGCGCCGGCCGCCGCTCCGCGTGCCGCGCCTGAGCCGCCTCCAAGAAGGACACCGAAAATCGCGCCTTGCGCTGCGCCCTGTCCCACCGTGTAGATGTCGTGCGACTTTCCGCCTTCGCCTTTGACGTTTTGATCAATCGAGCCTTTGGAGCCCCACCATCCGGCGCGGCTGAGCGCGGCCGAAAACGCCAACCGCGTGCCATCCGGCAACTCGACCTCGTCGAAGCTGAGGCGAACTCTGGCTTTGCCCAACAAACGGCCGGGCCGCTTCGACTCGGCCACCGTGGCGTGAACGGTGCTTCCGCGCGGCACAACGATACGGCCGCCGGCAAGAACATCTGTCGTGTTCGTCAAATCAACCTTGGCGCCTTTGCGCGTGGTGCGAGTGTTGATGGGATCCTCAAGTTCGAGGACCAACTCCTCGCCGGCGGGAACCGAAAGGACTTTGGCGGGCGTTTCGGGGGCGGCGGGAGCTGGGGCATTCGCCGAAGGCTTCTGCGCGGCAAGGCTCACCACGCAGGCGAGCATCAGGAGGAATCCTCTCTTGCCTGAGATGCCTTTCATCGGCCACCGCTTCTTATTCTACCCCTCACAGATGCAGGCGGCTGGACATCTGTTGCACCCCGTATTGCGCCGGCGCAGGATCACCGCGCGCGGGAAGGCCGCAGGTCCACACCGCGAAAGCCGGATTCTATTGGGCCCTCTTGAGTAAAGCGATTTGCCCGGCGTGGTAGAGATCGTGCTGCGTCACTCCGTGCAGCATGTGCTCGAAAGTGTGTTTCTTTCCCGGCACCGTCTCGTTCAGCCGGCGCGCGGGAAACCGCCTGATTGCCTTCACCAGGGCTGAATTGCTGCGGCGAAGGCCCAGCAAAGTTTTTCGCCACGCCGCCGGAGTCGTGTCGCCGGGAAGCGGCCAGTCTTCTTCGGGAGGGAGTGAAACGATGCGCTCTCCGGCAAGGCGCCGGCACACCACGTCTTCCCATCGGCTGATGTGCAGCACGATTTCCCAGATGGTGTGCGCGCCCGCAAGGGGTCTGCGGGCTGCGGTTCGGCTGGGCAGGTCCGCCAGCAATTCGCGCAGCGCCGGTCCGTGCCAGGCGTTGCCGTGGTAGGCGCGCTGTAATTGATCTGCTATTTGTAGGGTTGTCATGAGAAGGGAACCTCCTGAAGTCGCTCCACAATCTTGCGGGCCAGTTTTGAAACCGCCGCGCCCCGCAGACGGCTTATCGAAAACCAGCGCAACGAACCGGCGCCGTCTGAAACTTCGGTGGGAATCAGGTGCACGCGAATGGAGCGAAATGTGATGCTGTGCCGAACCTCGCCAATGGGTTCACCCAGTCGCACTGAGCCGCGCGCGAGCGAAGCAAGCTTTTCTCTCAACTTGCGCGTGGCCTGGGCGCGGGAAGAGCCAAAAGCCGAAGGGAAATTCCACAGGTCGAGGAGCAGGCCGTCATCCAGGCCGCGGACGAGTGCCACGAGGCCGCCGTGCCGGATGATCCCGGCAGCGAGATGATGACGCTCCGTGGGGCGGCGCGGCTTGGGCTCAGGGTAGGCCTCGGCCCGGCCCTGGCGGAGAGCCCGGCACCATTTGCGCAGTGGGCAAGCCGGGCAGCGAGGCGAACGCGGCAGGCAAATCGTTTGCCCAAGCTCCATCATGGCCTGGTTGAAGTCGCCGGGCCGGCGCGGCGAAAGCAGTTGGCCGAGCACGCCTTCAACCGCGCGGCGGACCTCCGGTTGGCCGGAGTTGCCGGGGATTGCACCCAGACGCGCAATGACGCGCGCTACGTTGCCGTCGAGCACGCCATAAGGCTGATTGTAAGCGATGCTCAGCACCGCGCGGGCGGTGTAGTCGCCCACTCCAGCCAGCGAGCGTGCCTGGTGATAATCGGCGGGAAAGCTGCCGCCGAATCTTTCCAGCGCGGTCTGAGCGCCGCGATGCAGGTTGCGGGCGCGGCGGTAATAGCCCATCCCCGACCACACCCGGAGCACGCGCTCGAGCGGCGCGCGCGCCAAGTCCTCAAGCGTGGGGAAGGCTTGAAGGAACCGTTTGTAGTAGGGAACCACCGTCGCGACCTGCGTTTGCTGAAGCATCACCTCCGATACCCAGACTTCGTAGGGCGAAGGATGATGGCGCCAGGGCAGGGGCCGCGCCGAGCGCCGGAACCATTCGAGCAGCGCGCGCCGCGCCGCAGGAATCTGAGTGGACAGGAGACCTCTCGGCAAGATAAGACCTTTCATTCCTGCCGCGACACAGCGAGCGGACCATGATTTTTCGCACAAGAACCCGCAATTGCCTTCGGACCCGGGATCAATTGAGCGCGAAGTTCACCGAGTGAACCGGTGATTTGTTGCCCAACGAATCGAGAGCATGCGTTTCCATGCGATACTCGCCCGGCTGAAGGGTGGCGTCGGGCAGTGCGAACAAAACGGGAATCACCGGGCTGCCTTCGACAACATTGTCGTCAATCAGCATGGTGTTGGTGGTAAAGGCGCGCTGATTGGTCTTCCGGTCGAAGATGTCCACGATGATGCCCACGTGGGACAAGCCCCTGACGAGGTGCTCGGGCTCGTAGACCTCGCAATACACACCGATCTTGTCCTGCTTGGAGAAGTTGTAGTCCGCCGTCGGAACCACTTCCATGCCCTTGAAGATGAGCGGGGTTCGTTCCTCGAGCAGTTGGGTGTCCAGGCTGGCCAGCATATCCGTCGTGGGCCGCACCGCGCGCGAAAGCGCCACGCCGCTCATGCCAAACTTCTTTCCCGTGAATTCTCCGATCGAAAGCGGCGTCTCGAACTTTCCGAACTTTTCACCTCCCGCGCTCATGACGATCTTCAGATCGTATTTGCCGGGAGCAATATCAAACGTGTTCTGGTAGGTAAACGGCGATTTCAAGAACTCTTTCACCTCTTTCTTTTCCAGTTCGTCCTTCACGGTATCACTGAAGCGGGCGGCTACCGACCCGTCCGGCCGGTAGGCGATGCCTAGGACATTGATTTCGCCGTGATATTTGCCTTTCTCTTTCTCGAAGGCGATGGAATCGGATGGCATCTGGACCGCCAGGTTTACGCGAGCCACCCCTGGCGAAGTGTAGAAGTAGGGGGCCGCTACGGAAACGGGGAAATCCGTGGGCGCGCTACTGGCCGCGCGATCTTCCAGGACTTTTCCTTCCGGCTTTCCAGCCAGCAGGTCAGGACTCTTCACATCGAAGTAGCCGTTGCGGGCGCGGATCTCCACGCCGTGCCGTTCCACCTTCACCTTGATCTTGTGGTAGCTGCCGTCGTGTTCGGGATGAGGAGGAACATAGCCCAGGATGTAATAATCATCCATGTCGGCCGCGATCTTGTCCAATCCCGCCTTGAAGTCGTTGGTATTGACGATTACAAATCCTCCCGTTCCGTCCGCCAGCGCATAAAGGACTTGCTGGTTGGTGCTGACATTCTCCATCAGAGGAGGAATGATCTGGTTGAGGGGATTGTTCCTCATGTTGGGCCGGCCGTAGTTGTTCAGATAGCCGCCAGGATTCCGGGAGCCGCCGCCAGAGTTGCCGGGGGGATTATTGCCCGGGCCACCGCGGGTTCCACCAGTGCCGCCAGCCCCACCAGTGCCGCCGGTCCCACCAGTGCCGCTGGTCCCACCTGTGCCACCGCCTCGAGTGCCGCCTCCGCCGCCAATTGAACCGCCTCCCACGCCGCCTCCGCCACCTCGCGGGCCTCCGCCGCCCCCGGTGCCGCCCACTCCTCCGCCACCGCCTCCGCCGCCTGGCCTTTGCTCAAGGCGGCTATGCAGCGGAATCCAATCATCGAGCGATGCCAGCAGGGCGGTCGAGTGCGGGAACGGGGAGTCTCCAAGGCCCGCGCCGGGGGGGCCGCCAGGCATGGTGGGGATCCCAGTCGGATTGTTCATCATTGGCGGCGCCTGCAAACCCTCCAGTCCGCGAACGTCAATCGGGTAAATGGCCACGTTGGCCTTGTTCGCCGCGTCAATCGTCGCGCTCAACTCCGTCGCACGTTCGCTATTGAGAGGAAATCCTCCGGAAAAGAGAATCAGGGTTTTGCGGCCTGGCACGGCCCGAAGCGAGCGGCACATGCTCCGCACCGCCAAAAGAATGCTGCGGGCGGCGAAATCCGTCCGCATCTGGATTCCCGAGAACCCGCCTAACGACGCGAGGTCGGTGGATTGTCCTGGTTCGTTGGGCTTTAGCGTGCCGAACTTGACGCCCTCCACGGCTGACCTCAGGGCGGCTGGATCGGCGGTGAAGTCCTGTGCGATGCGGGTCATTCCGGTAAAGTCAACCACCGCCATCTCGCGGTCCTTGGACGCCGATTTCGCGACGAATTCCGCCGCCGCTTTGCGCGCGTAGGTCTGGTCAGAGCTGCTCATCGTCGAGTCGTCGAAGAACAGCACGATGTAACGCCGGCTGTTGGGAGAGCTCGCATCCGGTGCCGTCGTGATGTGCGAGAAGCTCACAATCGGCTGTTCTTTGTCGTCTTCGTAAACGCGGAATTCCTTGGCGGTGAGGTCGCCAAGGTGGTCGTCCTTCTTGCCGGTTGCAATAACGTCCACGAGGACCAACTGGGACTCGGTCTTGATGACCTCCGGAGAAGTCTCAGGGGCGGGAACACCGGGTTGCTGCGCACCCGCCTGGCCCGCGGGCGCGAGCCGCGGCGAGAATTCCGCGCCGCCCAGTACAAACACCGCGATAAGCAGCGATCTCAATATGCGTCGTCTCATACGTCACACTCTCAATACGGAATCTGCACCGTTCGCGTCAGTCCGGAGATTTGCGACCCCTCAGAATCGCGGACCACCTCGCGGACCATGTAGGTTCCAGGCTTCACTGTGAAACGGGTTTTCATGGTCAGTCCGGACTGAGCGAGTTTGGTCAGGCTTTCGTCGCGCAAGTGAAAGTCTACACGCCTTTCCTTGCCCTGCAAGTAATTTCCGTTCTGGTCGAAAAGGATGGTGACCACGGTCAGGTTATTCAGATTGCGACCGTTCACCTTGCGGAACTGAATGGACCTTATGTCCACATGCGCCAGAACGGAAAGGGTCGCATCGAGCTGGTTCTGCTTGAAGAATTGCGTCTGCACTTCCAGGGGAATCTGGCTGAGTCTCTCCTGAGAGAAAACCGCCTCGGCCATCTGTTCCTTGGCGCGCTCCTGGGTGTTCTCAGAATGCTCGGGGGCGAAGTACCCGCGCCGGGCCTCAACTGAATACGCGGGGAAATGGACCAACTTGATCCGCAATTTGTGGAAGCGGCCGTCGAATTTCAATTTTTCCGGAGAGAACGCCAGACTGTAATACGATTCCGGCAGTTCGCTGACCTTCTGCAATCCCTCGACAAGGTCGTTGTTGTCGCCGAAATAGACTCCGCCCGTGCCTTCCGCAAGGTCACGGAGTGTTTCGGTGCGAAGGGTTCTGGCGCTCAACCTGAATTCAAGCTTTCGCCCGACGAGGTCGGGATGGTTGGGAGTGATGACGTGCTCCTCGCTGGCTTCGCCCATGGGAAGAGGGGCATCCAATCCTTTCGAATCCAAGGTATTGATGACGATGTTCCTTCGCAGGGCTCGATTCACGATCTGGTCAACCCGCAGTTTATCCCACACCGTCAGGAAGCCCGGCGAAATCAGGACAATCCCTCGTTGTCCGGGAAGAACGCTCATCCGTCCAATCACTTCGCCCAAACCTCGCAGGCTTGCTTCCGTGGTGCGCTCGAATTCGTGCAATCTGTTTTGGGCCTCCGTCTCCGCCTCCGTCCGGGCGTTATCAAGATACTTGGGGTCATCCTGGTAATGGCAATGCAGAGCTTCGTAAGTTGCAATATCGACGGCGAAAGTGTTTTGCTCGTGGACGATCAAATACGACTGATAATCGAGGACCTCCGGGCAGGTCTGGGTGTTCCGCCCAAAACCACGGGGCTGAATGCGCCGCAGGGCTGCTTCAATCTCATCCCAGCCGGCGGTGAAATCGAGATTACCCTGACCGGAAGCTGTAAAGACAGCCACGCGATCCGCCGGGGTCAGCGCAGACTTCAAGTAGCTTTCCGCCGCCTCCCGGACGCCAGCCACATCTTCGAAGGGCATGTGGATGTCGTCAAAGTACAGCGCCAGGTAACGCCGAGGTGACTGGGCATTCAGCTCAGTTTCCGGCACGGCTCCGGGTTCAGCTTCTTTCCCGGGAACCGGCGCAAGGGGCGCGTGCGGGGCTTGTTCAGCCTCGGCGGAGAAGTGGCTGATGGATTGGGGTTTGCCGTTGTCAAACAACTGGAAATCTTCTTTACGGAGATTTCCGACGGTGCGGCCTCTGGAATCCCTCACCACGACGCGAACCTGCACGAGGTTGCGTTCCACTTCCAGTTTGTAATCGGGTTCTGTTTCTTTTGCCGAAAGCTCCGTGGCGTCGGGAGATTGCGCGGTCAAACAAGGCGCCGCCCCGCCGAGAACAAGCAACAGGAGGGCCGCCGGCGGCACAAACCCGGCCCTTGAGCGGCAACGTCGCCATTTCAGAGCCTGGGCACGCATGGGGGATACCTTTGTTCTTGTGCCCTTCTATTCTCAGGCGCTGCGGCCTGCTCGGTCCGACACGCAATCGATAAGCTGAGTATCCGGCGGGGTAGCGGGAAAGTCAAGGAGGAAGGATGCCACCGGTTGAGTCTTGCTTTGCCTCGCGCAATCTGCAATGCTTCGCTGTCGGAATTGCCGTCGCTCGAGGAACAATCTGCAGTCTGCCGGCCGCCGGCGCCGGGCTGCTCGACGGTTGTAGGCGGTTGCCATCTGAACGAGGAGAGGGAACAACGTGGCCTTTAAGGATCTTCGGGAATTCATAGTACGTCTGGAAAAGGAAGGCGAATTGCGTCACATCGGGGCGGAAGTGGACGTGGATCTTGAAATCACCGAGATCACGGACCGTGTCTCCAAGGCGCAAGGCCCCGCGCTGCTGTTTGAGAAGCCGTGCTCGCGCCAGGACAAACTCAACTACTCGGTGCCGCTGCTGATTAACATGCTCGGGTCGCAAAAGAGGCTGGAGCTGGCCCTGGAAGTCGGCTCGGTCGAGGACGTGGCGCGGCGCATCGAGGACCTTCTCGAAATGCGCCCGCCCGCGGGCCTCTTCGACAAGGTCAAATTGCTTCCCAAGCTTGCCGAACTCGGGTCGTTTTTCCCGCGCACCGTGAAGACCGGCCCGGTGAAGGAAATCATCGAGCGCGAGAAGGTCTCGCTGGCCTCGCTTCCCATCATGAAATGCTGGCCGCAGGACGGCGGGCGCTTCATCACCTTTCCCCTGGTGGTCACGCGCAGCCCCAAGAACGGCCGGCGCAACGTCGGCTGCTACCGCATGCAGGTTTACGACGAGCGCACCACCGGCATGCACTGGCAGATCCACAAGGGCGGCGCGGAACATTTTCGCTGGCTCGAGCGCCAGGGCAAGGGCCGCAGGCTGGACGTCGCCGTCGCCATCGGCGCCGACCCCGTCACGATGCTCTCCGGCATCCTGCCGCTTCCCTCGGACCTGGACGAGTTCCTTTTCGCGGGATTCCTCCGCCAGGAGCCCGTCGAACTCGTCAAGTGTGAGACGGTGGACCTGGAGGTTCCCGCCAACGCTGAGATCGTCCTGGAAGGATATGTGGAACTCGACGATATTCGCGCCGAAGGGCCGTTCGGCGACCACACCGGCTATTATTCACTCGAAGACAAGTTCCCGGCGTTTCACATCACCTGCATCACGCGGCGCAAAGAACCGATCTACGTTTCGACCGTCGTCGGCCCGCCTCCCATGGAAGATTATTGGATGGGTTATGCCGTCGAGCGCATCTTCCTTCCCCTGATGCGCAAGCAGATGCCGGAAGTTGTGGACATGCATCTGCCCGCCGAAGGCATCTTTCACAATCTGATGATTGTCTCAATTCGGAAGAGCTATCCCGGCCAAGCGCGCAAAGTGATGAACGCCGTGTGGGGCTTGCCGGGCGCCATGTTCACGAAATGCATCGTCGTAGTGGACGAGGACGTGGACGTCCACAACCTGCGCGAGGTGGCGTGGAAGGCTTTCAACCACATTGATCCCGAGCGCGACATTCAGTTTACGCTCGGCCCCGTGGATCAGCTCGAACACGCCTCGCGCCTGCCCAATTTCGGGTCCAAGATGGGCGTGGACGCCACGCGCAAGCTGCCGAGCGAAGGCTTTGCCCGTCCCTGGCCGGATGAAATCAAGATGGATTCCGAAACGCGAAAAAGGATTGATGCCGTTTGGCCGAGCCTTGCGCTCTCCAAGTAACGGCCAGCCTCGCGAGGTCTGAAAATGAAAATTTTCCCCGCGCTCCTGCTTTCAATCGTTTTGTCCTTCGGAGTGGCTGGCGCACGCCAGGTCAGGCACTCCCGTACGGCCTCCAGCCTGAGTGAAGTCATCACCTCGCTCGAAGCCCGGCGGTTCAAAGCCATGACAGAAGGCGATCTG
>JAHEKS010000359.1 GCA_024638215.1 Acidobacteriota bacterium | reverse complement strand
TTACGTGGACCCCAAGGTGGTCGAAATCGTCGCGCACCATCACGAGGCCTGGAACGGCGCCGGCTATCCGGACCGCCTGGCGGGTGAGGCCATTCCCCTCGGCGCCCGGATCACCGCCGTGGCCGAGGCTTACAGCGCGCTGACCGCCTGGCGTCCTTACCGGGAGGCGTGGGACGCGCGCGTGGCGATGAGCGAAATCCACAAAGGGGCCGAAAAAGGCCGATACGACCCCAAGGCGGTGAAAGCCCTGGACGAACTCATGAGTTCGTCCGCCTAGCTTCCTTCCGGGTTGGGGGAAAGCTCCCCGTTTCCGCCCTTCGCCGCGTATTACCGAAGATGACCTGGCTCCGGCACATTGAGCGCCGGCCGCTTTGAAACCTTCCGGCAGGCAGGAAGCATCTAACCTACAAGGACAGCCAACGTCTAACCAACAGGGCGCCATTGCGCGAGGCGGTTGCTGACGATAGGATTCAACGAAGGAGGAAGTTGCTGATGCGCCGTATTACGAGACAGTTCCTGCGTGAAAATTTCCTGGGATTAAGCCTGACGCTGGTGGGCGTGATGTGCCTGGCGCTGGCCGCCATGCAATACATGGGACACCACACCGTGAGGGCCTTTGCGTTGGGGGATACCCGCGGCCTGGACGGCCCGGATATCAACGCGCTGCAGTTGCAGAACAAGGCCTACGAAAGGATCGCCAATGAAGTCACCCCGGCGATCGTCTCCATCCAATCCACCCAAGTCATCAAAGTACAGCAGTCGCCCTTTTTTTCCGATCCTTTCTTCCGGCAGTTTTTCGGAAACATGCCGGGGTTCGGGATTCCGCGCGAGCAGCGCGAGCACGCTCTGGGCAGTGGAGTCATTGTTTCCGCCGACGGTTATATCTTGACGAATAATCACGTGGTCCGCAACGCCAGCTCCATCGACGTGCAATTGTCGAACAAGAAGACGTTCAAGGCCAAGGTGGTCGGCGCCGATCAGCCTTCCGATATCGCCGTCCTCAAGATTGACGCGACGAACCTTCCCACCGCCCACCTGGGCGATTCGAATACTTTGCACGTGGGCGATATCGTGATGGCGTTCGGCAATCCGTTCGGGCTGGACTTCACCGTCACCCGCGGCGCGGTCAGCGCGCTGGGCCGCACCGGGATCGAACAGGGCGGCTTGCAGAGTTTCATTCAGACCGATGCGGCGATCAATCCCGGAAATTCGGGAGGAGCGCTGGTGAACGTGGAAGGCCAAGTGGTGGGCATCAACACCGCCATCCTGGCGGGCAACTCCGGCCCGGGCGGTGAGGGCGGCAACATCGGCATCGGTTTTGCCATTCCCATCAACATGGCCCGGCACGTGATGGAGGACCTGATCAAGACCGGCAAGGTCTCACGCGGCTACCTGGGGGCCGAAGTGGGTGACGTGACGCAAGGTCTCGCGGATCAGTTCAAGGCTCCCGACACCCAGGGCGCTTTCGTGCAGAACGTCACCCCGGATGGCCCGTCGGCGAAGGCCGGGCTCAAAGCGGGGGACATCATTCGCAAGTTCAACGGCCAGGATGTGGGCGGAAGGGACCAGTTGATTTCCATGGTGACGGCGACGAACCCCGGCACCGCGGCGACACTCGACATCCTGCGCGACGGCCAGCCGATGACCCTCAAGGTCACGCTCGGCGAGCGCCCGGAAAACATCGCGCAAGCCGGCGGCCAACCGGGCAGCAGCAAAGGCCCCACGGAGGGAACGCTGCGCGGCATCAGCGTGCAGAACCTCACCGCTGACCTGCGCAACCGACTGGGGGTTTCGCCGGAGACGCCGGGCGTGGTCATCAGCAATATTGACCCGGACAGTCCCGCCGCCGACGCCGGACTCCAGCAGGGCGATATTATCCAAAGTATTAATCGCCAGCCGGTCCGCAACGTGGAGGACTTCAATCGCCTCGCGAGTGCGGCGAAGGGCCAAACCTTGCTGCGCATCAATCGGCAGGGGACCGGCGTCTTTGTGGTCATCACGCCCGGCGACGACAACCAGTAGGCCATGGGCCCGGCGGCCGGCCGCAGGTGTCACGACTGGCCGCCGCGCTTTTTTCGCGTGCAAGGGCCGCTTGCTCCCGGGACAATTCAGTTTGAAACGGCCGGCTTTCCGGCCAAACCGAAACCGGGCGAACTGTGGCTGAAAGCGGGGCGCGTTTGAGCCCACATCCCGCGGCCAGCCGGAGATAACCCGCGTATCAGGGTTGCTCTTCTTGCGGCTGAGATCTCACGTTATGAATGTCGCGCTGGGCATCGGAGCGGGAGTGGTCCTGGTTATCGTGCTCATCCGCGCGTTTGAGAATCGCCTGATTTTTTTTCCGCCTCGCTATCCGCAAGGGTTTGCTTCGCCGGAAACTTACGGCATTCACCCCCAAGAAATATGGCTGAACGCCTCGGATGGGACCCGGCTCAACGCCTATTTTCTTTCCAAGCCCGAGTCTCAGAAAGTCCTGCTGTGGTTTCACGGCAACGCTGAAAACATCGGCATGGGGCTCGATCACTTGAGGGTCTTGTCGCGTCTGGGGATTAATATCCTGGAGCTGGACTACCGCGGCTACGGAAAAAGCGAGGGCTCGCCGGATGAGGCGGGAGTCTACCGTGACGCCGAGGCGGCCTACCAATACCTGGCCGAAGTCCGGCGCTTCGAAGCGCAGAACATTTTCATTTACGGCCACTCGCTGGGCGGCGCGTTGGCGGTAGAACTGGCCTCGCGGCGGCCGTGCGGCGGGCTGATCGTCGAGAGCTCTTTTACCTCGGTGCCCGAGATGGCCCGGCATATCTATCGCGTGCCGCTCGCCGTTTACATTCCCCACAGCCGGTTCGATTCGCTCGCCATGATCGCGCGCGTCAAAGCGCCGGCGCTCATCATCCACGGCACGGGCGACCGTGTCGTTCCTTATTCGATGGGACGCAGGCTTTACGAGGCTGCGAACGAGCCGAAGACGTTTTTCCCTGTCGACGGGGCGGGGCATGATGATCCGCACGAGGTGGGAGGCGATGCCTACCTCAATACGTTCGGTTCTTTCATTCATGGTCGAAATGTTGAATGAACAGTTATGAGTTATGAATTATGAATTATCCCTGCTGAACGGTCGCTGACGAACCGGCGACTCTGCCTATCGGCTATTCCTTCCCGGCTCCTTTCCCTGCCCTTACCTCGCGAAGCTCTTTGGATTTGCCAATTCACCATTCAGAATTCATAATCAGAATGGATGAGGTTCGTCGAAGTCTTCCGGCATTCGAAACGCGGCGAAGGCAAAGGCTTGAGCGAGGAGGGCAGGGAACTCGCCCTGAGGGCGCGATCGCTGCTCACCCCGAGCTATGATCTTTGTGTCTCAAGCCCCAAGGAACGCGCGCGCGAAACGATGCAGGCTTTCGGGTTCGAGAATTATGAATTGGACGAGGCCTTCACGGCCGTCAATCCCTGGGAACCGTTCGACGCCGGGGTCTCGAAGGTCGCGCGGGAGCGGGGCATTTCGCAGCTCGCTGCTTGCTGGCAAATCCCCGAGGCGCTGAGCTATTTGAAACTGCAAGGCGAGACTTTTCTCGGTGCGGTGAAGCGCGTCGCGCGCCGGCTGCCCGAAAACGGCCGCGCGCTGGTCGTTTCGCACGGCGGCATTCTGGAGGCCGCGGCGCTGCACGGCTGCGCTCGCTACGAACTTGCGGAACTCGGCGGCGAAATCGGTTTTTGCGAAGGCGTGGTTTTCAAGTTTGACGGCGAAGATTTGGCGGCTGTGGAAATGAAGCGGACCGGGAGCTTATGAGCCGGCCGAAGGCTGGTTGGAGTCCTGCGGCTTGGACGAAGAAGGCGGCACCGCCGCGCCGTGGCACTTCTTGTATTTCTTGCCGCTGCCGCAGGGGCAGGGATCGTTGCGGCCGATCTTTTCCTTGCGGATGACTTGCTGAGGCTTCTCCATGGCGCCGCCGCCCACCATCTGCATTTCCGCCTGCTCGCGGCGCTTGCGGCGCTGGTATTGCCGGATCATTTCCTCT
>JAHEKS010000358.1 GCA_024638215.1 Acidobacteriota bacterium | reverse complement strand
GTCGAGGGACACAACGCGGCGCTCGGCGCGCATTTAGCCAACATGTCTTACCGAAGCGGCAGCCGCAAGGTGACCTGGGACGGCAAGGAAGCCAAGGTCGTCTAGCGCTGCGCACCGGAATGGGATACAGTACAGAGCGCTGCGAAATCCAGAGGAGGCAAACCATGAAGCGAACGTTACTGGGAATCACGACTGCCGCCGCTCTCCTGGCGCTCGCCGGAGCGGTCTTTGCTCAAGGGAATCCGCGCGGCAAAACCGAGCTCACCGTGAAGGGCGCGACCGTCACCATTGATTACGGCCGGCCATCTTTGCACGGCCGCACCGTGGAAGAGATGCTTGCCAAGCTGCCCGCTGGCGGCTTCTGGCGGTTGGGCGCGGACTCGTCCACCACCTTCACCACCAGCGGCGACCTGATGTTCGGGTCAACCAAAGTCCCCAAAGGCGTTTATAGCCTGTGGGCGGAAAAAGGGTCTGACAACTCCTGGAAGCTGGTCTTCAACACTCAGCACGGCCAGTGGGGAACCCAGCACGATCCCAAGCTCGACGCCTACAAAGTCCCCTTGAAGGAATCCAAGGCCACGAAACCGGCTGAGGAAGTCACGATTAATCTGGCCAAAGCCGGCTCGGGCGGAATGGTTACGATCGAGTGGGGCAACATGAAGCTCGACGCGGACTTCAAATAGTGTCGGCTACAATGCCCGCGAATTGACGGGGCAAACCATGCGGCGCCGGCCTGAGATTTGGCCTGCGCCGCTTGTTATTTGGCTCGATTTAGCCCCAGAGTCACTTGATGCCTCGCCAGCAATTGAAAGGCGTTTCAACTCACCGTATAATCGAATCGCAAGGGTAAGCCACTTACTTCTTTGAGCGAATCACATGCCTCGACGCCCGATGTACGAGAAAATCTGGGACGCGCACCTGGTTCACGAAGAGCCCGGCCAGCCAGCGCTCATCTACATTGACCGCCATCTGGTTCACGAGGGCACTTCGCCGCAGGCCTTTTCGGGGCTGAAAGCGGCGGGGCGCAAAGTGCGCCGCCCGGACCTGACCTTCGCGGTGATGGACCACTCGGTGCCGACCAAGGACCGCCAGTTGCCGCTGGTGGACCAGATCGCCGCCGCGCAGTTAGCCGCGCTCGACCGCAACTGCCGCGAAACGGGCGTGCCGCTGTTCAACATGCAGAGCAGCAATCAAGGCATTGTGCATGTCATCGGCCCCGAGCTCGGCATCACACAGCCCGGCCAAACCATCGTCTGCGGCGACAGCCACACCGCGACGCACGGCGCCTTCGGAACGCTCGCCTTCGGCATCGGCACCAGCGAGGTCGAGCACGTGCTCGCCACGCAATGCCTCTCACAGTTCAAGTCAAAGACGATGCTCATTCGCGTGAGCGGCAAGCGGCCCGCGGGCGTGACGGCCAAGGACATCATCCTGACCATCATCGGCCGCCTGGGGATTTCCGGCGGCAACGGCCACGTGTTTGAATACGCGGGCGACGTGATTCGCGGGCTTTCGATGGAAGGACGCATGACGGTCTGCAATATGTCCATTGAAGGCGGCGCGCGCGCCGGAATGGTGGCCCCGGATGAAACGACGTTTGCCTACATGGAAGGCCGGCCTTTCGTGCCGCGTGGCAAGGATTTTGTTGATGCCGTTGAGGTTTGGAAGACGATGGCCTCGGACGCAGGCGCGAAGTACGACCGAATCTTCGATCTAAACGGCGCAACCCTCGCGCCGCAGGTGACCTGGGGAACCAATCCCGGCATGGTCACGGACGTCACGGGCCGCGTGCCCGATCCCGCGTCGTTCACTGATCCTGTGGACCGCGAGGCCGCCACGCGTGCGCTCGAATACATGGCGCTCGAGCCGGGAAAGCCCATCACGGACATTGCGCTCGACCGGGTCTTCATCGGCTCGTGCACGAATTCGCGCCTGGAAGACTTGCGCCTCGCCGCGCGCGTGGTGGACGGCAAGCACGTGGCCAAGAGCTTGAAGCAGGCCTTGGTGGTGCCGGGTTCGAGGGGCATCAAGGTGGCGGCGGAGAAAGAAGGCCTGGACAAGATCTTTCGCGCCGCCGGTTTCGAGTGGCGCGATGCCGGGTGCAGCATGTGCATTGGCATGAACGCCGACGTGCTGCCGAGCGGCGAGCGCTCGGCTTCGACGTCGAACCGCAACTTCGAAGGCCGGCAGGGGAAGGGCAGCCGCACGCATTTGGTCAGTCCCATGATGGCCGCAGCGGCCGCAGTCGAAGGGCACTTTGTGGACATTCGCAAGTGGGGCGTGGACGGCGGCGAGTGACCCCAGGGGCAGTTCCGGGATGGAGACGTCTTATGAAGCCACACGTCAGAGCCGTAGTCCTGGCGATTGCGGGTCTTGTGTGTACCCTTGTGATGACTGGGAAGACGATGGCGCAGGCGCAGCGTCCCACCGACGAATCCGCGAAGCACTATTTGTGGCTTTCTGACAGGCTTCAGGAGGCGGAGTCCATAAAGCCTGGCATGACCAAGGCGGACCTACTTAAGGTGTTCTTTCCTGACGGAGGCCTGCAGCATTTTCAGCCTCAAGCTTTCGTTCTACGTAGCTGTAATATGATCAAAGTCGAAGTCACTTTTGATCTGCCCGAGGGAGCGTCTCCTGGGAACCTTCCCCCGGCGTCTGAGCTCAAAATCAAGTCAATCTCCAAGCCTTACTTGGAATACATGCACGCTGATTGATCCCACGCTGTAGGGAGAGTGCCCGGTTCAGACCGGGACGAGAAGAGGGAATTCAAAGATGCAGCCATTTACAAAACACACCGGCTTGGTAGCCCCGATGGACCGCGTCAACGTGGACACGGACCAGATGGTGCCCAAGCAATTCCTGAAGGCGCTGACGCGCGAAGGATTCGGGCGGACGCTTTTCTATGACTGGCGCTATTTGCCGGGCGAGAAGCCGAACCCGGAATTCATTCTGAACTGGCCGCGGTACAAGGGCGCCTCGGTGCTGCTGGCGCGGGCCAACTTCGGCTGCGGCTCCAGCCGCGAGCACGCGCCGTGGGCGATTCTCGATTACGGTTTTCACGTCCTCATCGCACCCAGCTACGCGGATATTTTCTATAACAATTGTTTCAAAAACGGGATCCTGCCCGTCACGCTTCCGGACGATCAGATTGATGAGCTCTTCCTCCGCACGGAAAAGACGGGAGGCTACAAGCTGACGGTGGACTTGGAAGCGCAAACCGTCACGGACGATTCCGGCCTCAAGTATTCCTTCCAGCTCGATCCTTTCCGGCGCGAGTGCCTGCTGAACGGCTGGGACGACATCGGCCTTTCGCTGCGCTTCGAAAAGGACATCGCCGCCTTCGAGCGCGAACATCCCCGCCGCGCGGTGATGTACGAACCGCTGGATGTGGTCATCACCAAGCCCTCAGGCTGACCGGAATGGCTCCCCGGAAACTGCGCCCTCAATTCACAAAAGAGCGGCTTCGTGGAGGTATCGCCAGGGCACGTCCGAGCATCCTACCTAATAATCTGCGGAGAGGCTTGGGGTAAGATTGCATTCGGAGGAGAGATGAAGAAAGCCCTGCGGATGGCAATGGTTGTCGTGACCGGCTTGGCGCTGGCGCCGGTCATGGTTCTTGCCATTGAGCGGATCGCCTTCGAACCCGGCTTTAACCTTTATTCTCCCAAGACGGACATCGAACTGGGAAGGCAAAACGCCGCGCAGGCGGACAAGCAACTGCACCTGGTCACCGACCCGGAAGTGGTGAACTACGTCAACAATCTCGGGAAGCAACTGGTCCAGCACGAGCCCCTGCCGGCCGATTATCCGTGGACGTTCAAGGTGGTGGACGACCGCGACATCAACGCCTTCGCGTTTCCCGGCGGGTTTATCTACGTGAACCGGGGAGCCATTGAGGCTGCCGAGGACGAGGCGCAACTCGCCGGCGTGATCGCGCACGAAACGGGCCACGTAGTGATGCGCCACGGCACGCACATGGCCTCGCAAATGGCCATCGCGCAGGGCGGCCTGGCGTTGCTGGGCGGCC
>JAHEKS010000098.1 GCA_024638215.1 Acidobacteriota bacterium | reverse complement strand
CTTGTGCGTCAGGCGCATCACTTCCTCGGAAATGGATTGCCGCGTGTGATTGATGCCTTCGTCGGCGCCGAGGGCGCGGGCCTTTTCGAGTTTGGCGTCTGAGCCCGCCACAGCAATCACCCGTGCGCCGGCGAGCTTGGCAATCTGGATGGCCGCGCTGCCCACGCCCGAGCCCGCACCGACGACCAGCACGTCCTCCCCGAGCTTCAACTGCGCCCGTGCAAAAAGCATGTGCCACGCCGTGGTGAAGACCAGCGGCACGGCGGCGGCTTCGTCAAAGGAAAGATCCGCGGGAATCGGAATCACATTTCGCAGCGGCGCCTTCACGTACTCGGCGTAGCCGCCATCCACCATCACGCCAAACAGCGTGTAGGTGCGGCAGGCGCTGTCGAGTCCCTTCGAGCACGCTTCGCACTGCCCGCAGCAAACGCCGGGATTCAGCAGCACGCGATCGCCAACCTTGTGGGAGGAGACGAGTGAGCCAACCTCCGCGACTTCGCCCGAAATATCGCTGCCCACAATGTGCGGCATGCGAAGCTGCCAGCTTCGCACGCCCTTCCGCAGCCACAGGTCTAGATGGTTCAGCGCGCAGGTCTTGATCTTGACCAGAACCTCATCAGGTTGAATCGCGGGGTCGGGAGCGTCTTCGTACTTCAAGACCTCCGGCCCGCCGTGCTGGTGAAATCGAATCGCTTTCATGTTTGCCCTTCCTTTCCCGGTCTATTCGATGGGCGGAGGAGCGCCGCCCCGAGTCTGCAGGCGCCTAAAGGCGTTGTGGCGTTTGACCGCCGTGATCAACACGATGGCACCGGCCAACATGAAGGAGCCAAACAAACTGGCGAGTCCTCCGAAGACCATTATCACAATTCCCTCGTTCACGCCGTGCCCCACCGCCAGCACGATCTCCGGGCCCGCCTGCCCTTCCGGAAAATGGGACGTGAGTTCGAAAACTCCGGGACGATCAATCTGAAAGTCAAAGACCGATTGCCCGGAGCGTCCGCCAAACTTGTAAGTGGTGTTGGCAGTCGAATGCGAAAGCTTCACGGGCGCTCCCGTACTCTTCGAGACCAGCATGCACTCGATTTCCGAAACATCCCCGGCGGTCGAGTAAACGCGATCGTTGAAGACGCTCTGGGGCTCGTAGAAGATGGTGTAGCCGCCGGGCGCGGCGAGCGTCAAATCCGATTTGCCCGGCGCGAGCACTTGCTGGAGATTGCCGCCGATGCCCGTCACCCCTTTCCAGATCGTCCAGACGAACAGGCCCACCCCCAGCAAGAACACCACGCCGGCAAGAGTGTAATAGCTCCGGCTGGGTCTTATCTCTGAGGAGTCCATAAGAATCCTCCCACCCCGGCCGCACGCGAAGAAGGCGCGAATTCCGGCCAAGTCCAACTCTGCCAGGTGAGGCGATGCTATTCCAAGGGACGCGGCGAATCAAGGCCGCACGGCTCACTTTCATTGACATCACTGTGCGCGGCGGCTAACCTGAAGATCAGCAAATATGGATATCTACGCCGAAATCGCCAAGCTGCGCAAGGAAGGCCGCAAAGCCGCGCTCGCCACCATCATTCAGGTGCAGGGCTCGATCCCGAGCTACGAAAGCTCCAAAATTCTGATTCGCGACGACGGCTCGATTCTGGGCACGGTGGGCGGCGGCTGCGTGGAAGCGGAAGTGTGGTCGGTGGCGCAGGACGTGATGCGCGAAGAGAAGCCGCGCCGCCTGCACTTCAACCTGAACGCCCAGCCCGATTACGACACCGGCCTGGTCTGCGGCGGCTCGCTCGACATCTTCGTCGAGCCCATCCTGGCCACGCCCACGCTTTACCTTTTCGGCGGCGGGCACGTTTCGCTCGCCATCTCCAAGGTGGCGCACCTGGCGGGCTTCGATATTGTTGTCGCCGACGACCGCGAGGCTTTTGCCAACAAGGAACGATTTCCGGACGCGGTCGAAACACACGCTGGCGAGTGGGCGGAGACTTTTCCGCGCCTCAAGCCCAACGAGTTTTCCTATCTGGTGATTGCGACGCGCGGACACAAGGGCGATCTCGAATGCCTGCGATGGGCCGTCACAACGCTGGCGCGCTACATCGGCATGGTGGGCAGCAAGCGCAAGGTAATCGAATTCCACAAGGTGCTGGAGGGCGAAGGCGTCGCCGCCGCGCAGCTCGAGCGCGTCCATTCGCCGGTCGGGCTCGATATCGGCGCGCTGACGCCGGAGGAAATCGCCGTCTCGGTTGTGGCCGAATTGATTGCAGTGCGTCGGAACGCCACCGTCTCCGCTTCTTCTCTTGCCTACAAGAACAAAGCGCTTAAGAGCCGTGCCGACTGACAAAATGTCGGAAACCAGCCGGAATCCTGCAATCCGGGTCATTGGGTGGCATAAGAATTATGCCAAAACGGCACAAAGAACGACTTCCGAGGCATAGCCGATGATTGCCGGGCTGATTCTGGCGGCGGGCGAGTCCACGCGCATGGGAACGGACAAGGCCCTGCTTCCCTATCGCGGCCGAACGTTCCTGGAAACGATCGTCCAAGCCTTGCGCGACGCCGGACTCGAGAGAATTGCCGTCGTGCTGGGCCACCACGCCGAAGAAATTCGCGCTGCGGCAAACCTCGAGGGCGTGGAAGTTGTCGTCAACGAGGACTACTCGCGCGGCCAGACGTCTTCGCTCCAGGCCGGGCTGCGGAAGCTCGCGAGCCCCGAGGTTGAAGCTGTTCTACTCTCGCTTGTGGATCACCCTGGAATTTCATCGGAAACCGTCCGCACGATTGTGGCGCGATTTCGCGAGACTCAATGCGCGGTCGTCATCCCCACGTATCAAAACCAGCGAGGCCATCCGGTCCTCATTGCGCGCGCACTGTTCGATGAGTTGCTGCGCCTCTCTCCCGATACGGGCGCGAACGCAATTCTCCGCCAGCATTACAGCGAAAAGGGCATGGTCGAAGTCAACGATGCCGGGATCCTGCTGGACATTGACACCCCCGAAGCCTACCGCAAGCTGCTAAAGTAAGTCCTGTCTTATCAAGTATTTGACCGCCGCACGACGGTGCGCCTGCGTGTCCCAGCGCCGGCCCTGCGTCTTTTCCGCCAACCAAGCCGTATACAAGGCTAGAATGAACGCCACACTTTGTTGGTTTGCGAATGCGGTTCCAAACGTCATGGCGCACGAAAGCCAGGAATTGGCGCGCGGCCTGCGGCAGCGAGATCCCGACCTTCTCGACGGTCTGATCGAGCAGTTTCGCTTTCGCCTGTTCCGCTACCTGCTCTTCCTGACCAACCGGCACGAAACCGCGGAAGAATTTTTCCAGGAAACCTGGATCCGGGTGCTCGAGCGCGGCCACCAATACAATCCCAAGTGGAAATTCGAGGCCTGGCTGTTCACCATCGCGCGCAACCTGGTGATTGATTTCCAGCGGCGCAGGCAGCCGCGCTACGCGGACTTGCTCGCGCGGACGGAGAACGACGAAGCGGAGTTGGAAATCGAAAAGCCGGGGCAAGTGTCCGCCTTCGACCTGCTGGCCCGGCAGGAGGAAGGCGAGCGGATGAGCGCGGCGCTCAGCCAGCTTCCCGCGACGTATCGCGAGGTCCTGGCGCTCCGATTCCAGGAAGACCTGACGCTGGAAGAAATCGCGGTGGTCGTGGCCGCGCCGGTTTCGACCGTGAAATCGCGCCTTTACCGCGGCCTGGAAACGCTGCGGCAAATCCTGGAGAGTGAAAAACCATGAGCGAGGACATCCACAAGAAAGCCGAAACACTGCTGGCCGCCTCACGCGTGGAAGGGGTTAGCGATTCCGAGCGCGAGTGGCTGAGTTCGCACCTGGAAACTTGCGCGGTATGCCACGCGCGCGCCGAGGCTTTGGAAAGGACGCTTGCGGCCGTGCGCTCGTTCCCGGCGGCGCCTGCTCCGGCGGTGGTTGAAGCCACGCGGCGGCGGGTCCGTGCGCGGGCTCTGGAACTGCGCGAGCAACAGTCGCGCCGGCGCGGGCTGTGGATGGCTTGCGTGCTTTCGTGGCTTTTCGGAGCCGTCAGCGCGCCGCCGCTGTGGTTCGCCTTCAAATGGCTAGGGCAGCGTTTCGATTTGCCGGCGCCGCTTTGGGTGACGGCTCTGGCGGTTTACTGGATCGTGCCAGCCGTGGCCGGCGCGGCGGCGCTGGCGTGGCGCGGATCGCGGGATTCGCAGGCGGAAGAAGTCGAAGCCAATACGTCCCGATAAGGAAATGGCGAGGGAATTATGAGCAACGCAAAAACGACTCTCAAGAACGAAATTCGTCTGGTTCCAGCGTGGGCTTATCTTCTGGCGGTCATCGTCTTCATCGGTTTTCAGGTCCTCCTGGGATTCGCCTGGAGGCACACGCCTAACCCTCCTCCGGTTCCCTTCCAGATTTTCATCCGGACGTTCCCGGGAATCATCGTAGGTTTCCTGGTCCTGCTGATCGGTTACGTGAACCAGGACGCCAAGCGGCGGAATATGAACCGGACCCTGTGGACGTTGCTCGTGATCTTCATCCCCAACGCCATCGGTTTCATTCTTTACTTTTTGCTGCGGCAGCCGGCCACCATTCCATGCCCCGGATGCGGCACGATGATGAATCCCAAATTCAACTATTGTCCCAACTGCAAGTTTAGCCTTCATCCCGCCTGCCCCAATTGCCAGCATGCCGTGGATTCAGGCGACAAGTTCTGCCCGCATTGCGCGCACGAGCTGGTTTCGGTACCGGCGCGGGTCAATTCCTAAGGCAAGCGACAGAGCGCGTGCCATGGAATGCGCGGTCGGCTGAGGGAGCCAGGGGCCAAAGGCCTGCACAGCTCGCTCCCCCAGTCTGGAAACCTTCCGCCGCCTGGAGTCATTCGAAGATTATGCCGAGTGATTCGACATGCTTCCTCAGTGCTGCGCAGGTCATCGTAGCCAGTGCAAACCCCACCACAAAAACACCGGCAAACTCCTTGGCCACGCCTTCATCGTTGACAGGGACGAGCAGCGCCATGGCCGTCGGGTGCGCCAACTTGGAAAGCACCCTGTTGAGGGAAGTATAGAACTCTTGGATACCCACCTGCCTCGCGGCCTCTGCCGTCCTCATGTACCTGTCGTCGGTTGTTGAGAGCCCGGCCTCTCTCGTCGCCTCTTCGACCGTGGCCATCACTTGCGCCGCCTCCGCCGCGCTGGCATCGCTCGGTACTAAATTCAGGAATTGCGCCACCGCCTTTTGAAATCCAAGGCTGTCCTTTACGAAATCGTCGTAAAAACTCCTAGCGTTCTGGCACGACCTGGAGCAGAATTCGCTCCAGACACTCAGCTCGAGAAGGTTTCGCACCACGAAGCAAAGCAGCGGAAAATTGAGCCTCGTGACCCCTGCCGCGAGTGCAGGCGCGTCAAGGTGCCCAAGCAGCAAGCGCATCCTTGCGCAATTAGCCGCGACCTCGCGCGCAAGGGAAGAAAGCACCTCGGCGCGCCAGGGGTCGACGGCCGTAGTGGGCGAACGGGCGGTGCCCAGCGCCTCGACGATCTTCTGAGCATCTCTGACCGTCGTAAGGAGACGCTCGCTTACGCTGGCCCATGGGTCATGCGTCGATTCCGTCGCCATTTGCCACCACCTTCTTCCCTGCCGATTGTTCGGAGGTCCTCCGAACGGCCGCGCTAGGACCGAAACGTGTAACAAAGTCCGACACCATCCTCTGCGCCCCGTGAACGAACGGGAGTTGAAAGATGTTCACGCGAGCGTCCTCTGGGTAATCCTCCCCCTTTTGTTCTCCAAGGGTTGAGCGGCTGCGGTCAATCTGTTTTGCGATTCCGTGGGCCGTTTCCGTGTTGAGCTTCAGTCGATGACGCATACCGGGCGGGTGGGCCGAAAAACCGGTCGCCAGCAAGCGCGCCGGGCTCGGCTATTGCAACGCTTCAATGAGCCGTTGGAGCGCGTCGGCGGCCAAGCGAGCGGCATGTCGCGAGGCAGGGGGCAAGCCACCCAGCGCGGCCTCAATCTGCTCGGGGGTGATGGCGGCGAGCTCCGCGGGCGACTTTCCCATCATGGCCTCAGTCAGCCAGGAACCGCAGGCGACGGCGGGAATGCAGCCCTGCACCTTGAATTTCACGTCCGCGATCACCCCATCACAAACCACCGCCGACAAGCGCATCAGGTCGCCGCAAACGGGATTGGTCATTTCAATCGTGGCGGTCGCAGCCGCAATCTCGCCCACGTTGCGTGGATGGTGGAAATGGTCAAGGACTTTCTCGGAATACATGCGAGCCATCAACCGATGAAAATCAGGCGAAGAAACAGGACCAGGGCCACGCCAAGGCCGACCGCAATGGTGATGCGCGTTCCGCCCATCTTGTTCACTTCTGGAATCAGATCGGAAGCGGCCACGTAGAGCGTGACACCCGCCGAAAGCGCCAGGCCGTAATTCACCCAACGGGAAGCCAACGCCATCGCCAGAATGCCGGCGATTCGGGAAACGCCCAGCGCTCCCGCCGCCCCCAGCGCCGTGCCGCGGCCCTTCCCTGCCGTGACCATGATCGAGGAAATGGTGAACCCTTCCGGAATGTTGTGAAGGATGAGGGCTGTAAAGATGATCCATCCCAGCCAACTGGAGATTAAGAAGCCCGAGGCAAGCGCCACCCCGCCAAAAAACGTGTGGATCAGCAAACCTCCCAGCGCCGTGTAAGCGACGGAGGGATTCAGAAATTCATCGGCGTGGGTTTCTTCTCCGAAGTGGAAGTGTCCGGGCAAGGAGTGCTCGAAAAAGTGGACAATGAAATACCCAAGCACAATCAGCGCCGGGGCGCTGGCGGGCGCAAGGTGGAAACTCTCCGGAATCATGTCCGTCAGCACCATGGCGAGCATGAAACCCGAGCCGAGCGCGATGAAATAGGCGAGGAACGAGCGGCTCCAGGGCCGCGCGGAAACGATGGCGCCGCCAAAGAGATTGGCCAGTCCGGCCACCAAGCCCAGCACGAGGCTGATCCACAAATAGGACATGGGAAGGAGTTCTCAGTTCTCAGTTATCAGTTTTCAGTTCCTGGTTGCTGGTTCCTGGTTCTTGGCTGCTGCTTGCCAGAGGCCGGTCTTCCGAGAACCAAGTACCTCCCGTCGGGGACGGTCCCGGGGCCCGCACTCATCAGAAATCATTGCTCACGGGAACCGCCCGGTGGTCCTTCCGCAACTGAGAACTGAAAACTGATGACTGAAAACTTCTTTTACGATGAATGCCGGATGTGCACGATCTCGCCGTCGTGGACGACGTATTCCTTGCCTTCCAATTTCAAGTGGCCGCGGCTGCGCGCCTCGGCCAAGCTGCCCGCGGCGATGAGATCCTCATACTTGACCACTTCGGCGCGGATAAATCCCTGCTGCAAGTCGGAGTGAATCTCGCCTGCGGCTTCGACAGCGGCAATACCGGCGCGAATCGTCCAAGCGCGGCACTCGTCCTCGCCGACGGTGAAGAAGGAAATCAGTCCCAGCAGGTGGTAACTGGAGCGAATCAAGCGCGCCACCGCAGATTCCTTCAAGCCGTAGCTGGCCAGAAATTCCGCCGCTTCCGAATCCTCCAGCTCGGCGAGCTCGGCTTCCACGTTGCCGCACACGGCGGTGACCGCCGTTTGGGGCCGCTGCTTCAACCCCGTCTCGCGCGCAAAGTCCTCCGCGGCGTCGGCGCTCGCGGCGTCCTTTTCGCCGAGGTTCAGCACGTAGAGCATCGGTTTGGAGGAAAGAAAGGTAAACCCCCGGATCAGGCGTTCCTCTTCCGCGTCGCGGGCAACTTCGCGAAGGGGGACCTGTTTTTCGAGCGCCGCCTTCGAAGCCTGCAATAGGTTCAGCTCTTTTTGCAGGGCGGGATTCTTCTGCTTCTTGAGGTCTTTCTCCAATCGCTCCAGCCGCTTTTCGACCACCGCCAGGTCGGAAAGGATAAGCTCCAACTCGACGTTCTCGATATCACGCTGCGGATCGGGAGGGCCCGCGCCGACGTCTTCGAAGGCGCGCACGACGTGGGCAAGCGCATCCATCTCACGCAGGCTGGCCGTCTGCGCGCCGGCGCGCGCCAGGTCAATCACGCTGCCCGCCGTGTCCACGTACTCGATGCTGGCGTAGACGGTCTTCTTGGGCTGGTACATCTCACGCAAGCCGTCGAGCCTGGCGTCGGGGACGTGCACCACGCCCACGTGCGCCTCGGGCCGGCCCGAGGTGAGGCCGCTTCCGTGCGCGTGCGTCAGGATGCGGAACAGCGTCGTCTTTCCCGCCTGCGCCAAACCGATGATGCCCATTTTGAGCAAGACAACCTCGCTGCAAAAAGGATTCAAAAGGGATTATTTCCGGCACCCTCATAGTAGCACACGCAACGCCGGAGAGGGCGCGGCCCGCCGGGCAGGGGGCACTGAGGTCGCGTGATGCACGCGCCGGGTTTCTGCCGTGGGGACGACGCCTCCAGCCCGCCCTTCACGGTGCGATATCCTTTGCCGAACTTGCCGACTTCCGTTAAAATCGCTGGGTGCAGCAGGGCAGAAACCAGTGGTGGGCGGTACAGGATTCGAACCTGTGACTTCTACCGTGTGAGGATAGCACTCTACCGCTGAGTTAACCGCCCACAACTCGTTCGAAATTAGCAGATATCGCGAGAAAAATCCAGATAAGCCAGGGTGCCCAAGGCTCATGGACGAAACGCAAGTCAATCAACAGGCTCCCGCCTTAGCCGAAACGCTCGCCAGGCTGCAACGCTCCGTGCAGAGCGTGATTCGCGGCAAGGACGAAGCCATCAAGCTGGCCATCGTCACGCTGCTGGCGCGCGGGCACCTGCTGATCGAAGACGTGCCGGGGGTCGGTAAGACGACGCTGGCCCATTCCCTGGCGCGCTCCTTCAATTGCGCCTTTCACCGCGTTCAATTCACCTCCGACATGCTGCCCTCGGACGTGATCGGCGTGAGCGTGTACAGCCAGCATACGCAGGCTTTCGAGTTTCGGCGCGGGCCGGTTTTCGCCAACATCGTGCTGGCGGACGAAATCAACCGCACCACGCCCAAGACGCAGAGCGCGCTGCTGGAGGCCATGAACGAATATCAGGTCACGGTGGACAACCGCACCTACAAATTGCCCCAGCCCTTCATGGTCATCGCCACGCAAAATCCCATCGAGCACCACGGGACGTACCCCCTCCCCGAGTCGCAGCTCGATCGTTTTCTGCTTCGCCTCAAGATGGGCTATCCCTCGGCGGCCAGCGAAAAGGAAATTCTGATGAAATTTGCGGATGCCGAGCCGTTGGCGCAGATCGAGCCGGTGATGGCCGCGGAAGAAGTGGTGGAAATGCAGCAGGCCGTACGGCGGGTCACGGTGGACGAACAATTGATCGCCTACACGCTGGCGATCGTCGAGAAGACCCGCCAGCACGAATATCTGAGCCTGGGGGTGAGCCCGCGCGGCTCCATGTCGCTCTATCGCGCCGCGCAGGGGCTGGCCTTCCTGGAGGGCCGCCCTTACTGCATTCCGGACGATTTCAAGCGGCTGGTGCTGCCCGTGTTCGCGCACCGCATTGTGGTCAGTTCGCGCTACGTCTCGACGCTGAAGAAAGTGGATCAGGCTGAGGCTATGCTTTCAGAAATTCTCGATTCAACTCCGATCCCGCTTTGAACTCCCATTCCTCCCGAGGCCCTTGTTTATGGCGATGCAAGTAGTCGAACAGCGGAAGCGCGGTTTCATCTGCGTGAACGCGCACCCGGAAGGCTGCCGGCGCAACGTCGAGCAGCAGATTGCGCGCGTGCGCGCGTCCATCCCACGGAAGGACGGCCTGCGCAATGTTCTGGTGATCGGGGCTTCCACCGGCTACGGCCTGGCGTCGCGCATCGCCGCTGCGTGGGGCTTCGGCGCGCGTACGCTGGGGGTCTTCTTCGAACGCCCGCCGAAAGAGGGGGCCACCGCGACCGCCGGTTTCTATAACACCGTGGCTTTTCACGATGCCGCGCGGCACGACGGCCTTGCCGCCTTCAGCCTGAACGGCGACGCTTTCTCCGACGCCATCAAAGCCCAGGCGGCGGAGATCATTCGCAAGGAAATGGGGCCGCTGGATCTGGTGATTTACAGTCTGGCTGCTCCCCGGCGCGTCCACCCGCGCACCGGCCAGGTTCATGACTCCGCGCTCAAGACCGTGGGCGAGCCCTTTTCGAGCAAAACCGTTGACCTGAAGCATGAGTCGGTTGTCCACGTAACGATTGAGCCCGCCAACGAGAAGGAAATCGCCGACACGGTGGCCGTGATGGGTGGCGAGGATTGGCGCATGTGGGTGGAACTGCTCCTCGAGCAGGATCTTCTTGCCCCCGGCGCGCGCACCGTCGCTTACTCCTATATCGGCCCGCAGGTGACCTGGCCGATTTACCGCGACGGCACGATTGGCCGTGCCAAGCAGGACCTGGAGGGAACTTCCCGTGAGCTGAACGCTCGACTGTCCGAACGACTGGGCGGGAGCGCTTTCATCAGCGTAAACAAAGCCGTGGTCACGCAAGCCTCGGCGGCGATTCCCGTGGTCCCGCTCTACCTCAGCATCCTGCCGCCGGTGATGAGAAAACTCGGCGGCGACGAGATGCCCATTGACCAGATGATCCGCCTGTTTCGTGATTTCCTCGCCGGTCAAGACCGGAATCTGCTGGACGAAGAAGGCCGCGTGCGGCTTGACGCCCTGGAACTTCGCCCCCAAGTCCAGGAAAGTATCGCCAAAGTCTGGGTACAAGTGGACAGTGACAACCTCAGCCGTCTTACCGACTTCAACGGCTTCAAGCGCGCCTTCGATAACCTTTTCGGCTTTGCCGTGGAGGGCGTCGATTATGCGGCCCCGGTCGAAACTGCCTTGCGGTGGTAGGTCACGGAAGGTTTTCCCGCAATCCCCGTACTGGATGGCGCAACCCACCCCCCTTCGCTTAGAATGAATCATTGATGGCCTCCCTCCCTCCTGCGACGACCGGACGTCTGTGGCGCGATGCCTTGGCTTTGGCGCGCTTTCGCGTGACCCACCCGGACTGGGCGGCGTGGCGGCGCTTTCTTCTGGCGCTGTTTGCGTTGTCTCTCGCCTTTTTCCTGGCGCTGTTTTCCGCCGTCCTCAACCGAACCGGTCGCCACGGCCTGGGCATGAGTTGTGCGGCCCTGTCGCTGATTCTGACCGGGATAGTCGCGGTCAAGGTCGTTCCGTATCTCGCGCGCCGCACGGCGCTCGAGCGCTGGATGATCAAGATCGAATACGAGTTTACACGCGAGGGCGCGGTGTATCTGATGATCATCGCGGTCATCGTCGTGGCGGCGCTCAACACCGGCAACAACCTTCTGTTCATCATTCTCGCCAGCCTGCTCGCCGGCATTCTGGTTTCCGGAATTCTTTCCCACGTCGTGCTTTCGGATTTGGAACTCGAATTCGCCCTCCCCGAGCACATCTTCGCGGGAAAGCCTCTGATTTCGCGGCTGGCGCTCGGCAACCTGAAATGGTTCTCACCCTCGTTTTCTGTCACGGTGAAATCGCTGGACCGGGACCCCGGGCGGCGCAAGACAGCACTGCAGCACGCAACGCGTCGGATTCTGGAAGAGCCCGTTTACATTCCCTACATCCCGCGCCGCTCTTCCGTGACCCAGCATGTGGAACTGACTTTTCATCGCCGCGGCCGCTACACGCAGGAAGGATTTGGCGTCAGCACCAAGTTCCCCTTCGGCTTTCTGCGCAAGACGCGCGAGGTCCCCGCGCGGCACGAGATCCTGGTGCTTCCCAGCGTTCAGCCGACGGAAGAGTTTTACGAAATCCTGCCCCTGGTCTCGGGCGAGGTGGAAAGCTTCTACAAGGGGCGCGGCCACGACCTCTACGCCATCCGCGATTACCAGGAAACCGACTCGGCGCGCCACGTGGACTGGAAAGCCACCGCGAAGGCGGCGGCGCTGAAGGTGCGGGAGTTCACGCGCGAGGACGAGCGCCGCCTGGTGCTTGTCTTCGACTCGCGCATCGCCAAGGCGGACGACAAAACGCTGGAAAAGTTCGAAAAGGCGGTCAGCTTTTGTGCCTGCCTGGCCTGGCACTTCTATGAAATTGACGCGCAGATGCAGTTCTTAAGCGAGGATTTCGAATCCGTCATGGCCCCGGCGCATGAGGTCATCTATCCGGCGCTCGAGGCGCTGGCCCTGGTCGAAGCCAAGGAAAGCCTCGATCCCCAGGGCTTGCTGTCACGAATCGCTTCCGCCGAGCGCGGCTTCCACATCGTCCTCACCAGCCAGCCGCGCGGCTCCGTGCCCACGTCGCTGTGGGGCTCGTCCTACATGGTCTTCACGGATTCGCTCTAGCGCGGCCCTCTGATCATAGGTTTCTTATCTCGGATTTCGCCTTAACAGTTTGTTGAGAAACTGCCCGGATAACGTCATTCCGAGCCCGTTCGCTTCGCTCAGGGTAAACTGCGCGAGGAATCTGTTTTTCGGACGCAGATTGACAACGAAGCAGATTCCTCGGGCCGATCAAGGGCCTCGGCCCTCGGGATGACAGCTCAAAGGCCACCCCACCCTTGTGGCATCGTGGGTTCTTGGGTCCATGCGTGGTAATATCCGCTTGTGTCACCTGTTCACCGGCTGAGAGCGTTCGGGCCGAAAAGCCCACGGCAAACAAATCTTGGCTACACGCTGCCAGGACCCGGGCCGGAGTTGGCTGCTACCGAGACAAGTACTTGGCAACTTCCAACTGCCCGGCTTTCCCTGGCTTGGTAAAGAGAAATTCGCCGCGCGGCGAGACGCAAGCGGGCACGCCCGCCATTCGCGGTCGGGCGAAAGTTTCTTCGACGCTGCCCGATTGGGGGTCAAGCAAGGCCTCCAGCGTCCGCCTTTGCGGATGCCGGGCGCTGGACTGCGTGGAGTACTCCACTAGGAGCTGGCCGCCCCATCCAAATGTCGCGTTGACGGGGATCATCCCCTCCTCGGGCGGTTCGATCGTGAGGTCCCGTAAAGACTTCCCCGCGGAGGAGATAACAAAAACGCGCGCGGGACTCGAGGGGCGGATCAAGTAGATATTCCCATCTGGCGACCCGACCATGAGGCTGGACGTTATTGCCAGCATCGCGGTCGCTTTGGCCAAGCCGGCTTTCGAAGTATCGGGCGAGCCCTCCGGCGTCGAAGGGGAGGCCGCGACTAACCCGGGGCCTGGGGCAGGGGGCTCCAAGACGTCCTTCCCCAGCGCCAGGGGCGCCACGTAATTCCCGCCGCGGTCGAAGACAGCCGTCAAGGGACCGACGGGCTGGTGGCGAGGGCCGCTCACTTGGATCCCCGTAACCAGCAGATTTCCATCACCGAAAACAGCCAGCGCGGAGGGTTGAAAGTGGACTCCGGCGCGTAAAGTGAGTTCCATCACCGAGTCCACCGATCCGTCGTCCTTGTACTTGACAACCAGCGAATGGGGCCAATTGGGCCCGTCTTTGTAGTCCGGGCCGTGTTTGTAGGCTTCCAGCAGGAGATAAACGCCTCCGCGAGGCGTGACGTAAAAGCCCCGCTGGTAACGGCGGAGATAACCCTGCGGCGACGGGACCTGAAAATGAACGACGTCCTTTGAGTCCATATCCAACTTCGTCATGGGCAGGTTCTGCCCGGCGCTCACCGGATCCTCAAGGTACTGTTGAAGAGACCCCGAATAATACACAAGGTAAACATTACCGTCGGCGTCGCATTGGACGCGGCTCCTGATCATTCTCGGAGCCGGGGTAGAAAATTCGACGGTCCCCGACTCGTCCAACGGAGCCGCCGCCGGGGCCTTGGCTTGGGCGCCGCGCCGGAGCGGAGGCTCCTCACGCGGCGACGAATCCTGAGCCGTGGCGGGAAGCCCAGCCGTCAGGAGTCGGGCGGCCAGGGCCAGAATAACGAGCGAGTATCGAGGCTTGGTTCGCACAGAATATCTCACCTCCCTCCGTAATTGCTTTCACGCAGGAAGCGACGCCAGATGGTACGTGCCGTCACAACCAAGGATCCAAGCGTAGGTCTCCCTCGTCCGGTCGGTGGCCTTGGCAGGGCTTCCTTTGACTGGCGCGACGCAATACCCGAGCACCTCAAAATTCGGCTCCCCGATGCCGCAGCAGTAGCTGTAGTCCTCCATGACCCAGAACATGCCGCCCCACTGCTCAGGGATCTGGACGTCCACGTACCCCTCGCAGCTCTGGCTCTCGCACCAAATTTGTTCGCTTTGCAGACTCCCAGCACACTGCCCGTGAAGATCGGGGCTGGAGACGAGCATCGCACCCACGGCAAGAGCGCCAGCGAAAAGCTCAAGACGGAGGGCGATCTTGGTTTTTGGTCGCATGATTCACCTCCAGTTAGAAGTCTTATAACTGGACAAGACGTTATCAGCCACGAACGCTTTTGTCAACACCTTCTTTTGCGTCGTACACACCCGGGTAGCTGGTAGCTGGTAACCACTGCACGCTTTTTGTGCAGTGGGCTTTTTCCGCGCCGGGGCGTGCGAACCCACGGCATAGAAAGCATGCAGCGGCTACCATCTGCGCTACCTGCTCGCTGAAGCGCCAATGCGATCTTATTTCTGAACAGGTGGATTCACCAGGGAGGTATGGTCGAGAATTATCCTCCAGCCCTCGGGAAACTTCCGCAGCACCAGTGAAAACACCCCGCCCAGATTTCCGCTCGCGCGCTCCAGATGCCAGTGCCCCAGCACCACCGCGGCGTCGGGAGCGAGCATCGTGATCTCGAGATTGGAGAACGTCGTCTTCCCCATCGCCTGAGGATTGGGATAGGCGCGGCGGTAGCGGCCCAGCACGCTTTGCCAGCCGCGCTGGATACCGTTCGGCCCCACGTAGGCCGTCTTTGGCGATTTCCAGTAGGTCTGCATGAACGTTTCCAGGTCGGCCCGATTCCACGCGGCAACCTGCTTGTCCAGCACGGCGCGGATTTCGGCTTGCGGCGTGGCGGCATCCGCTGCCGCCGTCGAAGCGACCAAAATCAGCAAGAACAGACCCCGCCGTTCCCAGGATTTCATACCCCTCCTTCAACTGTCATCGAGGAAAAACTCCAAACCGGAAGAACACCCAGTTGCTAGCTCGCCAGGCGATGGCGGGCCAGCACCACGGCGCCGAGCGCGCCGGCGTTGTCGCCGAGCAATCCCGGCAGAATGCGAATGCGGTGCGCGTCGCGCTGCTGTAAGAAATATTCGTAGGCCGTCTCGCGAATGGGCTTCACAAAATCTTCGTGCAGACGGTCCGCGATGCCGCCGCCGATCACCACGCACTCCGGGTCCAGCAGGTTGACGACGTTCGCAACCAGCACGCCCAGGTAATATTGCGCGCGTTCCATCACTTGGCGCATGACGGGGTCGTGGCGGCGCAGGGCGAGTTGAATGATGCGGCTGGTCATCCGCGCGTGGTCGCGCTCCTTCATGATTTCAATCACGGCG
>JAHEKS010000357.1 GCA_024638215.1 Acidobacteriota bacterium | reverse complement strand
TTGCTTGTTTACCGGCTCCCCGAGGCGTGGTAAGATGCGGGGCTGGATGGGGATTGCGTCACGCCTAAGTGTTCGGGGCCAGATACGTTAGCGCCAACTGGCTCCTGCGACGCGAAAGTTTAGGTCAGACCACAGCGCCGGTTCGGACTTGAGGCGAGAGCCATGTCGAACCCATCGCCCGCTGCATCCTGGCGGGATTCCTCCGCGCGGCCATCCAACGGCAAGAAATCCCTGCTCGACAACAAGCGCTTCTCGGAGTTTATCGGTTTTCTGCTCGCCGTGGCAGGACTGCTCTTGGCGCTGAGCCTCGCCTCTTACCTGGCGCAAGACCCTTCGTTCGATACTTCGACCGTCCCCGGAGCGGCCGCGCAGAATTGGGTCGGGCCGGTGGGTTCCTACGTGGCCGACCTGCTTTATCAGGGATTCGGTTGGGTCGCGTTCCTATTTCCGATTACCTTGTTTGTGCTGGGAATTCGCTTGCTGCTGTTTCAGCGATTGGAGGCGCCTCGCACCAGGGCGGTGGGGCTGGTGCTGCTGGCGGGATCGCTCGGGGCGTTGTTCGAGCTCTTCCCTTACACGCCGTTGATCGGCGGCGCAATTCACGGCAGCGGCATCGCGGGTTACTTGCTGGGCGCAGGCCTCGTCCATATCCTCAATCCGGTTGGAGCCTGGATTGTGGCGGGCACGGTTTTCCTGGCCTCGCTTTTCCTGGTAACTCGTTTCTCTTTTTCCACCGCGTTCGAGTTCCTGAAGCGGCGGCTGGTGTTTTTGCACGGCGTAGCGGCGCCTTGGAACGCGTGGCGCGACGCGCGACGCCGCAGCCGCCTGATGCGCCGAGATGAAAAGCAGAGAGCCGAGGAGCCGGTGGTGGTTCAGCAGCGCTCGAGTGCAGCCGCGGCAACCGCGCCCGAGCCTGCCGGCCCCCCGCAGCCGCCGCCCCCCGGGCCGACTCTGCGCTCGCCCAGCACGCTGAGCACGCTGCTGAAATCCAAAATTCCCTCGCCACCCGTGCTGCGCGGGCAAGGGCTCGAGGATGAGCCTGCCCCGCCGGTGAAATCGCCCAAGATCACGGGCCACGGCTCGCGCCACTTCAAGTTGCCCAGCTCCACGCTGCTGCGGCCCGCCGAAGATCAGCAGGCCGTGAATGAAGAAGAACTCAAGCAGCGCGCGGCTGACCTGACGGAAAAGTTCGCGGAATTCGACGTGATGGGCGCCGTCACGCAGATTCATCCCGGGCCGGTGGTCACGACCTACGAATTCAAGCCTGAGGCCGGCATCAAGTACAGCCGCATCACCAGCCTGGTGGACGACCTCTGCCTGGCGATGAAGGCGGAATCCATCCTCATCGAGCGCGTGCCGGGCAAGTCCACGGTGGGGATCGAAGTCCCCAACCTTCGCCGCGAGATCATCCACTTGCGCGAGGTCGTGGAATCTAGCGAATTCGCTGCCTCGCCCTCGCGCCTGACGCTGTGCCTGGGAAAAGACCTGACGGGCAAGACCAAGATCGGCGACCTGGCGCAGATGCCGCACCTATTGATCGCCGGCTCGACCGGCTCGGGCAAGAGCGTGGCCATCAACAGCATGATCCTCTCGATTCTTTACAAGTCCACGCCCGACGAAGTGAAGATGATCATGATTGATCCCAAGCGGCTCGAGCTGGGGCTCTACGACGGCATTCCGCACCTGTACACCCCCATCGTCACCGAGCCGAAACAGGCGGCGAACGTCCTGCGGCGAGCGACGATCGAGATGGAAACCCGGCTGAAGAAACTTGCCGAACACGGCGTGCGCAACATTGATCAATACAACAAAATCTTCGAACCGGACTCAACCTTGAATCTCTTCGATACCAACGGCGAGCGCGAGCGGCCGCTGCCCTACCTGGTCATCGTCATTGACGAGCTGGCTGACCTGATGATGGTCGAGCCGCAGAACGTGGAAGAGTCCATCACCCGCCTGGCGCAGATGGCGCGCGCCGTGGGGATTCATCTAATCCTCGCCACGCAGCGGCCGTCGGTGGACGTGATCACCGGGCTCATCAAAGCCAACCTGCCCTCGCGCATTTCGTTCCGGGTCGCGTCCAAAGTGGACTCGCGCACCATTCTGGATTCGAACGGCGCCGAGGCGCTGCTCGGAAAAGGCGACATGCTCTTCATGCCTCCCGGCACGTCGCGCCTGCTGCGGTTGCACGGGCCTCTGGTCACCGAAAAAGAAATCGGCAAGGTAGTGGATTGGTGGAAGACCCAGTCCGAACCGCACTACAATGAGGATTTCCTGAAGCCCTTCCGCGAAAGGGACCGCGAAGAAATCGAAGATGAGGATGAGGAGGAAGCCGCGGAACTGGATGAGGTTTACGAAGAAGCGGTGCGGCTGGTGGTGGAATCCGGAAAAGCCTCCACTTCCCTGCTCCAGCGGCGGCTGCGGGTCGGCTACGGACGCGCCGCGCGGCTGATTGACCTGATGGAAAGGGACGGAATCGTCGGCGCGCCGGACGGATCCAAGCCGCGCGAGGTTTTGAAGCGCCCCGATTGGCTCCAGGAATTTGATAGTTCGATGCGGTAGGGATGTAGCTTCGTCGGGCCCGAGAAAGCGCATCCGGGAGGAAGCCGCGAATGGCCACCCAGCAGTATGCCGAGCGCCGAAGATGGACGCGCGTCCCGCACAAGCTGCGCATCATCCTGAGCGGAGTGGACGCCGACGGATTCAACTTCGCCGAGGAAACGGAAACGACCGTGGTCAGCAAGGAGGGCGCGGCGGTCCGCACAGCCTACAACCTGAAGCTGGGCCAGGAAGTTTCCCTCTGCACCAAAGAGAATAATCGCGTGGGGCAATTCCAGGTTGTCTGGCTGGGCGCGAAAGGCACGGCCAGCGAGGGCAAGGTCGGCATCGAGTGGGTCGAGCCGCGACGATTCTGGGGAATTGATTTTGCTCCCGAAGACTGGGGAAGCAAGTAGGACGCGCGCTGGCCTTCCCTCTTGTCCCTTCTGTTCGCGCGATCCTCTGCCAGGTTTCTTGACAGAACACCGAATCCAGATGAGAATGAGACATTCGAGCCGCGGTAGCTCAGGTGGTAGAGCGCAGCCCTGAAAAGGCTGGCGTCGGCGGTTCAACTCCGTCCCGCGGCACCATCATTCCAGATGACTTAGACGAATTCGGTCGGCACCACTCAGTCCGCTCTCAGTCCGCACTCAGAAAGCCTGCTTCCACGGCTTCTCGACCTGGTTGACTTCAAAGGGTTTGAATAGGAGAGAATATTCGCTAGTCCGCTCTCAGTCCGCTTCCCTCCGCCGCATGGCAGAGAATCGCAAAAAGCATCGCCCCTGCTGCGGCCATGCTATCTTCGCCCACGCTATGGGTGTAATACTGAAGCGTGAATTTCACATCACTGTGGCGAAGTAGGGTCTGAACCGTTTTGGGATCGGTCCTGATCCGGATGAGAAAGGATGCAAGGCTGTGGCGGAAATTGTGAAAACCGAACCGCCGCGGGTCATTCTCGATCAATCTACCTTTATCGTTCCGGTATGACGAAAGGATCCCTGCCTTCATCGCTGCCGGGCGCAGATAGTCCTCCACCAGCATGTTGGCGACTCGCGGCTGCTTACCTTTCAGGCGGATTGAAGGGAAAACCCAGTCGCTCGGCTGCGAGTAGGGTGTCCGCCGATTCCACCGGAACATGAAATCAGACAGTAGTGGGTGAAGCGGGACAGGCGCCCTCGAGGCCTTGCTTTTCGGCAGGCCCACTCGCCCGCATGTCCAAGTGCGGCGCACGTGGATCATTGCCTCGGTAAAACTCACATCTTGCCATTGCAGACCGAGACACTCTGAAATCCGCAGACCGGTACCAGCGGCCAAAAGCGTGAGAGTTCGTTCCGGCTCTTTCAACTGAAGCAATATTGAGTACGCTTGTCCGGGGGTAAGAATCATGGCTTCGTACCCGCTAGTGGTCTTACAACCGACAAACCGCATCGGGTTCGCCTCCTGACTGCGAGGAATGAGCCCATATCGTTGTCCGTGCTTGTAGATAAGCGACATCACGCGGCGCATCTTGTCGAGGGTCGGATT
>JAHEKS010000097.1 GCA_024638215.1 Acidobacteriota bacterium | reverse complement strand
CCACGAACTGCCTGATTATCTGCGTGCGGGGCTGAAGATTATCTTTGTGGGCTTCAACCCCGGCGAACGCTCGGCTCGCGTGGGACATTATTACGCCGGGCGAGGCAATCAATTCTGGCCACTGCTCTTTGAGTCGGGCTTGCTGCCGGAATGGCTGGGCCCGGAAAATGACCATCGCATGCTCGAGCTCGGTTATGGACTGACCGACGTCGTCAAGCGCTGGTCGAAATCGGCGAACGATCTGACGGCGGAGGATTTTGAGCGCGGGGTTCCCGAGTTACGCGAGCGTCTGCGCCGCGCGGCCCTGCGGGTAATGGCGTTCAACGGCAAAATGGCTTACCAGAAATTCCACGGGCGGTCGCTGGGACCAACCAAATTGGGATGGCAGCGGGAAACTTTCGAGGGCTCGAAGGTGTTTGTCCTGCCCTCGACCAGCGGGCGGAATGGCAGTCTGACGCGGGCCCAAAAGCTCGCCTACTTTCGCCGCCTGGCGCGATGGGTGAAACAAAATGGGCGATGAAACAGTATTGCTTGCACGGCAAGGTTCGGTGGCCACGCTCACGCTGAACCGCCCGGAGTGCTTGAACGCGCTCGACCAGTGCCTGCGGGCCAGCCTGGCGCAAAAGTTGGAGGCGGTCTCGCGCGACACCTCCGTTCGAGCCGTGGTCATCACAGGCGCAGGGCGCGGTTTCTGTTCGGGCGGGGATATCAGGCTGCTGGCGGAAATGAGGAAGAGTCATCAGTCCGTCGCCTTTCGCGATTTCCTAGTGGCGGGGCATCGCCTCGTGCGACGTATTCGAAGCCTCCCCATGCCGGTTGTGGCGTCGGTGAACGGCCCGGCCATGGGCGGCGGAATGAATCTGGCGCTCGCCTGTGATTTGAGGATCGCCTCCGACCGGGCGATTTTTTCCCAGGCCTTTGTCAACATCGGCTTGCATCCTGACTGGGGCGGAACTTTTCTGCTTCCCCGCATGCTTGGGACAGGCCGGACGCTGGAAATGTTCCTCCTGGGCGATCCGATGAAGGCAGATCAAGCGCTCGAGCTTGGCCTAGTGAATTACGTCGTTCCTCATGAAAAGCTGGAGGCCGAAACAAAGAAGCTCGCCGAAAGGCTGGCGGCGGGACCGGCGCTCGCCATCGGCCTTATGAAACAGGCCTTGTACGAGCGCCTGGAGACGCAGCTCGACTCCATGATGGAACACGAAGTCGAGGCGCAGATGAAATGCTTTGAGTCGGAAGATTTTGAAGAGGGCCTGAAAGCCTTCCTTGAGAAGCGTAGGCCGAAGTTTAAGGGCAGGTAGCGAGCGGCGATCTCGTACGGACAAAGACGAATCAGCGAGGTAAGAGTACGCTGAAGATTTGAGCTTTTAATGACTGGATTGAGTATTCCTGCGGCTGAGGAGGTATGCCGGCCTCGGCGCACCCGAGCATCGCGGCCGCATGGTGCGAGGCTTCGTCCGGCGCACGCTGTGCGTGAGCGGCGCGCCAAGCTGATTCGCAGCCTGGACTTCTCTCTAGCCAAACCCGCAATCCGCAAGCTATGCTTAGAAGGTGACCCGACGGGCCCTCCTGAAAATGGAGCGGAAAGCTCATGCCGACGAAAATAACTTTTGAAAAGGGCGATATCACCGAGAAGTGGGCTGATGCCATCGTGAACCCGGCGAATACCGACTTGGTTCTTGATGCGGGCATTGCCGGCGCGATCCTGCGCAAGGGCGGCGGCAGAATTCAGGAAGAATGTGAGCGCATTGGGCCGATTCCACTGGGCGAAGCCGTAGTCACGACGGCGGGAAATCTGAAAGCCTTTTACGTCGTTCATGCCGCGGTGGTCCCGCCCGCCGGCAAGGCGACGGCGGATTCGATTCGTCACGCCACCCACAACACGCTGTTGCGCACGGAAGGGAAGGCGTTCAAAACCCTCGCCTTCCCCGCGCTGGGGACGGGCGCGGCGGGGTTCCCCTTGGAACAGTGCGCGGAGATCATGATCAAAGAGGTTCTCGAGCATTTGAAAACGCGCAGCAGCCTGGAAACGATCTACTTTGTGCTCTTCGATGACGCGGCGCTGGCGGCGTTCGAGGAGACTTACAAGAAAATTTCGGCGCGCCCGCAAGCAAGAGTCTCTTGAGGGGTCGCGCGTTCTCGTCATCAAATTCGCCGGGCATCTCACTGCGCTCAGGACAAGAAACTCCTTTGGCCGGCTCACTGACCCCGCTCCGATTTATCCTTCTCGAAACCATTCGGCGGTTCGGCCCCATGACCTTCGCGCGGTACATGCAGCTCTGTCTTTATCATCCCGAGTATGGATATTACATGCAGGAACCGGAGCGGACGGGCGTTGCAGGGGACTACTTCACGAGCGCCGATTTGCATCCTGTTTTTGCGCGGCTGGTGGCGCGCCAGGCAGCGGAAATTTGGGACTTCCTCGATCGGCCTCAAAGGTTCACTTGGGTCGAGATGGGCGCGGGGCGGGGACTGTTTGCGCGCGATTTCTTGAACTGGACGGTCAAGGCGTGGCCGGACTTTCATGCGGCGCTCGACTACGTGGCCGTCGAGCCCGCGCCTCGCCGGCGGCAGCGCCTCCTCGAAGTGGCCGCGAGCGATAAGTTGCGCGCCATCGAGTCGCTGGAAGAACTTGAGCCGGTGACCGGCTGCGTCTTTTCCAACGAACTCGTGGATGCGTTTCCGGTTTCGGTAGTCACACGTTCCGGGGGCAAGCTCAAGGAGGTTTACGTCACGGTGGAAGGCGGGACGTTGCGGGAAAAGCTGGGGCCGCTCAGCGATTCGGCCGTTGCCGCGGCAGTGGCGCGCTACGCCAATCAATTGGAAGAAGGCCACCGCGTGGAAGTCTGCCTGGCGGCCGCGCGATGGATTCGGTCCGCGGCGGAGAAGCTCGCGCGCGGGTTCGTAATCACCATTGATTACGGCGACCTTGCCGCGCGGCTCTACTCAAAGGAGCGTCCGAGAGGAACGCTGCTCGCTTATCATCGCCACACAGCCTCCGAGGATTTTTTCGCGGCGCCGGGCCAGCGGGATTTGACGGCGCACGTCAATTTCAGCGCCTTGATGGATGCCGGCCGGGAAGCGGGGCTCGAATTCTTAGGCTTTACGACGCAGGAAAAATTCCTGATGGCGCTGGGCGAGCAGTCGCAGTTCTCCGAGCTCTACGAACCGGGACAAACGGAAGTCGAGCGCCTCCAGGCGCGGCTCAATCTGAAGCGCTTGATCTTTCCTGGCGAAATGGAGGGCCCGGCGGGCATGGGCACGATTTTCAAGGTTCTCATTCAACATCGCGACGCCAGCGCGCCCCAACTCACCGGGCTCAAGTTCGCCACGCCGTAATGATTTTCTTCAGGAAGCCAAGCAAGCCGCAACCGGGCGAGGAGCACGAAGGAGTCTCTTCAACGCGGCCCTCCGCGTCCCTTCCTCCTTCAACATGCCCGGCGGCGTTTATTTGATCTGCAGGCTTTTTTCGCTGTAAGGTTTCTGGACGTACCTGTTGGCCAGGTCGAGAGCGCCCTGCGTGTTGTCGTTGGTCTGCAGGGCTTGCTGGTACTCGTGCAGCGCGCGGTCGCGCTGGCCGGTAACGTCGAAGATTTTACCGAGCGTCAAGTGGGCCCATACTTCCACCCACTTGGGGTCCAGGTCACCGTTCAGCGCCTGTCGCATCTCTTCGGCGGCGGCGCTGTAGTTGTGCAGGCGGAAGAGATTTTCCCCGATGCGGTAATGGGCCAGTGAAGAATTCTTGTTGATCTCCAGAACCTTCTGGTACTGCTGGATGGCTTCGAGATACGCCTGCTGCTGCACCAGTTGATCGCCTTGCGCGATCATCACATCCACCTTCATCTTATCGTCGAATTTCAGCAGGCGGCTGGCAGGGTCCACGACGACGCGCTTGGGCTCGGTGACCGTGTCCACGGTGAACTCAGTCGTCGTTCCAACCATTTCGACGCGAGCACTGATGGGGCGGCGCGCTTCGGTATAGACGCGGATTTCCACCGGCATGCGGAAGATGTCCAGGTCCTGCTGGATTTTTCCCACCACCTCGTAGCCTTTGGCGGTCCGATAAATCGCCCAGGTTCTCTTGAACTGCGGCACACCGGTGGAACTCACCCAGAGCGCGAAGAAATAGGTCAACTGCTGTTTGCTCGTCTGCTCGACGGCCTCCTGAAATTCGTCGGTCGTGATGGGCTTCCAGGCATATTGCTTGGTCAATTGCTGCAGAGCCTTGAAGAAGGCGTCATCCCCGATCACCCAACGGAGCATGTGAAATACCATGGCGCCCTTGTCGTAAATGATGGATTGGTAGTCCGGCGTGTAGGGGTGCAGCCGGCCAGCCTGGCTAATGGGGGCGACCTCTTCATGCGTGAGCGCGCCCACGGAGATGTCGTGCATCCGGTCCTCGAAAGCCGCTTCGCCTGCTAATTCGCCAACCACCATGGCGGCGGAGTAAGTAGCCAAACCTTGGTCAAGGAAGGCGTCGTTTGCCGTGGCGGGACTGACCAGGCAGTGCCACCACTGGCGGGACAGCTCGTGGCCCAGTAGCGTGTAGTTGACAGGGTTCGAAAAACCGCGCGAGGCGATGGCGACGATTCCGGGAGCGGAGTACCCGCCCACCGTGCCGTCCGGAATCTCCACCAGCGAAATGTGGCCCTCGGGCAAGGGGCCGAATTTATCGGAGAAATAGCCGAGGATCTTGGCGGCGCTTTCGCCGTAACTTGAGAAGTACTTCTCTTGCCCCTTCATCAGATAAAGCGTCAGGTCCGCGCCACCTTCCCCCGCTGCCTGGACGACGTAATCGCCGGCGAGCACCGTGCCGGGGAAGGAGCTCTCCGGAAAATCAAATGTGTACGTGGTTTTCCCGGTCCCCCGCTCGGGCATAGAGGACTTGCCGGAGGCAATGACGATTTCTCCCGGCGGGACGGAAATTTTCATCGTGACGGAAAAACGGTCCAGGCCGCCCGTCTCGACCGGGAACCACCGGCCGGAGTAAAGCAGATAAGATCCCTCCGGCCCAACGTGGGCCAGACTCAAGCCTTCCACGGGACTGCCTTCGTCGGTAGCGAGAGAACCGGAGTAACTGACGGTGATGGTGGAGGCCTTTCCCTGCGGGACCGGATTCGTGAAGTCCACTTCCAAAGTCGGGCCAACTTGCCGGAACGAGAGGTCCTGTCCAGTGTCGTCCGTCACCTTGTCCACGCGCAATGCGCTGTGCAGCTCGAAGTTGAGGGCGGTCAGGTCCGACTGCGCGGTGAAGCCCACCTGTGCCTGGGCCTTCAGCATGTGCGTGGAAGGGAACAGGTCGGCCTGGATGTTGTAGTGCGTCACCTCGAAGCCGGGCGCCGCCGTTTGGGCGGGCGCGGATGCAGCGAAAATGAAAGTGAGGACGAGAAGCAAGCCGGTCGCCGCCAACCCTTTCAAAAGACACTCCTGTTCCCAGCGCCGGGCCCAGCCCGATGGTTTCTCATTTCGCATAATGGTTAGTGGTTGCCTTTCTCGTGTTCCTCGCAGCTTACCGCTCCCGGCCCGCGCCCGCCGCAAGCCCCCAGGTCGTACGACCTCGCTCCGGGCGTAGGAAGCCTTCCTGCTTACTTGGATTGTGTCAAGCTCCTGCCAGTTGCATCTGCGCGGACATCTTTTGACGCCGCCGAGCTCAGGCTCGCGCCGCTACGCCCGCCGGCTGCAAAACTTTGAGAACAGCTTCGGCGGCGCGGCCGACGGCTCCGCCCGGACCCAGGCGCGGCCGCAGGGCGCGCAATTCTTTCACCATCGTTTCGCGGGCCTGCGCGTTGTCCAGCAGATACTCACATCGCGCGGCCACTGTCGCGGCCTTGAAATCATTCTGCATCAACTCGGGAACCACAGCCTTCTTCGCCAGCAAATTGACCATGCTGTAAAAAGGCACGTCTACCATGAATTTTCCCATCATCCAGGAGATGGGCGAGACGCGGTAAACGACGATCATCGCGCACTCGGCCAGCGCCGCCACAACCGTCGCGGTTCCGCTGGCCACCACCGCTAGGCCGGAATAGTGTAACGCCTCGACGGTGGCGTTGGTGACGGTGCGAATCGTCGCTTTGCCCGCACGACCCTCGAGCAGTTGCGACTCCACCCATGCAAGATCGAGCGAAGGCGCTACAGCCACGACAAATTGAATTTTCCGTGAGAGCGCCAGCCGGCCGGCGCACTCGAGCATGGGTGGCAGATTGAATCGGACCACTTTTTCGCGGCTGCCGGGCAGTAATGCGATGGTCGGAACGCTCGGGTCGAGGCCCGCCCGGGCAAAGAATTCCTCGCGCGTGAGCTTGGTTTCGACCAGATCCACCAGCGGATGCCCGACGTATTCCACGGGCACGCCGGCGCGCCGGTAGATTTCCTCTTCGAAATCGAAAATGCAAAGCATCTTGTCCACGCGTTCCTTGATGTGCCTGATGCGCCATTTCTTCCACGCCCAGATCTGCGGGCTGACGAAATAGACCACTGGAATGTTTCGCTGCTTGAGGCGCTCGGCCAGGCGCAGGTTGAGGCTGGGAGAATCTACCAGCACGGCAAGCTGCGGCTTGCGGCGGTCCACTTCCGCCATGAGCCGGTTGAAGGCGCGGTAGGCGCGTGGCAAGCCGGAGACGACCTCGGTGATGCCCACCATGGCGAACTCTCGCGCGTCCACGACGGTTTCGACGCCGCCCTCGCGCATGGCCTCGCCGCCGCAGCCGAAGATGCTCGCCCCCGCTCGCGCGCGCAAGGCGCGGGCCAGTTCCCCGCCGTATACATCGCCGGAACGTTCTCCGGCCACGATCATCAAAGTTTGGGACATGCTTCAGTCGCCCGCGGCTCCTCCCCGGGCCGAGTCGGGGGCGCGCGGCGCGCTCCCCACAGCCGACCACGGACCGCGGCCGGCAATCAACTCCTGATCTTTATACTGCAACTGGTAGAGTTTGTGGTAGATCCCGCCTCGCTCCAGCAGTTCGCGGTGCGTGCCGATCTCGCGCACGCGCCCGTGATGCATGACCACAATCTTGGAGGCGTTCTGGATGGTCGAGAGCCGGTGCGCGACGATCAGCGACGTGCGCCCTTCCATCAGTCGCTCCAGCCCCTGGCGGATCATCAGCTCGGTTTCGGGATCCACGCTGGACGTAGCTTCGTCGAGGATCAGGACCTTGGGGTCGTGCGCGAGCGCGCGGGCGAACGACAGCAACTGCTTCTGGCCTACCGAGAGCGTCGAGCCGCGCTCCTTCACTTCCTCCTCGAAACCGCCCGGCAGCGTCTCAATGAAATCCAGAATGTTCACGTGCCGGGCGGCGGCGCGCAATTGCTGGTCGGTAATCGAATCAGTGCCAAGCCGAAGGTTGCTCGCGATGGTTCCTGAAAACAGGAAGGGATCCTGCAAGACCATGCCGAAATTGCGGCGCAGGTCACGCAGGCTCAGGTCGCGAATATCCACGCCGTCGAAGAGGATTTGGCCTTCGGTCACGTCGTAGAACCGCAGCAGGAGGCTGGTGAGCGTGGTTTTGCCGGCGCCGGTGTGGCCCACAATGGCCACCTTCTCGCCGGGTTCAATCGTGAAGGAAACATTTTCGAGGACGCGATGCTTGCCATCGTAGGCGAAGCTCACGTTGCGAAATTCCACCTGCCCCTCCGCGGGCGGAAGCGTTTTGGGCCGGGGAGCGTCTTGGATGGTGACGGGCGTGTCGAGTAGTTTGAAAATGCGCTCCGAGCTCGCCATGGCCGACTGAAGAATATTGTACTTGTCGCTCAGATCCTGAATGGGACGGAAGAAGCGCTGCGAATACTGGATAAACGCGGTGAGCGTCCCGATGCCGACGGTTGCGGCGCCGTGCAGACTCATCAGGCCGCCTTCGTAAAGAATCACGATCACGGCAATTGAGCCCAGGAATTCCACCGCCGGATAGAAAAGCCCGTAGGCCATGATGGAATCCTTGTAGGCCTTCATGTGGGCGCGGTTGATGGTTTCGAACTCGTCGTAGCTCCTCGCCTCGCGCCCGAAAAGTTGCAGCACCGCCATGCCCGTCAGGTGCTCCTGCAAATAGGCGTTGATGCGCGCAATGGCCACGCGAATGCGGCGGTAGGACTCACGCACCGCCTTGCGGAAGGCCATGGTCACGCCAATGATCAGAGGCAGCACGGCGAAGGTGAGCAGCGCCAGCTTCCAGTTGATCCAGAGCATCACCGCGACGATCGAGAGGAGGGAAAAGAGGTCGCCGAAAATGGCGACGACACCCGACGAAAACAGGTCGTTCAGCACATCCACGTCGGTCGTGACGCGCGTCACCATGCGGCCCACCGGATTGCGGTCGTAGAAACTCAATTGCAGGCGCTGCAGTTGGCCGAAAATCTGCTTGCGCAGGTCGTACATGATTTTCTGCCCCACCAACTGCATGGCGAACGACTGGACAAATTGCAGGATGAAGGTCAAAAGAATCGTGGGCAGGAAAATGACCAAGCAGATCTGAAGTATGCCGGTGAAAGGATCTTGACTGAGGAAGTGCGCGAGGAATTCAGGAATCTTGGTGCTGGCCGTCGGGTCGAGGTAGCGGTCCACTTCCACCTTCACCAGGTAAGGCGGAATGGCCTGCAACAGGCCGAAGAGAAGGATGGCGACCAGCGCGAACAGAGCCACCTTGCGGTAAGGCACAAGATACCGAAGCAGGCGCTTCATCAGACGCGAGTCGTAAGCCTTGCCGAGAATTTCTTCTTCGTGGAAACTATCTGCCATACTCAAAAAGAAGCCAGAAGTCAGGAGTCAGGAGTCAGAAGTCAGAATGAAAAACAAGAGCAGCAACTCCGTCGCCATCCCAACTCACAAGTCGGATCGCAGGATCGCGCCCGAATAGGCATTCAACAGCCTGCTCACTTCCTCCAACAAACGCACAAGAGCGTCCGTATTTCGGTAACCCAAGTCTTGGGAAAGAATCAGGTAATACCTGCTTTCCTCCAACGAGCCTTCCGCCGTGTTCATGAACCGGACCTTATCAGCTTTTCTGCGCTTGCGAAAACCTTCAGCGATGTTGGCAGGAATCGAAACCGCCGCTCTTCGCATCTGGCTGCACAACGCATAAGTTTCTTGCTTCGGAAAACCGGACGTGAATTTGTAAACGCCCAGCACATATTCATGTGCTTTCCGCCAAACCACCAAATCACGAAACGATTTTGCCGTTGCTGTTTCCTGAGCCATTCCCTCTGCGCCTTCAGCCGTGCTCAATCACTTCACCGAATCCTTCCTCAAGGGAGGATGTGGAGACCGCTTCCCTTCTGACTTCTGACTCCTGACTTCTGACTCCTTTCCCTCAGTTCTCCTTCTCCAACTCCTCCTCGATCAACTGCTTGTTATAGAGCTCGGTGTAATGGCCGTTGAGTGCCAGCAATTCGTCGTGCGTGCCGCGCTCGGCGATTTCGCCGTCGTGCAGCACAACAATTTCGTCCGCGTTGCGGATCGTCGAGACGCGATGCGAAATCAGCAGCGTGGTTCTTCCGCTCATGACCTGGGTCAGTTGCCGCAAAATCTTTTCCTCGGTATAGGTGTCCACGCTCGAAAGCGCGTCGTCGAGAATCAGGATGCGCGGGTCGCGAATGACGGCGCGCGAAATGGCGGTGCGCTGCTTCTGCCCGCCGGAAAGCGTCAGCCCGCGCTCGCCGACCATGGTTTCAAAACCTTTGGGAAATCCGAGAATGTCGGGCAGGATGTTGGAAATGTCCGCGGCGCGCTCGGCGGCCGAGTCGGGCGCCTCCGGCGCGCCGAACTTGATGTTTTCGCGCACCGTGTTCGAAAACAGGAAAGTCTCCTGGGGCACAAAGCCGATGTGCCGGCGCAGGACGGCGAGCGGAATCTCGCGGATGGGCACGCCGTCAATCAGGACGCTGCCCGGCGGCGCGTCGTAGAGGCGTGGCACCAGGTTCACCAGCGTGGTTTTGCCCGAGCCCGTCGCGCCGACAATTGCCACGGTTTTGCCGGTGGGGATTTGAAGGCTGACGTTCTTGAGAATCTCCGTTCCGTTATAGCTGAAGCGCAGATTGCGAAACTCGATCTCGCCGCGGATGTCCTGAACGGGATGGTCGGGGACGTCGCGGTCGTCAATGTCAGGCCGGGCGTCGAAGATCAGCCACAGCCGGGCCAAAGACGCCAGGCCGCGCTGCACCAGGTTGGTCACAAAACCCAGGGCGATGATCGGAAAGAACAGGCTGTAAAGATAAAAATTGAACGCCACGAAGGTGCCGACCGTAATGACCCCGGTGATGACGTGGTGTCCACCCACGATCATAATAAGCAGCACGGAGACGGCGAACAACAGTCCCAGCGCCGGCCACAGGAAACTCGAAATCCAAATCAGCCCTTTGTTGTTGTCCACAAATTCCTGGTTCATGCGGTCGAAGAGCGCCTCCTCCGGCTCTTCCTGAACGAAGGCGCGCACCACGCGCACGCCCGCCAGGTTTTCCCGCACCTTTTCGGTGAGCACCGAGTACATGGCCTGGATCTTTTCAAAGCGGTCGTGAATCTGCTGGCCGAAGACTTTGACGGCGATGGAGGCCAGCGGCAGCGGCGCGAGCGTGAGCAGCGTCAGCCGCCAGTCGAGATGGATCATCAGGGCGACGGTCAGGGCGCCGATGACAACCGTATTCGCCGAATACATGATGCCCGGGCCGACCAGGTTGCGCACGGCGTTCAGGTCGTTGGTGAGCTTGGACATCAAATCGCCGGTGCGCGTTTCGGTGTAATACTTGGGCGAGAGGCGCATGAGGTGGCGGAACAGGTCGTTGCGCAGGTCGTATTCGATGTCGCGCGAAATTCCGATAAGAATCCAGCGCATCCAGAACTGGAAGAACGCTTTGGCGACGGCAATCAGGAGCAGCAGGCCGGCAAAATCGAGCAGCCGGCGGGGCGTGGTGCCGTGGGCGATGGAGTCTATCGCCGCCTTGATGACCAGCGGCACCGTGACTCCCACCGCCTGGGTGATGACCAGGGCGGCAAAGCCCAGGACGAACTGCACCTTGTAGCGGGCGAGGTAAGGCCGGAGTGGCTGAAGGCGTTTGAGCATCGGGATTTACTCGCGCAAGGTCTGCCCTGGGCGCCCGGGGGCGCTCTCTTCAGCAGATTCTTCCGTTCGCCGAAAGTTTCATGCGGGACTCGAGATCTTGCCCGGCTCCTGCCCAAGGAGTTTCCTGCTGCTGAAGTCCTCATTATAGCGGAGGTGCCGAGGGGCCGCCAGACCGATTCAGCCACTAGACGCCGCGGGCTCCGCCGTGCCGGAAGAAAGCTTGACGAGGCCCCTGTTTGATCATAGGCTACAAAGATAGACCATGGCGAGGCAAAGCCGGCGAGGGTGCTGAACCCCTTTGCTGAGCCACGCCGCCCGGGCACCAAGGAGCAGTTTTGAGGCAACGGGAAATGGTCAAACGAAGCCAACCCGCCTCCAACAAGCCGTTTAGAATCAGCGTGTACATGACACAATGTCATGATTCTTGGAGCTTCCCACGCGAATCGTTCGACTTCGCGCGCGGCGGCTCTAGGCGGGCGTTTGCTGCGAGCCAGCGCAGAAAAGTGCAATGTCAAAACAATCTATTACTGCCGCCCGGAAATCCTTGTAATCCATTGATTATAAAGGGTCTGAGCGCCGGAATAAACCGAAACGAAGCCAAACCTTGGCCCCTAGAGAGAGTGGCAGAGGAGGATGGAGACAGGACTAAACCGCTAGATCTCGCGCCGGCCTTCCAGGGCTTTGAGCATGGTGATTTCGTCGGCGAACTCCAGCTCCGAGCCGACGGGAATGCCCATAGCGATACGCGTCACTTTGATGCCCAGCGGCTTGATGAGTTTGGAAAGGTAGATGGCGGTGGCTTCGCCTTCCACGTTGGGATTGGTGGCGACGATGATTTCGCGGATCTTGCCGCTCTTCAGGCGCTCGAGCAGGCTTTTGAGTTTGAGCTGCTCCGGCCCGATGCCCTGCAGTGGCGAGAGCGCCCCGTGCAGCACGTGGTAGAGGCCGTGGTACTCGCGCGTCTTCTCGATGGCCACCACGTTGTAAGGGCTTTCAACCACGCAGAGGACGTCCGCGGCGCGCGTGGGATCGGAGCAGAATCCGCAAGGGTCAAGCTCGGTGAGGTTGTTGCAGACGCTGCACAGGCGGATCTTGTCTTTGACTTCGATCAGCGCCCGAGCCAGGCGCTCGGCGTCTTCGCGCGAGGCGCGCTGGAGGTGGAAGGCGATGCGCTGCGCCGACTTCTGCCCGATGCCGGGCAGGCGCTTCAGCTCGTCAATCAATCGAGCCAGCGGCTCGGCAAAGTCTTTCATGCGCCTCGAAACTCGAAATTCGAAAATCGAAACTCGGCCGTGATGCCGGGACTCTCATTTCCCTGATTCGCTCTTGCGAATTTCGAGTTTCGAATTTCCAATTTCGATTGATGGAGCGTTACTAGGTCAATCCGGGGAGGTTCAGTCCGCCGGCCAGATTGCCCACGCGGCTGGCCAGTTGCTCGTCCACCTTGCGCGCCGCCTCGTTGACGGCGGCGATGATCAAGTCCTGGAGCATTTCAACGTCCCTGGAGGCAAAGACCTCTTGTTCCACGCTGACCGCGACCAGATGTTTCTGGCCATTCATCTTGACCGTCACCATGCCCCCGCCCGCGGAAGCTTCCACCACCAGCTCGTCCAGTTGCTTTTGCAGTTGCTCCTGCATTTGCTGGACTTGCTTCATGATCTGCTGCATCTGTTGCAGATTTTTCATCGCTCACTCCTGGCTGAGGTCTTTGACGTCCAGCAAGGCGCAATCGAATCGCTTGCGAAAACCTTCCACGGCCGAGTCTTTTCCGGCGCGTTCGCGGGCCGCGGGCCGCTCGGGCCGGCTCGCTTGTCCCGGCTCTTCGAGTGTAACATAAATCTTGACGGGCTCGCCCAGCACCTGCGTACAGGCCGCGCGCAGCTTCTCCATTTGTTCGCGGCTCTGCAACGCATCGGCCGCCCAGGAGTCTTTGCGCGAATAAGTAAAGTGCGCGGTGCCGTCTTCGAACCTCCAGCCCACGAGCGGTTCCAGGCAACTGCCGAGGAATTTGGATTGATTGAAGACCAGCGACTTGATCGCCGCAAGGCGCTGGTCCTCGGCGGCCGTGGAAGCGACGGCGGGCGGAGCTTCTTGATGGTGCCCGGGCTCGCGGGGCGCCTCTGCGATCTGCGGCGCGGGAGCGGCGGGCGCGGCAGGTGCGCGGGCGGGCGGCGCCTGCCGGTCTGCGGGAGAGAATTGCGCTTTGCCGGGCGGTGTGCGCGCGGGCGCAACAGCCGAAGCAGAGCGCTCCTGCGTCGAAGTCTTGGACACGCCGCCCGGGCCGCCGAGCGCCGCGAGCACGGATTCCAGCGGCGCGAGCCTCCGCGTGTGCGCCAGCTTGACGAGAGCCAGTTCCAGGTGGAAGCGCGGTTCGAGCGAATAGCGCAGCTCGCTTTCGGTGCGAAGGAGGATCTGGAAAAAGCGCGCCAAGTCTTCCTCGCCGAAAAGAGCGCTGAGCTCCGCCAGCATCTTGCGCTCCTCCTGCGGCACCTGGACGAGCTTGCTCTCAGCGCCGCAACTCTTGGCGATCATCAGGTTGCGCACGAAGCGGGTGAACTCGCCGGCGAAGTGCCCCAGTTCGTAGCCTTCGGAGGCAAGCTGCGCCACCTGCTCGAGCGCGCGCGCGGAATCCGCCGCGTCGATCGCCTCCAGCATTTCCTTGAGCGTCTGCGACGGGACCACGCCCAGAAGCTTGCGCACACGCGCTTCATCCAGGTGCTCGCCGCAGGCGGCGATCACCTGGTCGAGGAGCGAAAGCCCGTCGCGCAGGCTGCCTTCGGCGGCCTGGGCCAGCGCGCTCAGCGCGCCTTCGTCGGCGCTGACCTTCTCCGCTTTCGCGATCCGCTCAAGCTGCGCGAAGATTTCCTGGTAATCGAGCAGGCGAAAGGAAAAATGCTGGCAGCGCGACTGGATGGTGGCGGGCAGCTTGTGAGGTTCGGTGGTGGCCAGAATAAACAGCGAGCGCGGCGGCGGCTCTTCCAGAGTCTTCAGCAGGGCGTTGAAGGCCTCGGTGGTGAGCATGTGGACTTCGTCAATGATGAAGACCTTGTAGCGGTCGCGGGCCGGCAGGTAGCGCACGGTGTCGCGCAACTGGCGGATTTCATCAATGCCGCGGTTGGAAGCGGCGTCAATTTCGAGCACGTCCACGGAATTGGAGGCGGCGATTTCGCGGCAGGAATCGCACTCGCCGCAGGGCGTCGTGGTCGGCCCCTTCACGCAATTCAGCGCCTTGGCCAGAATGCGCGCCGTGGTAGTTTTGCCCACGCCGCGCGCGCCCGAAAAAATGTAGCCGTGCGCCACGCGGTCAGTCTGGATGGCGTTCTTCAGCGTGTCGGTAATCAGGCGCTGGCCGATGACCTCATCGAAGATCTGCGGCCGGTATTTGCGGGCGATGACTTGGTAAGACATGCGGATTTTAGATCTTGGATTTTAGATTTTGGATTCGCCGACGCTGTCCGTAGTCCGTTGTCAGTTGTCCGTTGTAGTTTGCCCGCTGTGCTGGTGGAGTCCGACGCTGTCTCTCAGCCAGCGTTCACTGGCTGCCGGCTTGGGTTAATCCAAAATCTGAAATCTAAAATCCAAAACGAATCTGGGCCAGACTTCGGGTTGATCTGCGGCGCCCGGAGAGGCCCGCTACCGTTGCTTCCTTCCGGACCTGGCGGGGTTTGCGAGCATCCGTCGCACAGAGCCCGAAGTCTGACATCGCGGCGCCGGGGCGCATGCAAACGGTCAGCTTGCGCCCGCGCGCAAACAGAAATGTTAGCATGGCCGGTTCTTGAGCGTCGAATTTTTTCAGCGACCGAATTCCCTCTGGCGAAAAGAAGCGAGCGTAGGCTGAAGATTTTCCAGGAAGGTCCGCGACGGCTGCCGCAGGAGTTGATTCGAAAACCACTTTAGTGCACACTACGGTGCGTGGGGTGCAGAGGGTCGTAACCGCCGGAGCTCTTCTTTATCCAAACTCATTGATGCGCGCTGTCCGGTGCGTCGTCCGGCGAAATGAATTCGAATCGGGAGGAATCCAATGAAAACCACGAAATGGCGCATGGCGATTGCCGTCGGCGTGCTGGCCGCATTTCTGACGGGCTGCCAGTCGTCCAATCAACCCCAACAGACTGAGACGCCGAACGCCGAGCAATCGCAGGCGGGCGGCGCGAAAGCGACTTCGAAAGGCAAGCTCGCCCGGCGCTCCGCTCAGAGTTCGGAAAAGGCACAGCCGGCAGCGGCTCCGGCGCCTGCAACCTTCACCGTCCCGGCGGGAACGGTCCTGACGGTCCGGCTGGTGGACGCTCTGAGCAGCGGCACGGCGACGGCGGGTTCGACCTTCGAGGGAACGCTGGCCGCTCCCCTTTCGTTGAATGGCACGGAAGTGGCGGCGGTGGGAAGTTCGGTGACCGGCAAGGTGACGAATGCGGTCAGCTCCGGGCGGCTGAGTAAACCCGCGGCCCTCTCGTTGACCTTGACCTCGCTCACTCCCAAAGGGG
>JAHEKS010000356.1 GCA_024638215.1 Acidobacteriota bacterium | reverse complement strand
ACAAACAGGCTTCGGAATTGGTCAAGGAATCTTACATGATCGTTCTCAAGGGGAAACCGCCCTTTCCCGAGAAAGGAATCACGATCCAGCCGAACAAGCCCGGTATGTTCGCCCCCAAATACAAAACGATCATAACGTTTATGTCCCAAGAATCGAGGGACCATTAGGAGGAAAAGTGAAACCTATTACTTCATTCTTGAAGGCGTGCGCGCTTGCGGCGATTTGCGTTGGGTTCGCGGCTGCGAGGGGCGTTGCGGCGGCTCCACAGCAAAAGCCGGCCACCGGCCCCTTTGGGACCACGGGCAAGGCCGTGATCAAGACGCAGGACGGGAAAGTGATCCCGCTTAAGCGCGAAGAGCAGATCGCTTTCATGTTTGTCTCAGCCATCAACGACCTGGAGCACAACTGCGACTTCGGTGCCGCCACCGAGCCTTGTACGCTCGAGGCGCTGATCCGCGGCCCCAAGTCTAAGCACGCTAGTTCGCCCATCGGCAAGCTCAAGTTCGACCCCAACGCGACCGACCCGAACTACACCTACAAGGTCGTGCTCGAGGACGGCGAGTGGAAGATCTGGGCCAATCCGCGCAAACCGGGCCTCGGAGGCTTCTACCAGGAGTTTATCGGAACGTGGTATAACCCCGCGGCCCGGCCACCAAGAAGGACACTCAGATCGGCGAGGCCCAAGTTGACATGGATTTCCGGGTGCGACGCTAGCGCAGACGTGCGGGGATTCAGAGCTTGGCAGCGATGTGATTGACGGAAATGAAAGGAGTGCCTTATGAACCCTAAGATTACCTTCATCACTTGCACCTTCGCGCTGCTCATCCTTCTTTGTTGGCCGGCGTCGAAAGACACGGCGGTCACTCCCGGCAGGAAGCAGGCCGTAACGACACTGAGCGCAGAATGGACGGGGAATTGGGACCAACCCACCGGCTATATCGTCAAAGACGCGGTCACCATCACGCTCACCGAGAACTGCGTCTATGGCATCTCGGAATGGGCTGACTCCTATGTGAGCCTGGAGGACCCTTCGTGCAAAACGAACCTCTCCGCTCGCGGCGCGGGATCTCGAACTTACCCTTCGCCTATCAACAGCACAGTTTCCTGGACTTATTATGCCGAACAGCCGAAATCGCCTTTGACAAGACTAACCATTGATCCGGCCACAAAGACGGGCCAGATTGACCTCGATATCCCTTCCGGTTACGTCAAATCAAAGTCGCCTGATTCCAAGGCCGGCGAGGGGGGCCCTGCAACCATGGCTCTGGGCATGATGATTATGGCCTTCAGTCCTGGCGCGCCCCATCCCGGCGTTCAAGTCAGCGGCAGTCCGCCGTTTCAGGAGTTGTTCAAGTTCAAATTCCAGCCCAATGCCAAGACGATCTCCGGAGGCAATCACGGCAAGTACAGCTTCAGTTCCAAAGGCAGCGACGGCGCGACCGTAACGGCAACCTTCGTCGTGGACTACAACGTTAGCGTCGGACCTCCGAACCCAGGCGCCGGAACCAGCCATCGTGCCTCCAGAGGACTATAGCGGCAGGGGCCAGTGGCTTGCCCGAAGACGGTGCACTTTGCCGATAGCGAGCAGTTTGGTGGGATTTTCAATGTTGCGATTCTCAGAGGCGCAGGGAAAGGGGGTTGGGAAGAGATGGGAACAGCAGGATCAATGGCCGTGGGCAGAAAGATCTCGATGGAGGACGGGCGGCTTGTCATCTCCACGGCGGCGAGTACCCGTTTCATAGCGGTATTCGGCATCGTATTTGGGATCGGCGTATTCATTTGGGTGTGCTGGGCCTATTTCAATCAAGAACTCGCCAAGCCCGGCTCTCATCTCAAGGCCATCGGCTTCGTTGCCTTTTCCATTCTTGCTTTTGTCTCTTGGATCGTCCAGCGACGCAGAGTGCTGCCGAAGGAGTCTCGGGCAGCCGTTCGGGGCGAAATGATTATCTTGGATCGCCAAAAGAACGTTTTGCTCAGGAACGATGACATGCTCGCGCCGCTTTCGAGTGTGAAGATGATTCGGGTGGACGCCGGCCGAACTCGGTATGCGTTTAGTGGCTTGGGAGGCCTCTCCGTAAGCGGCTCTTACCCCGCGGTCGCCATCATGGCAGAACGCGGCGAGGTATTGTGGAGGTTAGAAACAACCAACAGGGGTCAGGCACGGAAGATCGCGGAGGCCATTGCGAAATGTACTGGCGCCCTGATTTCGTGGGCATGACGCAACGGCCCTCAGTCTTGACGGAAGGGCCGTTGCCAGGCCACGGGCGTTGTGCTGCGCGCCTTTTCTGAACCACACTACTACGAAGGCAGCCTTCAGTATGCGGGTAGTGGGCACTTTAGCCTTGCCCAGTCCCGCCCCAAGCGCCAGGGAGTGTGCGCTAAGCTGGGTCACGAGATAGCCGCCAGGCGTATACTGAACCGTACAGAGGAGTCCCAAAATGCAACCCCCGGCTCAACCTCCTTCAGTGCGCGACTCCGCTCTTCCTTGCACTTGGCAGCCTCCCTCAGCGTGTCAAGGCTGTCAGGCGGATGGAAAGCTGATGTGCCGTTTCGACGGCAAAGACATGCTTCACTTCTTCATGATCTTCCTGCCCTTCGGTTTTACGGCAATTGCGGGGACCATCCATGCCGGCTACGGCTGGTTTCTCTTGTTATGGCTCGCCTATTCACTTTTCTTCTTCTTTGTTTGGGAAGCGCGGGTTCTGTGCCGGCATTGTCCGTACTGGGCGGGAGCGGGAAGCATGTTGCGTTGTCACGCCAATTACGGCGTGATCAAGATTTGGAAGTACGAACCTGGGCCCATGAGTAGAGTCGAACGGGTGCAATTTGTAGCCGGAGTGTTGCTCTGGGTTGGTTTTCCCATCCCTCTCATGTTGTTGGGCCACGAGTATCTTCTGGCTCTTATCGGAATGAGCGTGGCGGTCAGCGGCGCTTTTCTGCTCAGGAGAAATGTGTGCAGCCGGTGTATTAACTTTTCGTGTCCTTTGAATTCGGTTCCGAAGCAGCTTGTGGATATCTATCTCAGACACAATCCGGAAATCCAAGCGGCTTGGGAGGCGAGCGGTTACCGTCTGCAAGAATCGTGAGAGGAACGCCGGAAGTCCGGCCGTGGAACAGCAAGACCGGAGGCGCCCGGATCGCCGCCACCAAGCGGTACAAATTTCCCCAGCCACCGCGTGTTCCGGCCACTGTTGCATTTCCCCCGCAGTTGAGCCGCAGGGCGTTCGGTACCTGCACTGACAAAAGGGGAGAAAGGACGAGAATAGCCATGAGGAGAATTGAGGCGAGTGTTGAGATCGATGCGCCGATTGCTGACGTTTTCACCTATGCATCGGATGGGCAGCGCTGGGAGGACGGGTGGGAAGGCGTTTCCAATTTCCGGCCGACAACGGAGGTCACGCGAGGGAACGGCGCCCGATACGCCTACAAGGCCCGGATGGCAGGCAATATTGAAACGGAGATCCACGAATTTGGGGAGAACGTTGGGTGGATAGGGGTCGCGACCAAGGGACTGCCACACAGGATCCAGTGGGTGTTTGCGGCGATAAGGGACAAGACGCGCCTATCTTACATTCAGGAGTACGATTTGCCTTGGCCGGTCTTGGGTCCAATTCTGGACTCTCTTCTCGTGCGGCCGGGGTGGCAACGAATCCTTGAACATTCACTGCGAAATCAGAGGCTACATTTTAAGGGCCCGAAGACAACAAAAGCGAGCGAGGGAAAATGATCGGGCCTAACTCGGGCGCAGCCGAGACATAGTTTGCCGGTGGCGCGAGCGGCATCGAGCCCATCGGCGATTTGAGTGGCCGGGTCGAGCAGCGGGTCCGTCTGTAACGACGCCCTTACAGCCAGCCGTTCCCTGAGCGTCTCGCCCTCCAGGTGCTGCATGGGAATGAAGGGTCGGCCTTCGTGCTCGCCGTGCCGACTCTTCCGTCTCCCATACCAGCGGGATCCCGTATGGTCCAAAAACTCAAATAGGCGGGCTTTGATGTCCAGAGGGAAGCGACCTCTTCTTCAGTCAATGGTTAGCTCACGCAGGAAGTTCTCCAGGGTTGACTCGTGACTTTACGGATTTACACACTCCATGCCGCAGCCCCGCAACCATCGAACGAGA
>JAHEKS010000096.1 GCA_024638215.1 Acidobacteriota bacterium | reverse complement strand
CTCATCGTTCTCCGCGTCGCAGGCCAGATGGAATCCGCCCAATCCTTTGAGAGCCACGACCTGACCCTGTCGCAAAAGCCGGCGGACTTCGGCGATCACTTCAAGTGAGGCCGTGGAATTTGAATCTTCATGCTCGCAGTTCGGAAGCGCCGGGCTCGCGGCCGGGCTGGCGGTGTGCAGGGAAACCGATGGCCCGCACTCAGGGCAGGCATTGGGTTGGGCGTGGAAGCGGCGGTTGCGGGGATCGTCGTACTCCGCCTGGCACGCCGTGCACATGCGGAACGCGGCCATGGTCGTTCGAGGCCGGTCGTAGGGAACATCCTGGATGATGGAATAGCGCGGCCCGCAATTGATGCAGTTGGTGAAGGGGTAAGCGAAGCGGCGGTTATTTGGGTCAGAGAATTCGCGGCGGCAATCGTCGCAGGTGGAAACGTCCGGCGAAACCAGCACGGCTTCGAGCGCGGTTTCGATGCTATCGAGAATCGTGAAGCCGCTTTCTCCCCGCGGCGCGATGTTCTCAGCGATGACGCTGTTGATTTGCGCCAGGGGCGGCGGCTCGCTCTCGAGCTTTTGAAGGAACGGAGCGATGGCTGTGGCGCGCCCTTCCACTTCGATCAAGACGGCGTCTGGCGTGTTGCGCACGGATCCGGCGAGGCCGAACCGCCCGGCGAGGTTGAAGACCCACGGGCGAAACCCCACGCCTTGCACGATGCCGCGCACGCGGATGCGCTTGCGCAAGAGTTCTTCCGATGGGGGTTGCGGGTGGGTCGGCAGGCGCCCGCCGCCGGGGGACGAAGCGGGCTCACGGGCGGGCACGGGGTTGGGAACGCTTTGTTTCAAACTCGACACGCCGCGGGACACTCCTGCCTAAGACGAGCAGTTTTCCACCTTCATGTTAATGGATTTCAAGGCCGTCTCGCCGGAAATTCAAGCGTAACCGGACAGGGCTGCCGGGAATGTCCCGGCCGGACGTCCAGGCGGAATTCTTGCGGGTGAATCCTCAACGGCTGCCCGGGATCATTCAATCCGCAAGGCGCGCATGGGATCAATGGACGCCGCGCGGCGGGCGGGGACGAAGGCCGCAGCGAGCGCCGAAACTGCCAGGACGGCGGTGGCCAAGCCGAGGGTCCAGGGGTCTCTAGTCGTGACGCCGTAGAGCTGGCTCGAGAGCAGGCGGCCGCCGGCGAGTGCCAGCGGGATGCCGACGACGAGGCCCAAGCCGAGCTGCGTGATGGCCCCCCGCAACACCAGCCGGAGAACGCTGGAGCGATTCGCGCCCAGCGCCATGCGGATGCCGATCTCACCGGTGCGGCGCGCCACCGCATACGACGTGACGCCGTAGAGGCCGACGCAGGCAAGGACCAGCGCCAGCGCTCCATAAAGCTCCGCCAGCCGGGAAATGAGGCGCTCCTGATTGAAGTTCCCGGCAAGCTGCTCGGAGAGTGGAACCATCTCCAGCACGGTCAGGTTGGGATTGATATCGGCGAGGGTGCGGCGGACGGCGGTTTCCAGGTTCGCGGGCCTGCCTTGGACGCGCAGCTCGATGTCACCCATGTACTGCGACGCCTCGGTAAACTCGAGCTTGGGGTCCTTGATCTTTTGCAGGAAGGGCAGGAAGAACGTCGGGTAAGCCAGGCCGCGCGCGTCCTGGTATTTGGTGTCTTCAACGACGCCGACAATTTCAAAATCCCCGCTGTTTTTCGCGTCGCCCATGCCGAAGTGTTTGCCGATGGGGTCTTCCTTGGGCAGGAATTTGTGGACGAACCTCTCGTTGACCACCGCAACCTGCTGCGAGGTGGGCGTGTCCTCAACGCCGATGGTCCGACCGCGAAGCAACCGCGTACCGAGGGTTTCAAAATAATGCGGGCTGATGCGATCGAATGAGGCGCCGATGCGCTCGTCGGGTGAGTGCCCTTCGATGTGGATGCCGAAGCTCCAGTTGTCGCCGCGCATGGGGCTGTAGATGGAATAGCTGGCGCTCATGACGCCCGGAATTTGCGGGAGTTTTTCCTGGAGCTGTTGGTAGAGGCCATAAAGCTGCTCGGGCTTGTATCCGGCGAGAGCGGGATTGACTCTCACAATCAGGCGGCCCTCGGTCTCGAATCCGAACTGCTGGTCCTGGAGGTTGTGAAGTGACCGGGCCAGCAGGCCCGCCCCGATGAGGAGGGTCGTGGAGAGGGCGACCTGAAGCACCACCAGGGCCCTTCTCGGCAACGAAGAACGATCCCGCGTGGAGCGGCCCGCCCCGCGCAAAGCTTCGGCGGGATCCGAGTGCGTGGAGACCCAGGCGGGCGCGACGCCAAAGACGATGCCAGTGACGAGCGCGAGAAGAAAAGCAAAACCCAGCACGGGAAGAGAGGGGGTAGGGCTGATGGGGACGAAATGCGCTCCTTGAAAGGCGACCAGTAGAATGGTTCGCGTCCCGGCAAAGGCCACCAATAAGCCTGCCAAGCCCCCAAGAACCGCTAGCGCCACGCTCTCGGTCAGGATCTGGCGCACGAGCCGCTTGCGCGGCGCGCCCAGCGCCACGCGGATGGCGGTTTCAGCTCGCGTCGCGGCGCCGCGGGCCAGCAGCAGGTTGGCGATGTTAGCGCAGGCGATGAGCAGCACAAAAGCGGAGAGCGTCATCAGCAGGCGAAGCCCCGCGACCGTATTCGACTGCATGTTCTGAACGCCGCCGCCGGCGCGCGTGACAACGATGTGCTGTTTGCCGAGCGCCGAACGGTCACGCTGCGACAGGTCCGGCTGGGCGGCGAGCCAGCGCTGCAACTGAACGGTGGACTTGGATTGCACGCTTGCGGGCTGCGCGCCCGGCTTCAATCGCCCAATGGCGTAAAGCCAGTCCAGGTCGGGATGGTTCAGGATCGAGTTCTGCCGGTTGAGAGCGGGCTCGGAGGCCAGAGGCAGCCAAAAGTCGGGCGGGTTGGGGCGCAGTGTGTCGCCATAAAAGCCGGGCGCCGCAATTCCCACCACGGTGTAGGGCACGGTGTTGATGGTGAAAGCGGCGCCGACGACGGAAGGGTCCAGCCCGTACTGCTGTTGCCAGGTCCGATAGCTCATCACCGCCACGGGAGCGGCCCCGGGCGTGTCGTCGGCGGGGATTATCGTCCGGCCGGCGAAAGCGTTGAGGCCGAACATCGAAAAATAATTGCCGGAGATGAACTCGCCGCGGAAAGGCTCGGCGGGGGCATTAGTGCCGGTGCGCCGTACGCTCAGTTCCGCGGGGCTCGCCTGAAATGCGGCCAACTGTGAGAATTCGGGAGTGTGATCGCGGAACTCTTTGTACTGGGAATATGAGAAAAGTGACCAGTCTCCCTGAAGCCCCTGGTTCACGCAGCAATTGTTGTTATCGCCAAGGCGGTAAAGCTCCCCGGGTTGGGCCACCGGCAGGTTCCTGAGCATCACCGCGTCCACCAGGGTGAAGATGGCCGTGTTGGCCCCGATGCCGAGCGCCAGGGTGAAAATGCAGATGAAAGCGAAGCCGGGCGATTGGCGCATGCGGCGGAGAGCATAGCGAAGGTCCTGCCTCAGCGTGGACACGGTAATGCCTCCTTAATTTCCCATACGGCCGCAAACGCCTATTTGTTCCAATAAGACGAGTGCGAGAGGGATCTGTTAGCACCTCAATAGAGTTTCCCCGCGCCTGAAGGGGCGATTCGCCCTCAGGATTGCGTCCGCGCTTGGCCGCTTAGACTCCCGCAGCGTTTCACGGTAGAATGGCGTGGGGAGAAATCCGCTGGAAATCCAGATGTGCGAGCGTGTCGCTGCGTTGCCGCGACGCCTGACAGCACTGGAAGGCGGGCAGCATCTGAGCCAGCCGAGGCGGCCAATCCGGTAAGTGAGGGCAGGGGCAAGTTCATGGCGGTGATTTCAGAAAAGCACCAGAAGGTCAAAGTGGTTTCGCGCCGGGACCATGCCAAGGATTTGTGGTCGCTTCGCGTCCAACCGGAAACTCAATTGAGCTTCAAGCCCGGCCAATACACCACGCTGGGGGTGCGGGAAAACGGGAAGATCATCGAGCGCGCGTTTTCCATTGTTTCCAGCCCACTCGAGAATGAAGTAGAGTTCTTCTTCGAGCTGGTCCCTCACGGTGAGCTGACGCCGCACATTTACTACGCCAAGGAGGGCAGCGAGCTGCTGATGCGCCGGCAGGCTAAGGGGCTGTTTACGCTCGACACCGAGAGCGGGCACCGCCAGCACCTGCTGGTGGCGACGGTGACGGGCGTCGCGCCCTACGTCAGCATGGTGCGCACCGCGGCGCGGAAGGCGAATCAAGGACAACCCCCGGGCTACCGCATGGTGTTGATTCAGTCGGCCAGCCGCTCCTGGGAATTTGCCTATCGCGAGGAGTTGCAAGCGCTGGCCGAGCAACACGCGTGGCTCGAGTACGTTCCCACCGTCAGCCGTCCCTGGGAAGACGCGGAGTGGACCGGCGAAGTGGGCCGCGTGGAAGATGTCCTGCGGAAATACCTGGACAGCTTCGGGCTGACTCCTGAAACGACGACGGCGTATGTCTGCGGCCATCCTCAAATGATCGAAAACACCAAGGGAATCCTGGCGCGGCGCGGATTCTCCAAAGAATCTGTGCGCGAAGAAGGTTACTGGGTTCCGAAGAAATCTCACAAGTAAGCGGATTTCAACTCAGCCGTCAGCAGCCAGTCAAAGAGCGATGGTCGGCCTGACTGCTGAGAGCTGATAGCTGACGACTTCATTCATAACGCAGCGCCACGGTGGGATTCACCTTTGTCGCGCGCCGCGCCGGAATGTAGCAGGCGGCCAGGGACACGACGCACAACAGCAGCGACACGCCGGCATAGGTCAGCAGGTCGGTGGGTGAAACGCCGAGGAGCTCGCTTTTCAGAACCCGCGTCACGGCAAGCGACGCGGCGAGCCCGATGCCCAGTCCGAGAATCGTCAAGCGGAATCCTTGCGCCAGGACCAGGCGAAGCACGTCGCCTTGCCGCGCACCCAGTGCGATGCGAATGCCGATTTCGCGCGTGCGCTGGCGAGTTGTATAGGCCACCACGCCGTAAATTCCCACCGCCGCCAGCACCAGCGCCAGCAGCCCGAAGGAGCCCACAAACGTTCCCGCAAGCCGTTCGAAAACGCTTCCGAATTCCATGCTCTTGCGAAGCGTCATAACGCCGAAGACCGGCAGGTCGGGGTTGAGTGAATGGACGCTCGCTTCAATCGCCGAGGCGAAAGCTTTGGGATTGCCGGCCACTCGCGCATGGATGATGACGGTATCCTGGTAATCCTGGAAGAGCGGAACAAAGATCGCCGGCGCGGGCTGGTAGATGATGCGGCGGTACTTGGCATTCTCGGCTACGCCCACGACGGTGAGCCATTGGCCCCACATTTTGACCCTCTTGCCCAGGGCATCCTGATGCGGCCAGTAGCGATCCACGAATGCCTGATTGACGATGGCGACGGGCTGGGAATTTTTGTTGTCCTGTTCCGTGAAGTCCCGCCCCGCAGTCAACTTTGTCCGCATGGTGTGAAAGTAATCCGGGCCGACGATGGCGCGGTCCATTTCCATGGATTCGTGGGGGCGCGGCACGTAACCCTCAGGCAAAACGTCATCCGAATGGATGGTGAAGTTGAGAGGTGAGAAATCCGCGAGGGTCACGGAGACCACTCCCGGGATGGCGCGGATTTTGGAAAGCACCTGCCGGTGAAACTCCCGGCCCTGGGTGCTGGAATAACCGGCCGGTCCGGGTTCGTAGGACGCGATGAGAACATGGTTGGGGTCGAAGCCTGGGTCGAGCATCTGGGCATTCCTGAGACTGCGAGCAAAGAGCCCGGCGCAAATCAGCAGGACGAGCGAGAGAGCGATCTGCGCCACCACCAGGCCCCTTGAAAGCCTCGCCTTGCCAAGCGTTCCGGAAATGCTGCCGCCTTCTTCCTTCAGCACCGCCGCCGGGCTGAGCGCGGACGAACGCACCGCCGGGAGAGTCCCGAAGATGCCGGCGGTCAGAATTGAAATCAGGAGCGTAGCCAGGATCACGCTGCCGTCGGCTTGTCCGTTAAGCGAAAGCGGCAGACTGGTGGGCGGGAAAAAGGCCGCGAACGTTCCAGCCGTCCAAGAGGTGATGAGGATGGCGAGCAAGCACGCGGCCAGGGCCAGCGCCAGGCTCTCGACCAGAAGCTGGCGCACAATCCGCCAGCGCCCCGCGCCCATGGACATGCGAATGGCGATTTCCCGCCGGCGCGAAACCGAGCGCACCAGCAGCAGGTTGGCCACGTTGGCGCAGGCCACCAACAGCAGGACTCCCGCGAAGGCCAGCAGCAGAGGAAGCGTGGAATAAAGGTAGACGTTGGCGCCAAAGGGGGACCGCCACAGCGGGTCAAGCGAGATCTGGTTGGGCCCACGATGCGAATCGGGAAAGCGCTCGACAATTCCCTGCATCAAGACGTCCAATTCTTTCTCGGCTTGGCGCCGGTTCACTCCGGGCTTCAATCTTCCCAGCACGTTGAGCCAGAACGCGCCGCGCTCGTTGAGCCGTTGCGAGTACCAGACGACGGGGTCCATCACCAGCGGTATCCAGAGGTCCGTACGCACTCCGGTCGCACAGCCCTGGAATCCGGGAGGAGCGACGCCGATGACGGTGTAAGGATGCAGGTTGATCTGAATCGTCGTCCCGATGACCGAACGGTTGCCGCTGAAGCGCCTTTGCCACAGCCCGTAGCTGATCACCACCACCGGCGCGCCCAGGGGCTTCTGGTCTTCCTGCGGAAGAAACGCGCGGCCGAGAACCGGTCGAACGCCCAGGATGTCAAAATAGTTGGCGGTGGTCAGCCCGGCGTAAACGCGCTCCGGCTTTTCATCACCGGTCAGGGTAACGTAATCCATGTGGTATCCGATCAGTCCGGAGAAGGTGCGGGAGCTTTCGCGCAAGTTTTTCAGATCGGGGAAAGAGAAAGGAGGAGTGGGGTGCTCGCTGCGCTCGCCTCGCATGACGCTGACCAGATCGCGGGTGTTTGAGACGCCCGGGATCGGGTCGAGAAGCGTGGCGTTGATCCAACTGAAGATGGTGCTTGTCGCGCTGATGCCCAGAGCGAGAGTCAGCACAGCGGCCAGGGTGAAGCCGGGATTCTTGGCCAGCATGCGCAAGCCGTACTTTAAATCTTGAATCAGCGTGGTCACGAATGGACTCCGTTTAATCGGGGTGAATGGTGAATTGTGAATAGTGAATTGCTGCAAACATTTTTCAATGACGAATTACGGGTTACTAATTTCTAGAATAGCCCGCCCCCTTCTTCCTCAATCATTCGTAACTTGTAACTCGTAACTAGGAATTCCAAACTGGAATTCACCAGTCACTATTGACAATTCACTATTCGTACCGCAGCGCCACCATCGGGTCCACCTTGGTTGCGCGTCGCGCCGGGATATAGGCGGCGAGGCCTGCCACCAGCGCCAGGAGCAGCAGAATGCCGGCGAGCACCAGGTTATCCATCTTCACCAGACCGAAGACGACCTTGGAGGTGAGTTCGGTGAGCGCCACTGAGAGCGGCACCCCAATCGCCAGGCCGATGACCGCCAGCTTCATGCCATTCCCCAGCACCATGCGGGCAATATCGGCGGGCTTCGCGCCCAGCGCCAGGCGAACGCCGAACTCGTGCGTGCGCTGGCTGACCGAATAGGCCATCAAGGCGAAGATTCCCGCTGCCGCCAGTCCCAGCGCAATGATGCCGAAACCGATCATCATGCGGGCCGAGCTCTCGACGCCGCTGACGTTGTCGGAGACGCGCTGCGCCAGGGTGCGCATGTCGTAAGGAGGATCGTCAGGGTCAACGCTGAGCACCTGGGCGCGCGCCGCAGCCGCGACGCCGAGAGGATCGCCGTGCGTGCGCACCACAAACGTCACCGAAGCGAGCGGAACCTGATCGAAAGGCACGTAGGCGGTGGGGCGCGGAACGACGTCGAAGGGAGTCTGCTTGACGTCGCCGGCAACTCCGACAATCGTGCGCCAGGGTTCGTTGGAATCCGGAGAGCCGAGCCGGATGCGTTTCCCGACCGCAGATTCGCCCGGCCAGATGCGTTTTGCCAGGGTCGCGCTGATGACCGCAACCGGCGGAGCCTGCGCACCGTCCTCGGCCGTCAGCGCGCGGCCTGACATCACGGGAATTTTCAGCGCGCGGAAGAAGTCCGGGGATGCCGACTGCGAAACCGCCAGGCGAAGTTCGCCGGGAGCGGCGGTCGGCTGGCCTTCGCCGCGGTACTCCGTCTGATTCCAGGTCCAGCTCGAAGGCACGCTGGTGATCACGGCAGCCGATTCCACGCCGGGAAGCGCAGCCAGCTTCTCGACCGCCCGATCGTAGAATTCGCGCGCGCGGTTCCTGTTGGCGCCGCCCGATTCAGCCAACGCGGTGCGAAACGTCAGCACGTGCGCGCGGTCAAACCCCACATCGGCGTTGAGCAGGTGGCGAAAACCTTTCACCATCACTCCGGCGCTCACCAGCAGAACGAACGCCAGCGCAACTTCCGAAACCACCAGCAGCCCGCGCAGGCGGTTGTGGCCGCGGGCCGAACCTCCGCCTCGCAATCCTTCCTTCAGGACCTCGTTTAGGTCCGGGCGCAAGGCTACAAAGGCGGGCGCCAGTCCCGCCACGATCCCTGCCACCAGAGCCATGATCAAGGTAAAGGCCAGCACGGTCGGGTCCAATTGATAGTGCTTTAAGCCGGCAACGTGCTGGACAATGAAGGGTGGGATGGTCCGATGCAAGAGGTCGATCCCCCAACTCGCCAATACCACCGCGGCCAATCCCCCCAGCAGGGCACTCAGCACGCTTTCGGTGAGCACCTGTCTTGAAATCCGCCACCGCCCCGCGCCCAGGGCGCGCCGCACGGCGATTTCGCGCTGGCGCTCCGTGGCGCGGGCCAAATGAAGATTGGCGACGTTGGCGCACGCGAGGAGCAACACAAAGAACGCCGCGCCCATTAGAATCGAGAGAAACTGCCGCGAGCCCTGCGTGAGGTTTTCCACGATGCCTTGCACCTGGACGGAGTGGCCGGCGTTGGTCTCGGGATACTCGCGCGCCAGGCGCCGCGCGATGGTATCCAAATCAGTCTGTGCCTGAGAAGGCGACACGCCCGCCCTCAGGCCTCCGATCACCTGAAGGTAATGGTTGGAGCGATCCGCCTGCTCCGCCGGCGTCAAATCAAGCGGCGCCCAGGCTTCGGCTCCGACGGGAAAATCGAAATCATCCGGCATGATGCCCACGACCGTAAAGGGCTGCTTGTTGAGCTGCAAAACCTTGCCGATGATGCCGGGATCGGCGCCGAGATGCCGCTGCCAGAATCCGTGGCTGAGGACCACCACCGTGTCGCGCCCGGGATGGAAATCGCCGGCGGCCACCGTGTGTCCCATTTCGGGCGCAATGCCGATCAGCGAGAAGAACTCGGAAGTGACTTGAAAACCCTCGACGCGTTCCGCCACGTCGCCGCTGGTCAGGTTGACGTCCCACCCGTGCAGCGCCGCGAGATAATCGAACGACTTGGACTGCTGCTGCCAGTCGTGGAAGTTGGCTGGCGCGGCGCTGATCCCTTCGCTGTTTTGCTGCGGGATCGTTTCCCGCAGGAAGACCGCGCGAGACAGGTCTTTGAACGCGAAGGGGCGCAGAAGCATGGCGTTGACGGAGCTGAAAACCACCGTGTTCGCGCCGATGCCGAGCGCCAGCGTCACAATCGCCACCGTGGTGACGCCGGGATTTTTCGCCAGCATGCGCAGGCCGTAACGCAGGTCTTGGAAAAGCGTGTTCATGTGCCTAACCTCGAAAAGTCAATCTCCCGAAACAACGACCAGAGTGACGTCGTCGCGAAAGTTTCCACCGCAGAATTCGGCGACCGCGCCAAGAATTTTCTTCTGAAGCTCCGGAGCGCCCAGGCCGCGGTTCTCCATCAAAAGGCGTATCAGGCGCTCCTCGCCGAATTCCTCGTCATCGCGATTGGCCGCTTCGGTCACCCCGTCGGTGAACAGGACCAAGCGGTCGCCCGATTCCAGGCTCGCCTTGCCCTGATTGTAAGCACCGTCGCCAAAAACTCCGATCACCGGCCCGCCCTGGTCGAGCCGGAGAAGCGTTCCGTCGCTCCGCACCAGGAACGGCGCATTGTGGCCAGCGTTGGCATAAGTTAATTTTCGGGCGCGCGCGTCGAGAACCGCATAGAACAGGCTGATGAACTTTTCGGGAGCGAGGTTCCCCCGGATGCCGCGGTTCACCTTGGCGCAGAGCTCGCGCGGCTGCAACGTCTCGGTCGCCACGCCGCGAATGGCCGCCTGAAGGTTCGACATCAGCAGCGCCGCCGGCATGCCTTTTCCCACCACGTCGCCAATGCACAAGGCGACGGCGGATTCGCCGAGCTCGAAGATGTCGTAGTAATCCCCGCCCACGATGCTGGCCGGCTGCCACATTCCGGAAATCTCAAAGCCGGGCAGGCGCGGGATCTCGCGCGGCAGCAGGCCTTCCTGGATCTTTCGCGCCTCGAGGATTTCGCTTTGCAGGATGTCCGACTGCGACTCCAATTTCTGCGCATCGCGCCGCGCGCGACCCTGCTCGACCTGCGTGCGTAGGATCTCCAGCAGCTTGGCGTTGTCCCAGGGCTTCAAAACGAAATCGCCCACGCCTTTGTGCATGGCCTCGACGGCCAGCTCGACCGTTCCCCAGGCCGTCATCACCACCACGGGAAGATTCTCGTCCACGGCATGGACCTGCGCCAGCAGCGTCAGCCCTTCGGCGCCGGAAGTGGTGTCGCGCGTATAGTTCAAGTCCATCAGCACCGCGTCGAAGGCGCCCGTCGCGAGCACCCGCAGAATGGCGGCCGGAGAATTCGCCGTCGTCACCTGATAGCCGTGCTGCCGCAGCAGCATTCTCAATGCTTCCAGCACGTCGGATTGATCGTCGGCGACCAGAATGCGCCCGGCGCTCTCATCGCGAGCCGCCAATGCTTCAGGGAGGGGAATCGGGATTTTCTCGCTGCTCATTTTGTGCTCAATAAATCCGTTCAATGCGCCGCAACGACCGAGTTGCGTCGGCATCGCCGAACCCGGAATCACTCATACCGCAGCGCGACCATGGGATTCACTTGGGTGGCTCGCCGCGCGGGCAGGTAACACGCCGCGAGCGCCACCAGAATCAGCGCGAGGGAAGCGGCCCCGAGCGTCACCGGATCCGTCGGCTGGATGTCGAAGAGCATGCTTCCCAGCACGCGGTCGAGAGCGAATGCGCCGGCCAGTCCGATTGCGGTCCCTGCCAGCGCCAGCCGCAATCCTTGCCCGACAATCATCGCCAGGACCTTGCCGCGCGTTGCGCCCAGCGCCATGCGGACTCCCACCTCGTGCGTCCGCTGGCTGACCGAATACGAAATCACGCCGAACATTCCCACCGCCGCCAGCGCCAGCGCCATCGCGCCGAAGAAGGTCATCAGCGTCATCAGAAAGCGTTGGTACGCGATGGAATGCGAGAGGACTTGGTCCATCGCGCGGACTTCGCCGATGGGCAGATTCGGGTCCACATCGCGCAGGGCGCTTATGACCGGCTGGCTCAGGCTCATCGGCTGGCCCGCGGTGCGTACGATGATGCAGGTGGGAAACCAGCTCTGAAACAACTGGTCGCCGGCAAACGAAGCTTGGGCGACGGGGATGAACAACGTCTCCGGCGCGGGCTCATTCAAATACGATTTCACGTCGCCTACTACGCCTACAATCTGGCGCTCCGTTTCAGCAAACTCGAACACGGCCACGTGCTCGCCGATGGGATTGCGGCCCGGGAATTGTTTGCGCGCGAAAGCCGCGTTGATGATCACCACTTTAACAGCGTCAGTCGAATCCGCTTCGGTGAAGAACCGCCCTTCGAGCAGCGGCACGCCCATGGCGCGAAAGTAATCCGGGCTGATCTCGCGGTAGTCGGACGGGAACCATTTCGAGTCTTTCTGGCTGAGCAGCCGCACGCCGGTGTTCCCGCCGCGCTCGAGCGGCAGGCCCGCCGCGATCATCCCCGCTTTTTCAACGCCCGGCACCGCCTCAATCCGTTCCTGAATTTTCCGATAAAACGCCGCGAGGTCGCCCGACGTTTTTTGTTCGGCGCCGGTCGTCCAGATTTGCAGTGAGAGAACGTGACTCGGGTCAAAGCCCGGGCTGGTGCGCAGCAGGTTGATGAATGTCGCGATCAGCAGACCCGAGCCCACCAGCAACACGAGCGACAACGCGACCTCGCCCGCCACCAGTGCGCCGCCCAGACGGTGGCGGCCGGTGGCACTTCGTCCGCCGCTTTCCTTGAGCGATTCGTTCAGGTCTGCCTTCCAGGCCTGCAGGGCCGGCGCGAGCCCAAAGAGAATCCCCGCCGTCACCGCGACCAGGGCGGTGAATCCAAGCGCCCATCCGTCCAGTGAAATCTCAGCGGCGCGGGGAAGATCGGTCGGCGTAACCGCGATGAGAAAGTGCAGCGCCCACTCCGCGAAGATCAGGCCGAGCGCCGCGCCCGTGAGCGCCAGCAGAACGTTTTCCGTCAGAAGTTGCCGCAGGATTCGCGATCGTCTCGCCCCCATCAGCGAGCGGATGGCGATTTCCTTGTTGCGCCTTGCCGCGCGCGCCAGCAGCAGGTTGGCCACGTTGACGCACGCGATGAGCAGCACGAATCCGATGGCGCCGAAGAGCACCAGCAGCGGTTTGCGCTGGTCGCTGGTGACCACCTGCCGGTAAGGGAAGCTGGCCACGCTGGTCTCCTTCGCGGTCTCTTCCGTCATGCCGTGCGAGCGCGCAAACTGTGCGACGAACGGGCGGGCGAAGGTCGCCAGATAACTGTCCGCCCGCCGGCGCGAAATCTCCGGCTTCAGCCTGCCGAGGATTTCGTAGTTCCCGCCCACGCCCATGGTTTTCGCCACCTGGCCGATCGTCGTCCAGAGATCAACCGGCGGAAGCACCTGAAAGCCCGGCGGCATGATTCCGATAATGGTGTAGGGCGCGCCGTCTAGCCGGATGGTGCGGCCCAACGCTTGCGGGTCGGCGGCGAATTCGCGCTTCCAGAGGCCGTCGCTCAGCACGGCCGCGTTGGGGCCGCCGAGCTGATCTTCGGACGGCAGAAATTCGCGCCCCAGCGCGGGCCGCACGCCCAGCACGTGGAAATACTCACTGGAAACGCGCAGCGCCTTGATGCGCTCGGGCTGGCTTCCTCCTACCAGAGTGAAACCCACGCCAGCGTCGGCGGCCAGATACTCAAACGGTTCGCGGCGCTCTTTCCAGAAATCGAATTCCTGCGCGTTGAAATTGGAGTCGTTGAATTGTCCGCGGTAGGTGCGCGAGATTTCGACAATGCGTTCCGGCTCCGGGTAGGGAAGCGGCCGCAGCAGCACCCCGTTGACGACGCTGAACATAGCCGTATTGGCGCCGATGCCCAGCGCGAGTGTGACGACGGCAACCAAGGTGACGCCGGGATTCTTGCCCAGCATGCGCAGGCTGAATCGAATGTCTTGGCGCAGATTCCACATCGCGGATGGCCTCAGCGCCTTTGGCTAGCAATTTTGCGCCCACCACCCAAGTCTCTATCTCATTGAAAACGCATTAAATACTAACACGTTCCGGACCGTTGCGTCACAGCACTGTTCGTTCTTGGGATTGGGCGTTCGACTTCGACATTGCCCGTCCTGACCATCTGTCCGGAAGTGACTGGTACACGCGGAAAAACTCGCAGAATGTGACAAATTGTCAGCAAAACCCACAGAGTATGAGTAGACTGGAAGGACTTTCTGTCGCTATTGTCGGGTCAGCGTGTGGCTGGGGCCAAGTTTGGCTCGTCAGAGGAGGGAACTGGGGCAGGCGTTGGGCTGATTCCGCTCACACGGCAAATTGTCTCGACAACTGCCGCCCCTAGGTGGCCGTCGGGCTTGCGCAGGTTAAACACGACGGTCTGATTGCGGCGCGTGACCACTTCGATTCGTTCGAACACCCAAAGGTCGCGGCGGACCGCCCGTGCAATCTCGTGCCACGCCAGCGATTGGACCTTGGATTTCCCGAACCATCGCCGCTCGACGATCAGCACACGCATGGAGGTCACGAGGAAGCACGCGCGCCGCGGGCCGCGCTTCGAACGTTTCCAGCCGTCGAGCGCGCCGACCAATTCTTCGCCCGCGGCCAAATGTCCGCCGAGGCTTTTCACCTGATGTGGCGCCAATCGCTGCAGACTCTCATGCAGGCTTGAAGGCTGAGTTGATCCGAACAGTCTCTTGGCGAGCCACGCAAACCACGCCCCTACAATTCGCAAATCAAAGAAAACCCCGCGCGCTAAGCGCGGGCCCAACCACACGAACACGGCCACGAACAGCAGCACGATTCCCAGCATGATCCACGGCGCATAAAGCGAAAGCAGCGTACCCACGACCACTGCGGCGTCCTCCGCGAAGCTCACGAAGATATTGCCCGCGCCAAGCGTCTTGGTCGTGCTGGCCAGGCGCACGGTGGATTTGGCCGAATGCGCGGCGGTCGAGAGCGCCGCGCCCAGGAGCATGGCGACGATCATCTCAAAGGCACTGTGGGTTGTAAGCACCGCGCCGGCCGCTACCGCGCCCGCCAGCGGCCGCAGCAGCGTGTGGACGAAGTCCCAGACGTTATCGAGGGCGGGGAATTTCTGCGCCAGGATTTCGCACGCCGCCAGCACGCCGAGAATGATCAGCGCCTGGTCCGAAACCAGAAAGTGGAATCGCGACGAAAGTTGCACGACGTGGGTGAACCGCGCAAACACCGCCAGCAGGAACAGCGGCAGATAAGTGTTCACGCCGCTGGCCAGCGCCAGGCCCCACGGTAATCCGCTCAGCATCAGAGGCTCCTCAGCCCGTTAAGTGAAGCCATTCTGTCATCCGGCTCTTGAGCGGTCAAGGGTGATGCTTGCCACGCGGTGTGCCGGCAAAAAATAGTGTGTCAGTTGTATCGCCGGTTTCACTTGTATCACACGCGTCTGCCGGGGGTATTGTGGAGGGCGAACGCGAAATAAAGTGCGTCAGCCGTGTCACGAGTATCCACCGTATCCTTTTTGTGTGCTAGGCTAGGCGCGGGGAGGCGTGCACGCGGCGCGCCGCTTGATTTGGCGCGTTTTTGGGCTGCGCCGCCCGATTTTTGCCAGAACAGGACGGCAGCCCGCGCCGGCACCGAGGCCTCCTGACTCAGGCGTCACGGCGGGCCTTTGGGCGAGCCGCCCGCGGCCCGGACGAGCGGCGGCCTCGCGCCGCCCCGGCCCAGAATCCCCTTGATTCTGCCGCCGTCGGATATATGATAAGGCACGTCCACCGGCGGCTAAATCTCGCTCAGGGAACGCAGGATGCGGGCAGAGGACAGCACCTTAGGCTGTACGACGGCGTTCCGGGGGATGACGCAATCCGGACGCGGTAGGCTGCGGGTCGCACACATCCCGACACATGACGTCGGGATGTATGCGCCACCCGCGGCATGCGAAGTGGGTTCTGGAGTGTGGCAAGCCTCTTCGAAAGCCCCGCTGACAAGTTCGGGTGTATAATCTGCTGAAAGGTGTTATGCAGACGGTCAAGGATCTCAGCGTTGAGCAACTCAAGGCGGTCATCGGGGAGGTAGTCGAAGAAAAGCTGCGCGAGCTGCTCGTTGATCCCGACG
>JAHEKS010000355.1 GCA_024638215.1 Acidobacteriota bacterium | reverse complement strand
TTCCTGCCATTGCTCTTCGTGAGCAACCGTACCCCGTGAAGCATCGGACGTTCTCGGCGGGCCGATACGTCTTTTGCGCCCGGGAGCAAACCCGCGCCGCGAAGCTCGAGTCAACCCGCAAAATACGGCCTTTTCAAACATACTTGAAGAATGGAGTGGCCGCCGCCCTAGGATCGGGTTCTTGCTTGTGAGCGGCCAATCTGACTTCAAACATATTTGAATCCGCGCTGTGCCCGCGACCGCAACCAGTACTTTGGTGTACATATTTTGCCGTGAAAGGAGGTGACTTCCATGGTACACTTTCGTGGAAATCCAAAGGGCAACCCTTGGCCCTGGCCGCCCCGGTATTGAGCGTGGAACAGTTCTAGCCGAGGAAGAGGTGGGGGAATCGGCCGCTAAAGGTGGCTTGCCCACGACCCGATGTTTTCAGCTGTCGTATCGCTCACGAGCGTCGTGGCGCTGGTCCTGCTGTTGACCAGGGCGATCCAGGGCGGGTTCGTACACCGGCTCCCCTTCTTCTATTCCTACATCTCCTACATGCTGCTGCATATGATCGTGGTGCTCAGCGTGCTGCTGATGTATCCCCGGTTCTATGCGGGGGTGCACTGGTTTAGTTTCGCGATCTGGCAAATCGTCGAGTTCGCAGTCCTCATCGAGATTTCGGACCACGTTTTCGAGCGCTACGTGGCCATCCGCCACCTGGGACGGTTCCTTTGTGGCGCCGTCATCCTTGGTTTCGGATTCACGTATGTCCTTCCCGCCTTCTCCCAATCAGGCAATGCGAGTAATACGATCTTGGAGCTCGCCAAGCGGGCTATCCTGACGAAAGCCGCCCTTGTTCTGGTGCTTCTCGTAGCAAAGCGCTATTACGGCTTGAAGCTCGGCAAGAGTATTTCCGGCCTGTTGCTTGGATTCATCCTGTATCTGGGTGTGAACATCGCCAATTTCGAATTGGCCGAGATCTACGGGCGTGCGATCTACGCTCCGGTTTTTCAATACGTCGGACCGCTCGCGTGGACGCTCGGTTTACTGGTGTGGGTGGCAGCGCTTTGGAATTACGCGCCGGTCGTTGCCCCGCGTCAGGAGTTTGAGGGAAAGAGACAGACGACTTCCCTGGTTGTAGAAGCTCAACTCGTACGATTTAATGACACTTTGATGAAGCTGCTGCAAAAATGATGGAACCGATTTGGTATTTAGCCCTGGCCTTCGCGACCCTGCTGCTGGCAGGTTGGCTGCTCCGCGAAAAGCGGAGCCGCGATGAATCTGAGCTCAAGAGGGAGAGGAGTTTAGCCGAGTGCCTCTTCGACGCCAATTGTCTGGACCTGGCGAATCGGATTTTTGATCCGGCAGATTACCGATGGCTGCGCGACGAACTCTGCTTTCCCCAGGCCGCGGATCTCCTGGCGCGGGATCGCAAGGACTTGGCCATTAAATGGCTGAAAGCGCTGCGAAGCTCCTTCAAAGAGTTTGTGGGTGTCCCCAATCCTGAAGCCGCCGGGGAGGGCTCGGCAAGCGAGCTCTCGAGCTGGCAATCGCTCTGGCCCACCCTGCGGTTTCAATTGCTTCTGGCTTACGCGCTGCTCGTCGTCCGGCTTTTCGGACCTTACCACCGCCTCGTTCCGCGATTGGAATGGCTTCAGGCTCTCCGAAGTCCTGCTGGTTCGAAGGCTCGTGACGTGGCGGGCGCGCAGCGAGTTCCCTAGCCGGACACTCATCTCATCACTTTGCTGGTTTGGCCGTAGTCTTCAGGCGTGAGAGTGTGCGTCCGGCGGAGCGTAGCTGGCGCGCAACCTGCCCGGGCGAAGTTCCTCCCACAACATTCTTCCGCGCTGCTGAACGTTCCGGCGAAGTGGCCACGGCGCGCAAGCCCGCATCCCAGAGAGGAAGCATGAGGCGGGCGTCGCCATCCGGGATTTCTGCGAAAGTAATTCCCCGCTCGACACAATACCTCACGAGCTTTCCGACCTGTTCGTGAGCCTCGGCGAAAGGCACACCGCGGCGGACGAGCTCTTCGGCCAGGTCCGTGGCGGTGAGGAATCCCTGCGCGGTCGCAGCCTGCATGCGCGCGGGGTGAACGCGCATCGTTCGAACGATTCGGGCCGCCAGATCGAGCGAGTCGCGCGCCGTGTCCACGGCATTGAATAGCGCGGTCTTGTCTTCCTGTAAGTCGCGGTTATAGGCCAGGGGCAACCCCTTGAGGAGGGCCAGCATACCGCTGAGGTTCCCGATCGTGCGCGCCGCTTTTCCGCGAATCAATTCCAGCGCGTCGGGATTCTTCTTTTGCGGCATCAGGCTGCTCCCCGTCGAATACGCCTCGGCCATCTCCACGAAGCCGAATCCAGGTGAAGAATGAATCGCCAGATCCTCCGCCAGCCGGCTCAGGTGAACCATCGCCATCGAGCAGCAAAACAGCAGCTCACAAACAAAATCGCGGTCGGAAGTTACGTCCAGACTGTTGCGCGCAACGCGCGCAAAACCCAGTTCGTGCGCCAGGCGGTCGCGGTCCACGGCGAAGGAGCTGCCCGCCAGCGCGCCCGCGCCCATCGGCAATTCATCGGCGCTGGCGCGGCACTCTTCGAGCCGCGAGAAATCACGCCGGAACATTTCAAAATAGGCCAGCAGATAATGCGCAAAGAGGACCGGCTGCGCGGGCTGGAGGTGCGTGTAGCCGGGCATCACCTCGCGGGGATGACGTTTGCCCACCGCCACCAAAGCATCGAGCAGGTTAATGGCGGCCCGCTCGAGGCCGGCCACCGCGTCCTTGACGTAAAGCCGGGTTTCCGTAGCTACCAGATCGTTGCGGCTCCGCCCGGTGCGGAGTTTCCGCGCCACAGGACCGAGTTCCTTCTCCAGGCGAGCTTCGACCCAGGTGTGAACGTCTTCGCTCGACTGGCCTTTTGCCCACTGCGGATGAGTTTGGACGTAGCGCCGAATCGCTTCCAGGCCGCTGACCAATCGCCGCGTCTCGCTCGCCGTGAGCACGCGCGCGCGGGCCAGCTCGCGCACGTAAGCTTGGTTGACGCGCAGGTCGTAAAGAATCAGCCGCTGATCCACGGAAAACGATTCGGAAAACTTCTCGAACAGCGTGTCGCGCCGGCCGCCCGAGAAACGCCCGCCCCATAGTTTCATCCGGACTTCCTCCGCGTCGCGCGAGGCTGGGAGGATTTTCTGGCCGCCGCGAGCTTGACGGGCAATCCCAGGATATTGATAAACCCCTCGGCATCCCGCTGGTCGTAGTCGGCGCCCATAGTGAACCCGCCGATGCTGGTGTCATAAAGCGAATAAGGAGACTGGCGGTCGAGCACGCGCACTAGCCCCCGCGACAGCCCCAGAATCACAGTGCCCGTCACGGTGCGCTGGGTGGTCGCGATGAAACTATCCAGGGCCTCGCGCAACGGCGTAAACCACTGTCCGTTATAAACCAGCTCGGCATAACGCAACCCGACATGTTGCTTATAGTGAAACGTCTCGCGGTCCAGGCAGAGCGCTTCGAGCTCATGGTGTGCGGCGTGGAGAAGCGTTCCCGCGGGGGTTTCGTACGCGCCGTGCGATTTGATGCCCACCAGCCGGTTTTCCACCAGGTCCGTGCGCCCCACGCCGTTTTCTCCCGCCAGCACGTTCAAGGCTTCGAGAATTTGGATGGGGCCAAGCTTTTTCCCGTCCACGGAGACCGGCACGCCTGCTTCAAAGCCGACGGCCGCGCGCGCCTCGTGGTCGGGAGCGCGGCGGGGATTGCGCGTCAGCTTCCAGGCGTCTTCGGGCGGCTCGCCCAGAACGGTCTCAAGCGGGCCTCCCTCGTGGCTCAGGTGCCAGATGTTCTGGTCGCGGCTGTAAGGCTCCTTCTTGGTGACGGGGACGGGCACGCCGTGGGCCGTGGCATAGTCAATGGCGTCCTCGCGCGATTTGATGGACCACTCGCGCCACGGCGCGATGACCTGCAGGTGCGGCGCGAGAGCTTTGTAGGCCATTTCAAAGCGCACCTGATCGTTGCCCTTGCCCGTGCAGCCGTGTGCCACCGCGTCCGCGCCACATTCGAGAGCGACTTCGACTTGCCGCTTGGCGAGCACCGGCCGGGCCAGCGAAGTCCCGAGAAGGTATTTGCCTTCGTAGACCGCGCCCGCCTGAAGGGCCTTCCAAAGGTA
>JAHEKS010000095.1 GCA_024638215.1 Acidobacteriota bacterium | reverse complement strand
ATAGTCCGAGAGCGACCTCCGAACCCTTCTGGCTTCCCTTTTCGGATTTGTTCGAGCTGCAAGCATTCCTTGAGCCAATTGCTGTTCGACAAATTCGTTCGACCATTTAATGGCTTTCTCACATTGCCCTAGAAATGTGGGTCGGTACTGCCCAATAATTTGCTGCCATATCACTGTGCGGCTAGGGTCGCGCTTGACCTCCTTAATCGCCCTTTTGAATTCTTCTACGACTCCATATGCTGGAATTCCCCGAAGGTGGGGATCGATGGGCCCAAGGTTTGAGTGCTTCCCCATCCAAATCTCCTTGCAGCAACACGCGATAATGGTTCCGGCCGACATGGCGATCTGGGGCACAAATGCACGTATGTCCCGCTTGAACATCTTCTGAAAATAATTCACGATGGACTGTGTCGCTGCGATACCGCCGCCGGGGGTATGGAGGATCAGGTCGAGCCCATGGCTGCGGTCTAGTCCGTGAATTGTTGTCATGAAAGCGTTTTTATCTTCATCATTTATATCGGACAGGAAGATCCCCGGCTTTTGGAGCCAGCCAGAGTAATAGGCAATGACGTTCCTCTGCGTGTAGTCATATAATTCTTTAAGGTATTTCCTACGAACGGTGTCGATAGCTTGAAGGGCTTGGACTTGGGACTGAGCTTGAATTTTCTGGACTTCAGTAAATAACTGGTTCCAGTTTGGCATGCTGCCTCGGGTTCAGCCCGACCGACACGCCAACACCGGGAGTTGCTGTCGACGGATAATCGGTGAGTGGAGAAGGCTGCTCTAAGGTCTCGTTCTCAGTGTAAACCTCTTGGAAAGGTAAGGGGCTGGGACGAAATACACCGATGTACTCCATCTCGAGGGTTGTCTCGTGAGCTTTTCGCCTTTTCCTTCCGACAGGGGATGCTTTCCGCAAGGAAGCCCGCCTACGCTTTCGCTCTTTTTTCATAGCTCCTCAGGTTGTGTTGAAACCACCCTCCATGAGTGATGGAGGCATTTACGCTCCCGGGTTCTTGGATGAATGTAATACTAACACAGTTGCAGCGGGTAGATTCGATTGGCAACAGCCTTATTTTTTATACAGATACGGTCGAAAATTCCGCTTGACAACGCCAAGGACCGAGGTGCTTCGTCCCCCGCCGCCTTCGGTGCGGCGTGCCCTTGCTCACGGCGCGGGTGCGGTGTCCGGCGGGTTCGGCAATCCGTAGATTTCCCGAATCTTCCGCATCAACTCTTGGTGTGAGACGGGGGACTTGCGCGGCGGCTTCAATTTTTCGAGGACCGCCTTGGTCTGTGTTTCGCGCAGGCGAAGCGCCTGACTCTGGAGCTCGAGTTTGCGGCGCTCGCGCTGCTCCTTATACAGATCCAGGATGTCGGCTTCACCGAGCTTGGTGCGGTCCTTGACAATCTGGTTGGCCAACATGAGCTCCGCGATCTGGGCGGCGTCGAGCTTGGGATCGGCCTTCATTTCTTCCAACAGCGCCCGCGCCTGGGCGCGCGCGTGGCGGTAGGCCGCCGCCTCCGCCTGCTCGGCGGGACGCACATCACGGGTGTAGAAGCGCGAAATGGCGGCGCGGGAAATCTTGGCCCCGAAGCGTTTCTCAACCTCCAGGGAAATCTGCGACTGGTTGAAGCGGCGGCGGAGAAGGCCTTCGACGAAGGCTCGCACGCCGGGATGGCGCGCCTCGTGACGGGTCACTTGCCCTGTGCTGCGGTATTCCCGGTGAGGCGACCTGCGGCCCCTGCGCGGCGACAGGGTTGTCTTCCTCCGTTTGTCCCGTGACGAAGCGCGGCTCATAGCGCCACCCCCGCGTCCCGGGGAATTCGGCCGTCCGCCAGGTCCACAGCCTTGGGAGTTGCGCGCACCGCCATCATTTCCAGGCCGGCGCGTGCGGCGCGGAGTTGCCTGGTCTCAACATAACCCGTTCGCGTCAGGTAATTGAGATGGAACTGCAAATCCTCGTTGGAAACGGGGTAGCCCGCGCGGCGCAGGAACTGCAAGCGTAGCTCGCTCGACGGCATCCACTCGAGCTGCCAGTCCACCAGAATCCGCACGATCAGCCCGCGCTGCGCCTCCTGCTGGATTTGCTTGCTCAAGTTTCTCATGTCGTTGTCTCCCGTCCGTTCGAAGCCCACGATTGCTTTGTCCTTCGGGCGTGACTCGCCGCCCGCGCCCAGCCTGAAGCGGCCCGGACATCTAGCGTCACGGGATAGGCTAGCATATAAACGTGACACGGTGGACACTACTGACACGGCTGACACAAATTATTTTAGTTGGTTGAAAACAAAGCGGATAGGGGCAGAGGCGTGAGGATTTTTAGGTCAGCAAGTCGGTGTTTTGGGGGTTGGGGGCCGATACGTGCCGGAGCGTAGCGCCGCCCTTCAGGGCGGCATGCCGGGCTGAAGCCCGGCGCTACTAACTCTTGAACAGGGAATCGAATTTCTTTTTGGCGGAGTCGGCTGAGGAGGGGGAGCGCTCGCCCTGGGCGAGCAGCACGGGATTGGGCGAGAAATAATCGCAGTAATTAGCGGCGTCCTTATCGCGCACCCATTCGGCCTGGGTTTCAGCGCACTGGTTGTGTTTGGCGGGGTCGTAGAAGCGGCAGTTCTTGCAGCAATGGAGGTCGGCGTCGCACTTGGTGCAGGTGTCGCGCTTGCCGATGGGTGACCCGGCAGGGTATTCGATCAACTGCCCGCATTTGAAGCAGCTGAATTGCATCGAAAAGTTCTCAGTCTTCAGTTATCAGTTTTCAGTTCAGAATGAGGGTTTCGTGAATTGAAGTTCAGTCAATCAGTAGCCAGAAACCTGTGGCTCCGGCTACTGATAGCTGACGGCTGAAGACTGACGACTGCCCTACTGCGTTCTCGCTTCGTCCTCGTCGGAGAGGTCGGGGGCGACGGCGGGCGCGCCGGGAAGGGCGGCTTCGCCGGGCTCGACCTCGAGACCCGCTTCGGGCGCCGGCGGTCCGACCTCAGTAAGCAGCTTGAAGTTGCGGTAGAACTCGAGGCCCGTGCCGGCCGGAATCAAGCGGCCCATGATGACGTTTTCCTTCAGGCCGCGCAGATGGTCCACCGCGCCCTTGATGGAGGCTTCGGTGAGCACGCGCGTGGTCTCCTGGAACGACGCGGCGGAGATGAACGAGTCGGTCGAGAGCGACGCCTTGGTGATGCCGAGCAGCAGCGGGCGCCCGGTGGCCGCCTTGCCGCCCTCCTTGGTGATGCGCTCGTTTTCCTCGCGGAAGCGGAACTTGTCCACCTGCTCGTCGAGCAGGAATTCCGTGTCGCCGGGGTCTTCCACCTTCACCCAGCGCATCATCTGGCGGACGATCACTTCGATGTGCTTGTCGTTGATGTTCACGCCCTGCAGCCGGTAGACTTCCTGAATTTCGTCCACCAGATATTTCTGCAGTTCCTTTTCGCCCAGCACGGCGAGAATGTCGTGCGGATTGCGCGGGCCGTCCATGAGCGGCTCGCCGGCCTTGACGTGCTCGCCTTCCTGAACGGAAACGTGAACTCCGCGGGGCAGCAGGTATTCCTTGGGCTCGCCGACGTCGGGGACGACGACGATCTTGCGCTGGTTCTTGGTGACGTCGCCGTATTTCACGGCGCCGTCAATTTCGGTGATGACGGCGGTTTCATGCGGGCGCCGCGCTTCGAAAAGTTCCTGCACGCGCGGCAAGCCGCCGGTGATGTCCTTGGTCTTGGTGGTTTCGCGCGGAATCTTGGCGAGCACGTCGCCGGCCGAGACCTCGTCGCCTTCCTGCACCATCAGGTGCGCGCGCGAAGGCATCAGGTACTTGCGCGTGCCTTTCTGCCCGTCGCCCTTGACGATGAGTTGCGGCTGGTGCTTCTCGTCCTGCGCTTCCGTGACCACCCAGCGCGAGAGGCCGGTGACTTCGTCCACCTCTTCGTGCAGCGTCGCGCCCGGCTCCAGGTCCTTGAACTGCACCGTGCCCGGGACTTCGGTGAGGATGGAAAAGGTGTACGGATCCCACTCCACCATGACGTCGCCGAGCTTGACGGGGGCGCCGCCGGCGTACTTGATTTTCGCGCCGTAAACGACCGCGTGCCGCTCGCGCTCGCGGCCCTTCTCGTCCACGACCACCACGAACCCGTTGCGGTTCATCACCACGAAATTGCCTTCGCGGTTCGTGACGGTCTGGAGGTTGAAGAACTTCATAAAGCCGTTGCTGCGAGCTTCCAGGCGCGACTGTTCGCTGACGCGGCTGGCGGCGCCGCCGATGTGGAAGGTGCGCATGGTGAGCTGAGTGCCGGGCTCGCCGATGGATTGCGCGGCGATGACGCCCACCGCTTCGCCCATCTCGACCAGGCGGCCGGTGGCGAGGTTGCGCCCGTAGCAGCGCACGCAGATGCCGCGCCGCGATTCGCAGGTGAGGGGCGAGCGGATGCGGACCTTCTCGATGCCCGCCGCCTGAATGGCGTTGGCCAGGTCCTCGTTGATTTCCTGGTTGACGTCCACAATCACGTTGCCTTCGTAGTCTTTGATCTGCTCCAGCGAGAAGCAGCCGACGATGCGGTCGCGCAGCGGCTCGACCACTTCGCCCGCTTCCACGATGGCTTCCACCACGATGCCGTCCACCGTGCCGCAGTCGAATTCGGAAATGATCATGTCCTGCGCCACATCCACCAGCCGGCGCGTCAGGTAGCCGGAGTCCGCGGTCTTGAGCGCGGTGTCAGCCAAACCTTTGCGCGCGCCGTGGGTGGAGATGAAGTATTGCAACACGTTAAGGCCCTCGCGGAAATTGGCCGTGATGGGCGTCTCGATGATTTCGCCCGAAGGCTTGGCCATCAAGCCGCGCATGCCGGAGAGCTGGCGGATCTGCTGTTTGGAACCGCGCGCGCCGGAGTCGGCCATGATGTAAATGGGATTGAAGTGTTCGCCTTTCTTGTCTTGCTCCTCCATGGCCTGAAACATTTCGTCGGCCACGAGGTCGGTGACGTTCGACCAGATGGCGATCACCTTGTTGTAGCGTTCGCCGTGGGTGATGGCGCCGTCCTGGTATTGCTTCTCGACTTCGATGACTTCCTTCTGCGCGTCGTTGACCAGATCGGCCTTGTTGGAGGGCACGATCAGGTCGTCAATGCCGATGGAGATGCCGGCGCGCGTGGCGTAGAGGAATCCCAGCGCCTTGATTTCGTCGAGCATCTGCACGGTGGTATCGAGGCCAAAGCGCAGGTAGCAGTAATTGACCAGCGCGCCCAGGCCTTTCTTGCGCAGCAGGCCGTTGACGTAAGGCATTTCGTTGGGCAGATGATCGTTGAAGATGACGCGGCCCACCGTGGTGTTGATGAACTGGTTTTTCACCGTGATGGGCTCGGTGTGGAGCACGTCCTGGTCGTCGTAGGCGGTGGCGAGATCAATCACGCGGCCGGTGTAGCGCAGCCGGATGGGCGTGAGCGTCTCGACCTGCCGTGCTTCGAGCGCCAGCAACACTTCCTCGGAATTGGCGAAAGCGCGGCCTTCGCCCTGCGTGCCCTTCTTCTCCTTCGTCAGGTAATAGACACCGAGCACGATGTCCTGCGAAGGAATCGCCAGCGGCTGGCCGTTGGCGGGCGAAAGGATGTTGCGCGAAGAGAGCATCAGCACCGAGGCTTCGATCTGCGCTTCGGGTGAAAGCGGAATGTGCACGGCCATCTGGTCGCCGTCGAAGTCGGCGTTGAACGCGGTGCAGACGAGCGGATGAATCTTGATGGCCTTGCCTTCCACCAGCACCGGCTCAAACGCCTGAATGCCCAGGCGGTGAAGCGTCGGAGCGCGGTTCAGCAGCACCGGGTGGTCCTTGATGACGTCTTCCAGGATGTCCCAAACGATCGGCTCCTGGCGCTCCACCATTTCCTTGGCCGCCTTGATCGTGGTGCAGTGGCCCATCTGTTCCAGGCGGTGATAGATGAACGGCTTGAAGAGCTCGAGCGCCATCTTCTTGGGCAAGCCGCACTGGTGGAGTTTCAAGTCCGGCCCCACCACGATGACGGAGCGGCCGGAATAATCCACGCGCTTGCCGAGCAGGTTCTGGCGGAAGCGCCCCTGCTTGCCCTTCAAGGTGTCGGAGAGAGATTTCAGCGGGCGGTTGTTAGCGCCGCGCAGGATGCGCCCGCGGCGGCCGTTGTCAAACAGCGCGTCCACGGCTTCCTGCAGCATGCGCTTCTCGTTGCGCACGATGACGTCGGGAGCGTGCAGCTCGATCAGCTTCTTCAGGCGGTTGTTGCGGTTGATCACGCGGCGATAAAGATCGTTCAGATCGGAAGTGGCGAAGCGCCCGCCGTCGAGCGGCACCAGCGGCCGCAGCTCGGGCGGAATCACCGGAAGGACGTCCAGGATCATCCACTCCGGCTTGTTGCCGGACTTGCGGAAGGCTTCAACCACCTTGAGGCGCTTGGCGTACTTGATGCGCTTCTGCTGCGAGGGATCGCTCTTCATCTTCTCGCGCAGTACAACCGACAGATTTTCGATATCAACGCGCTTCAGCAGCTCCTTGATGGCTTCGGCGCCCATGCCGGCGCGAAACTTGCCGGAGAATTCCTGCTGCAGTTCGCGGTAGCGGTCTTCGGTGAGCAGTTCTTTTTCCTTGACGGGCGCTTCGCCCGGGTCCACCACGACGAAGCTCTCAAAATAGAGCACGCGCTCGAGGTCGCGCAGCGAGAGGTCGAGCAGGTGCCCGATGCGGCTGGGCAATCCTTTGAAGAACCACACGTGCGAGCAGGGGGAAGCGAGCTCGATGTGGCCCAGGCGTTCGCGCCGCACTTTTGACAGGGTCACTTCCACACCGCACTTGTCGCAGATGACGCCGCGGTGCTTCATGCGCTTGTACTTGCCGCACAAGCACTCCCAGTCGGTGACGGGGCCGAAAATCTTGGCGCAGAAAAGCCCGTCGCGCTCGGGTTTGAACGTCCGGTAGTTAATCGTCTCCGGCTTGGTCACTTCGCCGTGCGACCAGGAGCGGATCTTTTCCGGCGACGCCAGGCTGATGCGAATGGCGTCGAATTCCCCGATCAAGCTGACTCGGTCGTAAGGGCTGCTTCGGAACAATGGACCCTCCTCTTTAAGACCGCATGAATTCGTCGAAGTCTTTCACGCCGCGTGCTGGGCGAATTTCGAATTTCGAATTTCGAGTTTCGAAAATCACTCCGCGGCCACGGGCGCGGGCAACTGCTCCTTGGGCTTCTTGAGCAGCTCCACGTCCAGGCACAAACTTTGCAGTTCGCGCACCAGCACGTTGAAGGACTCGGGCACGCCGGGCTCGATGGCGGCTTCGCCCTTCACGATCGCTTCGTAAATCTTGGCGCGGCCGTAAACGTCGTCCGATTTCGCGGTCAGCAATTCCTGCAGGATGTAAGCCGCGCCGTAGGCTTCCAGCGCCCAGACTTCCATTTCGCCGAAGCGCTGGCCGCCGAATTGCGCCTTGCCGCCCAGCGGCTGCTGCGTAATCAGCGAGTACGGGCCGATGGAGCGCGCGTGAATCTTGTCGTCCACCAGGTGCGAGAGCTTGAGCATGTAGATGTAGCCCACGGTCACCTGCTGCTCGAAGGCGTCGCCCGTCATGCCGTCGTAAAGCGTGATCTTGCCGGAAGTGGGCAGCCCGGCCTTCTCGAGATACTTCTTGATTTCCTTTTCCGTAGCGCCGTCGAAGACGGGCGTCGCGAAGGTGACGCCCTCGCGCAGGGCGCGCGCGAAGTCGAGCACCGCTTCGTCATCCATCGAATCGAGCAGGGTGCCGCGGATTTTGTCCCCGTAGAGCGACTTCAATTCCTTGCGCATGAGTTCCGCGCGGTTCTCGGTGGTCATCAGGTCGCGCAGTTTGCTGCCCAGTTCGCGCGCCGCCCAGCCGAGGTGGGTTTCCAGAATCTGGCCCACGTTCATGCGCGAGGGCACGCCGAGGGGATTCAGCACCACCTCGACGGGCGTGCCGTTGGGGAGATACGGCATGTCTTCTTCGGGCATAATCCGCGCGATGACGCCCTTGTTGCCGTGGCGGCCCGCCATCTTATCGCCCACGGAAAGCTTGCGCTTCATCGCGATATAGACTTTGACCAGCTTGATGACGCCGGGCGGCAGCTCGTCGCCCTTCTTCAGCTTGCCCACCTTTTCTTCCGCGATCTTGCGCAGAATGTCAATCTGCCGGGAAGTCATCTCCTCGATTTCGTCAATCTTCTCGAGGAGGGTCGGATCCTTCTTGAGGATCTTCATCCGCTTCAGGTTGCGGGTGGTGATGCGTTCCAGCACGTCGCGGTTGAGCTCGGTTCCCTTGGTGAGCAGCCGCTTGTTGGTTTTCTCATCGTGCAGGTCGGCTTGCAGGACTTCGCCTTCGAGCAGCGCGCAGAGCCGCTTCAGCCGCTCGTCGTTCAGAATGCGGATTTCGTCGTTGAGGTTGTTTTCGAGGCGGGCCACTTGCGAACCTTCAATCGCCTTGGCGCGCTCGTCCTTCTCGGTGCCCTTGCGGGAGAAGACCTTGACGTCCACCACGATGCCCTCGATGCCCGGCGGGCAGGTGAGCGAGGCGTCGCGCACGTCGCCGGCCTTTTCGCCGAAGATGGCGCGCAGAAGCTTTTCTTCGGGCGTCAACTGCGTTTCGCCCTTGGGCGTCACCTTGCCGACGAGGATATCGCCCGGCTTGATGTAGGCGCCGATGCGGATGATGCCGCTCTCGTCCAGATCCTTGAGCAACGATTCGGAAACGTTGGGGATGTCGCGCGTGACTTCTTCCGGACCCAGCTTGGTGTCGCGCGCCTCGATTTCAAATTCCTCGATGTGGATGGAAGTGTAGGAATCTTCCTTGACCAGTTTCTCCGAAACCAGGATGGCGTCTTCAAAGTTGTAGCCGCGCCAGGGCATGAAGGCCACCAGCACGTTGCGCCCCAGCGCCAGTTCGCCGCGGTCGGTGCAGGGGCCGTCGGCGAGGACCTGGCCTTCGCGCACGCGCTGGCCCTTTTGCACTACGGGCTTCTGGTTGATGCACGTATTCTGGTTGGAACGGCGGAATTTGATCAACTGGTAGATGTCGGCGCCCACTTCGCGCGAAAGCTGCTGGCTGTGGCCGTCGCCTTCCACGCGCACGATGATGCGCTCGCTGTCCACGCTGTCCACGGTACCGTTGCGCTTGCAGACCACCACGGCGCCGGAATCGCGCGCCGTCACTTCTTCCATGCCGGTCCCGACCAGCGGCGCCTGGGCGCGCAGCAGCGGCACCGACTGGCGCTGCATGTTGGAACCCATCAGGGCGCGGTTGGCGTCGTCGTTTTCGAGGAAGGGAATCAGCGACGCCGCCACGCTGACCAGTTGCTTGGGGCTGACGTCGATGTAGTCAATCTCATCGCGGCGTTTGAGGACGAAGTTGCCGGCCTGGCGCGCGTTGACCAGTTCGTGCACGATGCGGCCCTTGTCGTCCACCTCGACGTTGGCCTGGGCGATGATGTGGCGGTCCTCCTCCCAGGCGGACTGGTAGAACGAGTAGGGTTCGTGCTCGACGGTCTTGCGGCGCTTCTCGCGCAACTCCGCGTTGGTCTTGTCCACCTCGTCCTGCTCGACGTGCTCGCCGACCTTCCACGGGCCGTCGCCGCCGTGGGTGACGGTGACGTAGTCCACCACCTTGGCGTTGCGCACGCGCCGATAGGGGCTTTCGATGAAGCCGTATTCGTTGATGCGCGCGTAGCAGGAAAGCGAGGAGATCAAGCCGATGTTCGGGCCCTCCGGCGTCTCGATGGGGCAGATGCGCCCGTAGTGCGTGGGGTGAACGTCGCGGACTTCGAATCCGGCGCGCTCGCGCGACAGGCCGCCCGGGCCCAGCGCCGACAACCGCCGCTTGTGGGTGATTTCCGAGAGCGGATTCGTCTGGTCCATGAACTGCGAAAGTTGCGAGGAGCCGAAGAATTCGCGGATCGAGGCCATCACCGGCTTGGCGTTGATCAGGTCGTGCGGCATGGCGGTGGACATTTCCTGGTAAACGGACATCTTCTCTTTGATGGCCCGTTCCATGCGCACCAGGCCGATGCGGAACTGGTTCTCGAGCAACTCGCCGACCGCGCGCACGCGGCGGTTGCCCAGGTGATCGATATCGTCGGCGTAGAAAGTGCCGCCGGGATTCTTGCGCAGTTTCAGCAGGTACCGGATGCAGGCGTAGAAGTCTTCCGGCTCGAGCGTGCGCTTGTCGAGGGGCAACTGCACGGCGGCGTTCTGCGAGTGGTCGGTGGCCATGGTTCCTTCGCAGCCGCGCACCACTTCGGTGCAGAGGTTCTCCTCGCGCTTGCCGACGAACATCTTCTCCTGGTCCACGATGACGTAGAAATTGGAGGCGGGGAAATTGCTGCCGCTTTCCAGTTCCAGTTGCGTCGCCTTCTCGTCAATGCGCGTTTTGAGGTTGGTGTAGTAGCCGAGCTTGATGTTGAATTTCAGCCGGCCCACGCGGGAGAAGTCGTACTTGCGCGGGTCGAAGAACATCCCGTTGAAAAGGCTCGTCGCGGTGTCGAGCGTCGGGGGATCGCCGGGGCGCATCTTGCGGTACATCTCGATCAGCGCTTCGGCGGGAGTTTTCAGCGTGTCCCGCTTCAGCGTCTGGCTGAGGATCACGCCCGTATCGTCGCGTTCGGGGAAGAAGATCTGAATCTCGCCGATTCCCGATTCCTGAATCGTGCTGAGAAGGGCGGAGGTCAGCTCGTTGTTCGCTTCCAGCAGAATTTCGCCCGTCTCCGTGTCCACGATGTCGGCCGCACTGTAAGCTCCTTCCAGATCGTGCGCGGCGACTTCCACTTCCGCGACCTTGGCCTTCTGGATTTCCTTGAGCAGCGAGGAAGTGATCTTGCGGCCCGCGCCGGCGATGGTCTCGTGCGTGCGCGGATGCTCGATGGCCTTGGAAATTCGCTGGCCTTCCAGGCCCTCGGAAACTCCCCAGAAGAGCTTGCGGTCGCGCAGCCTGATGCGCTCGATGCGGTAAAACGCCTTGAGGATTTCCGGATCGTTCTTCAGGCCGAGGGCGCGCAGGAAGATGGTGGCCAGAAACTTGCGCTTGCGGTCAATGCGGACGTAGAGCAGGTTCTTGGCGTCGTACTCGAATTCCACCCACGAGCCGCGGTAGGGAATGATTTTGCCGAGGAAATAGGTCTTGGAGGCGTTGGTCTCGAAGAAGACGCCGGGCGAGCGGTGCAACTGGCTGACGATGACGCGCTCGGTGCCGTTGATCACGAAGGTGCCGTTGTCGGTCATCAGCGGCACTTCGCCGAAATAAACTTCCTGCTCCTTGATGTCGCGGATGGACTTGTGGCCGGTGTCGGGGTCCTTGTCGTAAATCGTCAGGCGGATGGTGACTTTGAGCGGGGCGGCGAAGGTCATGCCGCGCTCCTGGCATTCGGTCACGTCGTATTTCAATTGCAGCGCCACGGGGTCGCCGCACTTGTTGCAGAAGGTCACCACGTTCTTGTTGAACGTGCCGCACTTGGTGCAGAGGACGTCGCCCACCTTGAAGGGATCGGTGATGACGGTGTGGCCGCAGTTCTTGCAAGTGCTGCGCAGGTGGTGCAGGCCGCGCAGGTTGCCGCACTTGCACTCCCAGTTTCCGATCGAATAGTCCACGAAATCGAGCTGCGAGATGCCGCGGAAATCGGTGATGGGGAAGACCGAATTGAACACCGCCTGCAGGCCGATATCCTCGCGCTCGGAAGGCAGCAGGTCCATTTGCAGGAAGCGCTCGTAGGAACGCTTCTGCACCTCGATCAAGTTCGGAATCTGGATGACGGTGGGAATTTTGGAGAAATCAATACGCTGACGGACGACGCCGTTCCCGTCGTTAGGCATTCGGGAATCTCCTTACGTGAGTTTTCGGGTCCTGCGGAGGTAGTGCCGACACGCAATCCTTATTCTTGGATGCATCCGGACCGGACGAGGATGCATCATGGCCCGGCGGCTGCCCGCTCAAACGGACTCCGGCGCTTGCCGCGCCGGCTTCCGCCCGCGCGCGGAGAAAATCCCCGCGGGCGAGGAGCCGCGGCCGCCCGGCAGGTTACTTCACTTCGACTGTCGCACCGGCTTCGGTGAACTTCTTCTTGATGGCCTCGGCCTCTTCCTTGTTGACGCCTTCCTTGATCGGCTTGGGCGCCCCATCCACGAGATCCTTGGCTTCTTTCAGGCCCAGGCTGGTGACTTCGCGGACGGCCTTGATCACGTTGATCTTGTTCGCGCCCACGCCCGTCAGGACAACGGAGAACTCGGTCTTCTCTTCCGCCGCCGGAGCCCCCGCCGCGCCAGCGCCGGCCGCCGCCACCACCACGGGCGCCGCCGCTGCCGCCGAAACCCCGAGGGTTTCCTCGAGCTTCTTCACCAGCTCGGACGCTTCCAGCAGCGTCAGCCCCTTGATTTGTTCCACGATCTTGTCAATTGCTTCGGACATCGGTTTGTTTTTCCTCCTCTAAAATCTTGTCCAGCTTCCGGCCGCCGGGATGCCTTGCCTCCGCGTTCAGTTCAGTTGCCGGGACTTGCCTCAAACTTGTTTTCCTTCACTCCTTGCTGAATCACGCGCGCCAAATTCCGCGCCACGCCGGAAATCGTCACTGCCAATTGCTGTCCGGGCGCCTTCATCAGGAACATGGCGCGGGCCAGCAGATTCTCGCGCGAGGGCAGATTCGCGAGCGCCGTCAGCTCGTCCATCGAGACCACGCGGCCCTCGACCACGCCCGCCTTGAAAACCAGCGCGGGGTTTTCCTTGGCGTAATTGGTCAGGATCTTGGCCAGGACCACCGGGTCGGCCGCCGTGTAGGCGAGCGAAGTGGTGCCGCGCAGCTTTTCCGCCGCCGGCTCCAGCCCGGTGCCTTTCGCCGCGCGCTCGATCAGGCTGTTCTTCACCACCTCGTAGTGCGCGCCCCTGGAGCGCACCTGGCGGCGCAGTTCGGTGTCGGCCGCAACCTTCAGCCCTTCAAAGCTCGAAAGGATGATCGTCTTCGCCTTTTCCAGTTCCCGGTGGAGCGCATCCACCTTCGCTTGTTTTTCTTCTTTCTTCATGACGGCTCCCGTTGGACCTCTCTAGGCCGCTTCCACCGTGGCCGGGTCAATCGTGACGCCGGGGCCCATGGTGGAAGAAACCACAATGCTCTTCACGTACTTGCCCTTGGCCGTGGCGGGCTTGGCTTTCAGCACGCTCGCAATCAGCGCCTGGGCGTTCTCTGCCAGCTTCGCGGCGTCAAAAGAAACTTTGCCCACCGCGCAGTGGATGATTCCGGTCTTGTCCACGCGGAACTCCACCTTGCCGGCCTTCAGTTCCCGCACGGCGCGCGCCACATCCATCGTCACCGTGCCGGTTTTGGGGTTGGGCATCAGGCCGCGCGGGCCCAGGACCTTGCCGAGCCGCCCGACCGATTTCATCATGTCGGGCGTGGCGACCACGGCGTCAAAATCCATCCAGCCGCCCTGGATTTTCTGGACGATATCATCCCCGCCCACTTCGTCGGCGCCGGCTTCGCGCGCCTCGCGGACTTTGTCGCCGGAAGCAATCGCGATCACGCGCAGCGTTTTCCCCAGTCCGTGCGGCAGCACCACCGTGCCGCGCACCATCTGGTCGGCGTGCTTGGGATCCACGCCCAGGCGGATGGAGACGTCCACCGTCTCGTCGAACTTGGCGAAGGACACCTTCTTGATCAGCGGCATTGCGTCGCCCAGCGTGTAAGCCGGCTTGTCCACCTGCTTCGTGGCTGCTTCATATTTCTTGCCCATGGTTGCCCTCGTTCAGGAAACTGGAAAATGGAAACTAAAAAATAGCTGCATCCAGTTTCCGTTTTCCAGTTTCAATTTTCCTGGTCTTCCTACGGCACAACTTCGATTCCCATGCTCCGCGCCGTGCCCTTGATGGTGGCGATGGCGGCGGCCAACTCCGCGGCATTCAGGTCGGGCATTTTGGTTTTGGCGATCTCTTCCACCTGCTTTTCCGTGACCTTGCCCACCTTGGTCTTGTTGGGCTCGCCGGAACCCTTGGCGATGCCCGCGGCGCGCTTCAGCAGGACGGAGGCGGGCGGCGTCTTGGTGACGAAGGTGAACGTCCGGTCGTGGTAAACCGTGATGACCACCGGAATGATCAGCCCTTCCTGGTCCTTCGCGGAGGTCTTGGCGTTGAACGTCTTGCAAAAATCCATGATGTTCACGCCGTGCTGGCCGAGCGCCGGGCCCACCGGCGGCGCCGGCGTAGCCTTTCCCGCCGGAATCTGAAGCTTGATCATTGCCGTGATTCTTTTTGCCATTGCCTTGACCTCTGACCGTCGTCGAGACTCGAAAATCGAAACTCGAAATTCGCTCCGTCAACCGGCTCCGAGTTTCGAATTTCGGCAGCCGGATTGCCGATGCTCAAACCTTTTCGATCTGATAAAAATCCAGTTCCACCGGCGTGGCCCGGCCGAAAATCGTCACCATCACGCGCAGGGTGGAACGGTCGTCGTTGATCTCGTCCACCGAGCCGGTGAAATCTTTGAACGGGCCGTCGGTGATCTTGACCGTCTCGCCGCGGTCGAACTTGAGCTTCGGCTTGGGATGCTCGGCGGCGACTTCCACCTTGTGGACGATGCGGTCCACTTCTTCGGGAGTCAGCGGGCTGGGCATCGCGCCCGAGCCGACAAAGCCGGTCACGCGCGGCGTAGAGCGCACCAGGTGCCAGGTGTCGTTGTTCATCTCCATTTCCACCAGCACGTAGCCGGGATAAAACAGCTTGGAGGAGACCACCTTCTTGCCCTGGCGCATCTCGATGACGTCTTCGGTGGGGATGAGCACCTCGCCGAACTGGGGCGCCAGGCCGGCGGCCTCGGCGCGGCTGCGGAGCGTGTCCGCCACCTTGCGTTCAAACCCCGAATAGGAGTGGATGATGTACCAGTTCTTCGCCATACTCACTTTCCCAGACTCCTCACCGCGCGCCCGCGATCCCGCCTCAAGGGCGATGGGAGAAATAATTCAAGATTCTGACCATGAGAGCGCTGAAGGCCTTGTCGCAAATCATGAAATATCCGCCGAAAAGGAACGTCGTAATAATCACCATCACCGTGGTCGAGTAGATTTCCTGTTTGTTCGGCCAGGTCACGCGCCTCATTTCGGCCCGGACTTCCGAGATATATTCGCGCAATCGGGTCAGCGCGCCCGTTCGACTCGCCAACTCTTCAGCCATAGCAGCTTTCATTGTCTTTGAGATCCCCCGTTCCAGCCCCGCGCTCGGTCTCTGACGCGCCCGCCCGCGCCCATCCGTCCGCCGACGGTCTGGCAGGGGCGGAGGGAGTCGAACCCCCATGACCGGTTTTGGAGACCGGCAGATTAGCCATTAATCTGACGCCCCTAAAAACCCCGGGCCCGGGACTGGGGACTCGGGACTGGGGAAAATCAACTTCGAGCTTCGCCCCAGCACCCAGTTCCCAGCCCCCAGCACCCCACTACTTCACTTCCTTGTGCACCGTGTGATGCCGGCACGTCGGACAGAATTTCTTGATCTCCAAACGGTCCTGGTGCTTCTTCTTGTTCTTCGTCGTCGAATAATTGCGGTTCTTACATTCACCGCACTGGAGCGTAATGATTTCGCGCATGATTTTCTCGTTTTCAGTGTTCAGTTATCAGTTTTCAGTTTCTGCAGCGCTTTCGTTCTTACTGAGAACTGAAAACTGACGACTGAGAACTTCGTTACTTCAGCACCTC
>JAHEKS010000354.1 GCA_024638215.1 Acidobacteriota bacterium | reverse complement strand
TATGCCGGAGACGCTGCGCCGCTCCACCCTGGGCGAGCTCGGCGTGAACGATCACGTCAACCTCGAGCGCAGCCTGACGCTCTCCAGCTTGATCGGCGGGCACCTGGTGCAAGGACATGTGGACGCGACCGGCGTGATTCGCAGCGTCCGCAGCGAAGGCGAGGCGAAGATTTACGAGTTCTCTGCCCCGCGCCGATTGTCCAAGTACATCGTCGAAAAAGGTTCGATCTCGATCGACGGCATCAGCCTGACCGTGGTCAGCGCGAGGCCCGGACGCTTCACCGTTTCTTTTCTTGCCTACACCCTGAGCCGCACCACCATGGGCGGCAAGCGCGTGGGCGACCGCGTCAACCTGGAAGTGGATCTGGTGGCGAAATACATCGAGAGCCTGATGCGAAAATGAGACGCACCAAAGTCACTCCTGATTTCGGCAAGAAGATTCTCCTGGACCCGCATCAGGCCGCCCGCGTGCGGCTGGCGATCATTCGCGCCGAGTACAACCACGACATCACCTTGAGCCTCGAAACCCACTGTGTGCGGGAACTGCGCGAAAGCGGCATCGCATCCAAAAACATTGACCTTTACGCCGTGCCCGGCTGCTTCGAGATTCCCATCGTGGCGCAGCGCCTGGCAAAACTGCGACGCTACGACGCGCTGATCGCGCTTGGAGCCGTGATCCGCGGCGAGACGCACCACTTCGACCTGGTGGCGAACGAATGCGCGCGCGGGATCATGGAGGTTTCTCTCGCCGAGAACGTCCCGATTGTTTTCGAAGTGCTGGCCACTTACAACCGTCGCGACGCTCTTTTGCGGGCCGGCAACAACAAATTCAACAAAGGCTTGGAAGCCGCGCAAAGCGCGCTGTCCCTGCTTCGAACCTTGCGCCGCCTGAAAGGTTAGACCATGCTGAAATTCCCCGGAGTCGAAGAAGCCGTCCGCGAAATCCGTCGCGGGCACATGATTATCGTGCGCGACAGCCTGGACCGTGAAAACGAGGCAGACCTGGTGATGGCCGCGGAAAAGGCCACGCCCGCCGCCATCAACTTCATGATCAAGCACGGCGGCGGACTGATCTGCGTGGCGTTCAAACGCGAGCGCGCCGCCAAGCTGGGCCTCTCGCCGATGGTTACAACGGACGAGAACACCACCGCTTTCGGCTGCGACTTTACCGTTTCGGTGGACGCGCGCAAGGGCGTGACCACAGGCATCTCGGCCGCCGACCGGGCCGCGAGCGTGAAGTTGCTGGCGTCCCCACGCACGCGCCCCTACGACCTGGTGCGTCCCGGCCACATTTTTCCCATTCGCGCCCGCGCCGGCGGAGTCCTGGCACGCGCCGGCCACACCGAAGCCACCGTGGACCTGGTCCGCCTGGCCGGCTTGAATCCCGTGGGCGTGATGTGCGAAGTCCTGAACGCATCGGGCAAGGCCGCGCAGGTGGAGGAGATGGAAAGGCTGGCGCGGAAATTTCGTATGAAGACGGTGACGATCGAGGAACTCATCGAATACCGCCGTTACCACGAACGGCTGGTGGAGCGAGTTTCGAGCGCGCATCTGCCCACCGAGTTCGGCCTGTTCACCGCGCACGTGTACGATTGCCCGTCGCAAAACCGCGAGCACCTGGCGCTGGTGATGGGAAGAATCAATCCGGAGCAACCGGTGCTGGTGCGCGTCCACTCGCAGTGCGTAACGGGAGATACGCTTCACTCCATCCGGTGCGATTGCCGCGACCAGCTCGCCATGGCCATGAAGAAAATCAGCGAAGAGGGCCGCGGCGTGCTCCTCTACCTCAGCCAGGAAGGGCGCGGCATCGGCCTGGCCAACAAGATTCGCGCCTACGCGCTGCAGGACAAAGGCCTCGACACCGTGCAGGCCAACCTGCGACTGGGTCTTCCTGCGGACATGCGCGACTATTCGGTGGGCGCGCAGATTCTTGCGGATTTGGGGGTACGCAAAATCAACTTGCTGACCAATAATCCCAAGAAGGTATCGGGCATCGAGCGCTTCGGGTTGAAAATCCTCAAGCGCGTGCCGATCGAGATTCCTCCTCACGACGGAAATCGCCGCTACCTGAAAGTGAAAAAGGACAAACTGGGCCACCTGCTCAGCAAGGTGCAATAAGCGCGCATGCCTGCCCGCCGCCTACGGTCCAACGTCGAGTATATGCGCGAGGCCTTGCGGTTGGCGCAAGCGCCGCGAGCCTATCCCTATCCCAACCCCTGGGTCGGTTGTGTCATCGTACGCGGCCATCGAATCGTTGGGCGCGGATTTCACCTCGGTCCGGCGACGAATCACGCTGAAGTGGAAGCTCTGCGACAGGCCGGCCGTCGCGCGCGAGGCGGTTCGCTCTATGTGACCCTCGAGCCTTGCTGCCACTACGGCAACACGCCTCCCTGCACCGACGCTATCGTGAAAGCCGGCATCCGCAAGGTGTTTTATGCGTTGCGTGATCCGAACCCCCAGGTAAGGGGACGCGGCGCTCGTGTCCTGAGGTCGCGGGGACTCGTCGCCAAGGGCGGCGTCTTTTCGCGCCAGGCTGCGGAGGCGAACGAAGTTTACTTGAAATATCGCGCCACGGGGTTACCGTTTGTGACGGTCAAGGTGGCAACAACGCTTGACGGCAAAATCGCGACGCGCAGCGGCCAGTCCAAGTGGATTACGGGCGGCCGCGCCCGTCAAAGGGCGCGCGCGCTGCGGGCGGAAAATCAGGCCGTATTGGTCGGGATTAACACGGTGCGTGCCGATGATCCTGATTTGGGACCGCGGCGCCGCGGGGCGCAGGAACCGTGGCGCGTCATTCTGGATTCGCGGTTGCGCATTCCCGCCACGGCCCGCGTGGTCAAGTCCGCGAAATGCATCGTTGCTTGCGCCTCCGGCGCCGGCGCGAAAGCGATTTCGCAACTCGAGCGCCGGGGCGTCACGGTCTGGAAGTTCAAGGGGCGGCGGGTTCCCGTGCGTCGGCTGCTGGCCCGTCTTGCGAAGAGCGGAATTATCAGCGTGCTCGTGGAAGGCGGGAGTGCAGTTCTGGGCAGCTTTTTCGACGCGAGCCTTGTTGACCGAGTCTACTGGTTTGTTTCACCCACGATTGTCGGCTCGCGGCACAGCCGGTCTGCCGTCGCCGGCAAGGGAGTGGCGCAGCTTTCGCTCGCGTGGCGGTTGCGAAAACCGGCGGTCGAAACCGCAGGCGATTCATTTCTGTTTCGCGGCAATGTGAGCCGCTGGGCGCTGGCGGGACCGTAGGAACGCGACTGAGGGCTTTCGGTCTCCGCGGGCGCCGCGCGTGCTCTTGGAGTGTTTTGGAAGCGGTAATTTCGTCACAACAGACAACCTTCTCCGCCCTCGAGATCGTCCAAATAAAGGAAGGGTATTTCAAAAGTTCCAAGGGAGGTGTGCTGAGAGTGAAAAATAAAGTGCTAGTTTCTTCATTGGCTGCGATTATCGCAGTGCCGTTGTTTGCCGTGATGTGCGCCGCTTCATGGTTTTCACACAACTCATCCGTAAAAACCACTAATGTCGACATTATTTACCAGGCCAAACTGGCCAATGGCAAGACTCTCAAAATGGGCAGCTACAAACTGGAGATTCCGCTGAACTCCAAATCGCCTGACCTGAAGTTCTATCAGCACGGGAAGCTTGTGGCCAGCGTGCCGGCCCAGGTGAAGAGCGAGGCGCAGAAGCCTCCGGCGACCGAAATTGATTACACTCGCAAAGGAGCCGCGGAGTATCTGACCTCCATCAGGCCCGGCGGCTTGAAGAAGTCTTTTGTCATTGCGGGATCAAGCACCATGAAATCCGGAGCCTGATCCGGCAAAAATCAGTTGCACCTTGAAGGCGGCCCCCGGCCGCCTTTTTTGTTGCCGCCAAGGCCCGAAGCGTCACTGGAGTTAAGGATTCAGCCGAGTGGACTGCCAGGCAACCAACTGCCAGCGGCCGTGCCGCCGCGCGTAAACGTCAATGAATCGAAGCTGAAGGTCCGTCTCTTTGCCGTCCGCGCGGACCTTGAACACAGCGCGCCCGGTCCCTACCGCCGTTGTTCCATAACTCCGAATCTTCTCATTCGCGGGCTCAATCGAGAGGTAGCGAAGCTTGCCGGAGCGCAGTGACTCCAGCAACTCACTCTTGCTTTGCGTCCAGCCCGTGGCGTGGGTGTAAGTCAA
>JAHEKS010000353.1 GCA_024638215.1 Acidobacteriota bacterium | reverse complement strand
GGCGCCGCACGCGAGCAACACGGCAAGAAAGGCGCCCGAAAATTTGGAAGAGCTCTTCACCCCATGCATCTGGAATTACCTTGTCGAATACCTCGGTCCGGGCTGCGCCGGCCTCTGGTACGGAGGCTGGGCCACCGCACGGATGTAGGCGACGAGCGCCCGGATATCCTCTTGCGTCAGGGTCCGACCCCAGGGAGGCATTATGGCAGATTTCCCCATCGCCGCACCACCCAGGGTGATGACGTTCTCGAGATAAGCGTCGCTCAGAGGATTAAGCGTGGCGCCATCGTTGATCAAAGGAGGGGTGGGATTGAGATTGGAACGGTTGGAAGGACCGGCGGGCGTGGAATCCGCGTGGCACCAAACGCACTTCTCGTAAAAAATGCGCTTGCCCTGCGTCTGCTGATAATCGAGCGGGAAAAGGTGGCCAGGGTTGTTCCAGTCCTGCTGCGTGCCATAAGCCTGGCGGAGCGGATTGGGCTTCGGTGCGGGAGAAGCCCGCTTGCAAGCGGGCAGCACGACGAGGGATGCGGCCACCAGCGCAAGAGCCAAGGCAGCCTTCCTCATCGGGCCCCTCCTGAAGCGCCGGCGGGCCGGGCTTGTTTCAAGGTAAGCAAGTAGGCCGTCATGGCCTGAATTTCCTGCGGCGTGAAGTCGCGCCGGGGCTCGATGGCCTGCGGGTCGAGGGCCTGGGGGTTTTTCAGCCAGGCTTCAATCCATGCCGGGGTCATCCAGTTAGCGACGTTGGTCAACGCCGGGCCCACGTATCCGCCCGCCGAGCCGATCGTGTGGCACGACTGGCACTGGTACTTCACCTCATAGAGTTGCTTCCCCAACGCAGCCATCTGCGGCGTGAAGTCTTTAGCGCTCACGGAAGACAAGTCCACATCCGGACTCTGCATCGCCGTTTTCAGATAGTCGGCGATTGTGCCAGCCTCCTCATCGGTCATATTGAACTGCGGCATGCGAACCGTAAGCGTGGGACGCAGAGTCCCGGGATTTTTCAAAAAGTTGATGATCCATTGCCGCTGGGCGCGGCTGCCTTCGTAGGAGAGGTCGGGCGCCAGCGTGCCGCCGTAGCCGTTGAAGCGGTGGCACACGGAACACTTGTAGCGATCGTAGAGTTTGCCGAATTCACCCGCGGGATGGAACTCCGGGTGCTTCTGCGGGACGGTGAGATCCGCGACCTCCAGCCGCTTGGCCCCTCCATTCATGCTGAGGAGCGCGGTGGTGATGTCATCCAAATCAGCCTGAGTCAAATGGTATTGCGGCATGCGCGCCGCCGGGTTCACCGAATGCGGATCACTGATTTTGGCTTCGATATAAGAAACCAGAGTGTGCGGAATTTTGGCATTGCCGAAGTAGAGTTCCGAAACGGTCTTGCTGCCAAGGCCGGACAGATCGGGCCCGAAATCCTTTTGCACCGGAACCCCTTCAATCACGTGGCAGCTCGAACATCCCTTCTCGACAAACAGCCGTTTCCCCAGCGCAATCTCGTCCTGCGGTGCCGGACCCAATTTGGGAACGTCGCTCAGCAGATCGGGATCGGTCAGCCTGGTCGTGAGGTATTGGCTGACGGTGTAAAGGTCCTCGTCCGACCAGTGGTAACGCGGCATGATGGCATTGGGAAGATAAGCCTGCGGATCGCGCAGCCAACTGATCAGCCAATCGGGCTTGACTTTGCTGCCCACCTTGGTCAGCTCGGGACCAATGTCGCCACCGATCAGTTCAGTGGTTCCCGCGCGCACCATCGCCAGGGCGTGGCAATCGGAGCAAAACATCTGCCGGAAGCGAAGCTCGCCGCGTTGAACCGTATCGGGATTTTTCTGCCACTTGGCCACTACGGCCGGGTTGATTTTGTAGGGCTCGGGAGGGTGGCTTTGCAGGCTGCTCAGGTAGGCTGAGAGGCCGCGCAGTTCCTTCTCGTCGAGATTGAACTTGGGCATGCGGGGTTCATTTCCAGTCACAACCCCGTCCACGGTGACGTTGCCCTGGGCGTCCGTGAGGGTCCGCGGCTCATTCAACCACTTGTAGATCCATGCCCGGCTGACCTTTGTTCCAACGTTGGTGAGATCCGGCCCCAGCATGGCGGGCCGCTCGATGCCCTCCAGATGATGGCACCCCACGCAATTGAACTTTGTCAGAAGCTCTCGTCCATGATTCAACCGCGGCGTTTCGGGAATGTCGGCGCGATGGCAGACGCCGCAGGATGCCTGAATGTCGCTAATGGGAAGGATAGGCCGCTCCCAAGCCAGCGTCGTCTCATGAGCCTCGGAGACTTCCGTGGCGCGGCCTTGCCCGCGATGACAAACGACGCAGCCCCAGTCCTCGACGTGATGGGGAATGTAGGAATGAGCCCGGTAAGGCTCCGGAACGCTCGAGTCATTGAGGCTCGCCTGGGTAATGCCCAAGTGGCACGTCGTGCAGCGGTCCACCACGCCCATCTTCGGGACCCAGATCTGATTGATGCCGACGTGAAAATCCGCCAGCAGGGTCTTGGTATCCGGCCGCGATTCGGCGAACTGGGCATATCCGTTCTGGTAATGCCTCCATTCGCTCAGGTAATCCTTCACGGGAGAAACGGCCAGGACGGCCAGAAAGATCACGCTCGAAATCGCGAAGGCGATCCGCAGTCGTTTCGAGACCTTCCCCATATCTTCAGCAGCCACGTTATCTCCAGGGCCAAACCCAGGACCAGCCGGGGCCTCGGAAGAACGTCCCCACGGCAGTCAGCGTCACGGCGACCGCGATAAACCAGGTCATCACCCACCAGGGAAGCGCCCGGGCGCGCAAGTAATCAAGGAAGCGATTCCCGCTCCGCCCCGCGTAAGCGCCCAGCGCCAGCGCGGCAACGATCAACGTGGGCACAACGGCGTCCCAGGCTTCGTATCTGCCCATGAAAACCAGAATGGCTCCGACCGCCACCAGGAAGACCGTCAGGCGGCGCTTTCGGTTCCCCGCCCACAGCGGTTCGCCTTTGATATTCACGTCGAAATACGGAATGATCACCAGCCCGACCACCACCAAGGTGGGAATCAGAATGCCCGCCAAAACAGGCGGAAAATAATGGAGCAGCTCCTGCAATCCCAGGAAATACCACGGCGCCTTCGCGGGGTTGGGAGTCACCAGCGGATTGGCCAGCTGCTCGAGCGGCGCGTTCCAGAACAGTGCAATCACCACCAGCACGATAGTCAGGATCTCGAAGACGATCCCCTCGCGCAGAACCAGGTGCGGGTAGGTCATCAATTGACGATCAACCTTGCCCTTGACCTTCGCCGACGTCTTCCTGGTGATGAAGACGATGCGCTGCGGGTCTTTCGTTGCCTGGGAACCGAATCCGGCCTCGTATTTACTCTTCTCGCTCATTGTTCTCCGGCAGCGTCAAGCCGCCGTCTTTCTGCACGCGCCAGAAATGCACGGCAATGAATACCACCGCCAGCAGCGGCAGGATGACGCAGTGAAGCACGTAAAACCTGAGCAGGGCGTTTTCGCCGATGATGTGTCCACCTAACAAAAGAAATCTTATCGGCCGTCCAAGAATCGGCATGTAGCCGATGATGTTGGTCCCCACCGTGATCGCCCAATAGGCCAGCTGGTCCCAGGGGAGGAGGTAGCCGGTGTAGCTCAGGAAAAGGGTGAGGAGGAGAAGCACCACGCCCACCACCCAGTTGAACTCATGCGGGGGTTTGTATCCGCCCCGGTAGAAAACATGGAACAAGTGCCAGAATACGGCCACCACCATCGCTTGGGCCGCCAGTCGGTGCAGATTGCGAAGGAAAACTCCATTCGAAACCACGAACTGCAAATCCTTCATGTCGAGGTAGGCCTGCGGAACGGCGGGGTGGTAATAAAGCATCAGAAGCACGCCCGTAATGGTGAGGACCACAAAAAGGAAGAACGAGAAAGAGCCGAGGTAGTAGGTCGAGCGCGCCCGCAAGGATTTTTCGCGCACCTTGACCGGGGTCACGTGCAGGAAGAGATTGCCGAACACCGCCAGGCTGCGCGAGCGGTTGGTGTCGGCCGGCCCGCGGCGAAAGATTGATTTCCAGACGCGCGTTCCGCGCAAGCGTTCGAGCGGCCCTGTCGTGGTGCTTGTCGCCATGGGAACCTTCACACTTTCAGAACCTGTGATTCCTTGACAATTTCCTGCGTGTCAACCATCAGCGTCC
>JAHEKS010000094.1 GCA_024638215.1 Acidobacteriota bacterium | reverse complement strand
TGGGGAAATCGAAAGCGCAGTTCCTGCTCCAATTCATAAACCGAGTTTTCGTCTTTGTCGAGGAGCGCCACCGAATCCGGCTCGAGAGGCAGGACTTGGCGAACCACTTCACTGCCGATGGATCCCCCTGCCCCGGTCACCAGAATCCTTCGGCCCGCGTACCTCTGCCGGACCTCGGAATCGAATTGGGTGATTTCGATGCTGTCACGCCCCAGCAGTTCCTCGATGCGGATGTCCCGGACCTGGCCGATGGGAACGTGGCCCTCAAAGATCTCCTGAAGACTGGGAATGATTTTGGCGGCAACGGCAAACTTCTGGCAAGTGGCAGCGATTTCGGAAAGCGTCTTCCGGCTGGCCGTGGCGATACTGATGATAATCTCGTCAATCGCGAGGTCCGGCACAAATTGAGTCAGATCCTTGCCGCTGCCCAGCACCTTGATCCCCAGAATGACGGTCCCGACCTTCTTGGGGTCATCGTCAATGAATCCGACAATCTCCGCATTCTGCTGGTTCTTGAGCTCCCTGGCCAGCAGGATGCCAGCCCGCCCTGCCCCATAAAGCAGCACCCTCTTGGGTTTGGAAGAGGCAGCGAAACCGGTCCGCAACCCATGCTGGTATAGAACCCTCCGAAGAGCGCGGGCGCCGAGTGAACAGATCAAGGAGAGCATGTACTCGACGATGATCACGCTGATGGGGAGCCGGACCCACATCGCAAAAATGGCTCGGCCGGGGTAAAGAAGTCGCAGCAGCAGCAGGATGATGGAAACTACGGAGAGGGAACGAGCAATGGCAAGGGCGTCGGGAAGAGAGACATATCTCCAAATGAAGCGGTAAATTCCCGACTTCCAGTTGACCCAAAGGCGTGCCGCCACAAAGTAGGGCAACCAAATTAAGAATTGTTTCGTGACCGGCCAGGGAGGGACGGCCTCGAACCGGATCAGATAGGCCACCGCCAGGGAGAAAATGAAAATGGTCCCGTCGATGATGAGTTGATTCGTCCTTGTGTACAGGTCAATCTTGCGCAGGGACAGGCGGCTTGGCTTCTCTTCTGGGTTCCTCAAGGCACCACCACTCGTCACGGTTCACAGCTTCACGGGACGACCGAACCCGGCTGAAATCTCATCCCCATTGCAGCACGCACAATGTCCGTTCAGTCCGCAAGCCCACTTTCCGGTACTTCGAAAAACGCGTGATCTTCCACGCAACGTGAACTTGGCAAAGGCCCGGGATACTGCGGGCGGCGTACACGCCGCTGAACACGCCTGAACTGGACCGAATACGCACCCATCAGGTGGCTTGAGACCGCTCACTTTTATAGCACACTCGGAGGAGGGGGTAAACTGCGCGGGGCATTGTCCAGGGCTGTTAGCTCTCCAACGACCCGCCGCCGGACCTTAATAGACACGCGTTGAAAGGAAGGCTTTGCGCCTGAAGGATACGAGCCTCGGCGCCGGGGAAAGGTTTGGATGACTCCGGAAGGCGGCGGGGCGCCGCCTTCCGAACGGAGTTAGTACAGAACGGCAGCTTCACCCTTTTCAGCGATCAACTTATTGAAGTAATCCACAATCAGGTCACGCCGGGCCATCACAGCCTTGATTTCCGAACCGGTAAGCTCCCTCTTGGTCGCGGCTTTGACCTCGTCGTCATTCAACCCCTTTAACTTCGCAAACAGGTCCTTGTCACACATCACAAGGTCGGCGGTGTTCTTCAACTTTTTCCACGTCCGGAAGGCGCGAGTGAAGTCTATGCGCGAGATTTTCCAGTCTTTGGTAATCAGGACGTTGGTCAAGTTGGCGTCCGTGTCGTAAACCAACGCGTCAAATACCCGGACTTTATACATCTGGTTGTTCCAAGCGTCCGGGTCAGGGGCGGAAATCTTCTTCTCTGTGCGCTCTCCCTCATCCATGGCGATGTTGGGAATCCACCAAATCAGCGCGCCCCGCATACCGTTCCAGGAGCGTTCAACGGCCACCGGAATCATATTGTCCAATCCCAAGAGTTTGGCGATCTCGTAACCCGCGATATCGTATTTGTAGGAGTCTTTGAAATTAAACTCCGTGTGGCCGTCGGCGAATTGCATCTGGGGTTTCAATTCGTCGATAGACTGGAAGAGGGCGTTGTGGGTGACAGTCCCATCCGACAGAGTCAATTTGTAGGGGTCCGTGACCCCCTTGCCGGTATGGGTGTTGTGGATCACTTTGGCCTTCAAGAGGAATTCTTCCTGCTGTTGCTCGGTAAAGTTATCCCCGTTGTTCGCCGGCTGATCCTGGGCCGGCAGCACGACCGCAACGGCGAAGACGAGAAACACAATAGCTACCAGGGACCGAAAGCGAGCGGTTGCCATGGTTATCCTCTCTTTTCCTGTAGGGTGATGTTGCCTCGGCGACCATGGTTATACGCCGTCTTGTCCAAAAAGTCAAGTGAACCGAGTCTGGGGTAGTGGTGCAGATTGAATTTTCTGGGATTTGACGCCCTGGGGAATTGACTTATACCACGTTTGGAATTTGGGAGCATTGGTGAGACAATTGGCTTAGAGGATATCGGGAGGGCCGTCGTGAAATACCGAATTGTTATGTGGGCGAGTGCAGGATTTCTTGTTGCGGGCTGCTGGGCACTTTATTTCGCAGGCACAAGTAAGGACAATCCGATCGAACCGATTGTGTACACTCTGGCCCGTTTAACCTGCCCCGTTGCTATAGCTGGCTCGTATTTCCGCATCAGTGTGTATTGGGCTCTTGTCGCGAATGCCTTAACGTATGCGATGGTCGGTCTGATCGTGGAAACACTGCGGCAAAGACTAAATCACGCAAACTAATCCAAACTGCACCACTGCCGAATCTGGAAGGCGGGAGCCCAGGTGTCAGCTTATCCACAAAACAAAACGAACCCTATCGGCCTGGATCCTGGCGTATCCGAGCAAAAAGGTCCGTGACTGGGGTCCCGGCCCCACTGGCCGCCACGCTCCCACACGTCCTCCGGTTCTCGAAAAACCAACTCGGACGCCACTCCATGTCCAGGCAAAAAACCTATATCCGTTTAGCGACAAGCCCTTGCAATCTCAGGGCACACAGATTACAGTAAGCACAAGGCTTAAGGAGCGAAATCAGCACGATGAAAATGAAAGAATGGTACCTCCGCCGGTGCGTCTACCTGCTCGCATTTCTGGCAGTCGCCGCTCAGGCGGCACCGGCACCGAAAATTGTGGCGATTGGCGATGTCCACGGCGCCTATGCTGAGTTTGTATCCATCCTGCAACGCACCGGGCTGATTGACCAGAGCCTCAATTGGTCAGGCGGCCAGACGACCTTTGTACAATTGGGCGACATTCTGGATCGGGGAGCCAGGTCCCGCAAAGCTCTCGACCTGATGATGAAGATCGAAGGCCAGGCGGAACAGCAGCACGGCAAGGTCATTCCGTTGCTGGGAAATCACGAAGTCATGGATATGATGGGCGACCTGCGTTATGTCTCGCAGGGAGAATACCAGGCCTTCTCAACCAGCCAATCCGAGAAGATTCGCGAAGAGAAGTACGAAGAGTACAAGAAGTTCATGACTGAACACGGCGCTCCCGGATCGTCGGCAAGCGTGGACCACGACAGATGGATGGCAGAACACCCGCCGGGCTTCTTCGAGCTGCGGGACGCTTATGGGCCCAAGGGCGAATACGGCCGCTGGTTCCGCAGCCACGATGCGGTAGTCAAAGTCGGTGGCGCTATTTTCCTGCACGCCGGGCTGGACCCCGACCTCCATTACAAGAGCATTGAGGAGATCAATAAGCGCGTTCATGATGAACTTGCTGCTTTCGACTTGTATTGGAAGGAACTTTCCGAGGCAAAAGTCATCTGGCCTTACATGACCTTGGACGAAGCTATTCACCAGCTCCAGAATATTTATCGGGCCGCCCAGTCGGGCGCTCTGACTGTCACCCCCTATGCCGGGAGCGCGATTGTGAATTTCCTTCGCAATCTGCCCCATTGGTCCATCATCTCTCCTCAGGGACCCTTCTGGTACCGTGGCCTGGCGCAAGACCCCGAGGCCCCGCTGCAAAAGAAGCTGGAAAGCGTCCTAGCCACATTAAAGGCAGATTACATCGTGATGGGACACACGGTCGTGTCCCGTCAGGGGATCACCGTCCGGTTTGACCACCGTGCGTTCCTGATTGATACTGGCATGAACGCGGCTTTCTTCCAAGGCCGGCCTTCGGCGCTGGTGTTCGAGAATGGCCGGATTATGGCCGAATATGCCAACGGTGAACAGCAGGCCTTGGTCAACCCACCGAGCGGACAAGCGGCTGCGGCGGCCGACCGTGCCGCCGATGGAAACAACCAGCGATGATCGAGTTCCTGGAAAAAGCTCTGAATGTCCGGCGGAGCGAATTCGGTCCCGCCTTTCTGCTGTTCGCCTACCTTTTTTGCGCTATCGGCTCCTACATCATGGCCATGTCGGTGGGCGATGCGATGTTCCTGAACGCCTACCCGCGATACCTGCCGCAAGTGATCATTGCGACGGCAGTTGTCGTTGGCACGTTTGCCTCCGTTTACATCCGCCTGACGAACCGCGTGCGGCTGCAATATCTCATGGTCGGGGCGCTGGTGTTCTTTTCCGCGTCTTTCGCCGTGTTCTGGTGGATCACCTACTTTCAGGTCAAGTGGGTTTATGCGCTCATCTACATCTGGGTCTACATGACCGGCGCCATGGCGCCGACCATCGGATGGACGCTGGCCAACTTTGTTCTGACCACGCGTGAAGCCCGCCGCATTTTCGGATTCATTGGAGCGGGTGCGGTCCTGGGAGCCCCGTGCGCGGCGTTTTTCACCGCCGGGATGATTCGCGGCCGACACGTGCACCCGGAAACCATGTTGGTGGCCGTGGCCCTGGCCCTGGCGGGGTGCGCCGTGCTGGTCCTGTTCACCTTCCGGCGGGCGCGCGAGCGCATGCAAGACGTAAGCCGCGCGGCCTCCGCCTCGAAAGATCTCCCCAAGAATTTCGGGCAAATCTGGAAATACATTCGAGGCTCGCGCTATCTGCTTCTCATCACGGCGCTCATCGCCATCGGCTGCGCCACCACCACGCTGATCGCCTATCAGTTCAGGATGATTTCGTACGCCCATTTCGTTGGCAACAAAGCGGCACTGGCCACGTTCTTCGCGCAGTTTAACGGCTACCTGGGCCTCGCCGCATTCGCGGTCCAGATGCTCTTTACCGGTCGTTTGCTCCGTGTGCTCGGCATCCGAATCACCATCTTTGTTTTGCCGGTGGTGTTCCTCGGCGGCAGCATGGGCGTGCTGCTGGCGCCCGTCCTTCTTAGCGCGGCCATTCTGAAAGGGAGCCACCTTCTGCTGCGATTCTCATTAGATAAATCCACCGCGGAATTGCTCTACCTGCCGGTGGCACCGCCGGAGATCAAGAGCCAGATCAAATCCTTCATTGACGGATTTGTGTGGCGCTCGGCGGACGGGGTCAGCGGGCTGGTTCTCTGGGTCTTTGCCAACAAGCTGCACTTCAGCCCGGGCAAGATCAGCCTGGTGAATTTCGTCTTCCTCTTCGCATGGATCGGCATCGCCTTCGGAGTGCGGCGCGAATACCTGAACGTTCTTCGCCGCGCGATCGAGCGAAAGACGCTCGATCCAGACCGGATCGCCACGGAGGTGCTGGACTCGACGACGACGGAAGTCCTGGCCATGGGCCTGGAACGCGGGGGCGAGCAAGACGTGCTCTACGGGTTGAGCCTGCTGGAAGTGGGCCGCGAGCCGGGATGGCACCCGGCGTTGCGCGGCCTGCTCGACCACGCTTCGCCCGCCGTCCGCCAGCGCGCCCTGCACATGCTCAGCGATGCCGGGGACATCAAAGTCCAGTCCAAGGTCGAAAAGCTGCTGGGCGACGAGTCCCCCGAGGTGCGGGCGGAAGCGCTTCACTATCTGGTGGTCCACACGGGGCGCGATCCGCTCACCCTGATGAGCACCGAGACGGATCTGCCCGATTACGTTGTCCAGGGCTCGGTTGTGGCCTATCTGGCTCGAACCGACGAGCCCGATAATCTTGCCGCCGGAGAAGTCATCTTCGAAGGCATGTTGTCAGCGCCCCCCGGCCCCGATGCGGCACGGGCGCGGGCTGAGGCCGCGAGGATTCTGGGGGTGATCCCCCCCAACGCCGCGATTCAACGCCACCTGCTGGAGCTCATCCGTGACACTGACCCCGCAGTCCAGGAACAGGCGCTGCTGGCGGCGGGCAAAACTCAGAACCGCGATGCGCTGCATCCGGTGATTGACAAGCTGGGAGATCCGCGACTGGTGGGCGCGGCTCGTGCCGCGCTGGCCGAATACGGAGAGCGGGCGCTCGGAACCCTGCAGGACCATTTGAATGACGCGGCCGTACCCCTCGCCACCCGCAAGCAGATACCCGGTGTCCTGGCCCGCATTGCCACGGCACAGGCCGCGACGGTTCTTGCCAACAGCCTTCTCCAGAACGATCCGGGGCTGCGGTTTGACCTGCTCAAGGCCCTCAACAAATTGCGTAGTCTTGATCCCGGTCTCGTGCCTCCCAACGAGCATTTCGAAGACATGCTCAATGCAGAGCTGATGGGTTATTATAGGTCGTTCCAAATCCTGGCGGCTTTCGACCCGAAGGGCACCTCAGCCCCGGCTGCGCGCGGTCAGGAATCCCTTCTGACCCGAGCCCTTCAGGAGCGTATGGACCGCGAGCTGGAGCGCATTTTCCGGCTCCTGGGACTTCTCTATCCGCCCCGGGATATTCACAACGCTTATATCGGCCTGATTTCGGGCCAACCCCGGATTCGTTCGAACGCCGTGGAAGTCCTGGAGCACCTCGTACGGTCGGACCTCTACAAGACGCTGGTGTGCGCCCTGGATCCGGATGTGAATCTTAAGGAAAAATTGCACTTTGCCCAGCGCCTTTGCCACACCAGCGTCGGCTCAAAAACGGAAGCCTTGCGCATCGTGCTTCACTCCGAGGACCGCTGGCTGCGCGCTTGTGCCTTGCACGCCGTCGGGGAGCTGAGGTTGGCGGAATTGACCGAGGAGCTGCGGCGCGTGCCCCACTCAGGCGATCCGTTGCTGGATGAAACTTGGAACTGGACCCATGCGCGCCTTGCGGCGGGAACGCCCGCTTAGGAGATCGGATGCTTACTCTTCTGGAAAAAGTCAGCCTTCTGCAAAGGGCCGCCATTTTTCGAGGAATTCGAACCGAGAGTCTCGGCAGAGTCGCTGCCGCGGCTCACGAAATAAGCTTCGAGCCGCGGCATACTCTCTTCCGCGAAAGCGAAAACCCCGATACCCTGTATTTTGTTCTGGAGGGCGAGGTTTGCGAGATGCAGAACGGGCAGGAAAAAAGAAAGTTCGGGCCCTATGAGGTTGTCGGGATCATGGCCGTCCTGGCCGGCAACCCTTATCCGGCCTCCGCCGTGGCCACCCAACCCGTGCGAGCCCTTCGAATCGACCAGCAGGACTTCTACGACATCATGGCCGAGGACTTCGACGTCACCCGGGGAATTCTCAAGGCACTGGTAGCTTTGGCGGCCGGCGAGGAATAGCACCGGCCGCCTTCAGCTAACGACCTGAATGCGACGCTTACTTGGGGGCCCGTTTGTCTATTCGTGTCGCCACGAACTCGTTCTTTTCCCCCGCTTCGCCGAGGCAAATAATGTCGTCGCCTTCTTTGATTTCCCCTTTGTCGATATCGGCAGCCTTCTTGCCTTCTGTCTTGGTGAATTTGGTATCAGCGGTCACATGAATCGCTTTTTCGACATTACCCTTGCGAACTGTAAATACCGAGCCGTCCTCGCTGATCCTCACCAGTTGACCGTGCCAGCGAAGCTGACTTGCCTTCTTGCCCTCTTTGGCCCAAGCCGAGTTGGGCGAAGCGGCAACGACGAGCGCCGCCAGCACCGCAACCATGACAAAAATCGACACCTTTCTCATTCCTTCCTCCTCATTGACGCGCCGGGGTGGCACGAAATTGGGTCTTCTGTCACTACCTACCTGGATGCCAATGCGCCGGTAGTATAGACTCATTTTTCTGTCAAGTAAACAGCGAAGGTGCCGGGCGCCGTGGGGGTGTTCTTTCGCGCCGGCTCATTGCGAAGGGTGGCCGGACGTAAAACAAGAAGCGGGGTGGAGTCGGGTTCCACCCCGCTGACGAGTTCTGCCTTGTATTGCGCAGCCCGCCCTATTGCTGGGAAGGCGCGCCCGCTTTGGCCCGCTGGTCGCGAAGCACTGCCTTGCGGCTCAGCCGGATTTTGTTGCCTTCGATTGAGATCACCTTGACCAGCAACTGATCGCCCTCTTTCAACTCATCCCGGATGTCGCGGATGCGGTGCTCAGCCACTTCGCTGATGTGGAGCAAACCGTCGGTTCCGGGGAAGATTTCGACGAACGCGCCGAAGTCCGCCAGCCGCACCACTTTCCCCAGGTAAGTCTTGCCAATCTCCGCCTCAGCCATCAAATCCTTGATCATCTTGAGTGCTTTGTTGGCGGAGGTTTCGTCCACGGCGGCCACGTTCACGCGCCCGTCATCCTCGACGTCAATCTTCGCGCCGGTCTGTTCGACGATTCCGCGAATCACCTTGCCGCCCGGCCCGATCAGTTCCCCGATCTTCTGCCGGTTGATGTGCATGGTGTAAATGTGCGGGGCGTATGCGGAAATGGAGGTGCGGGGCTTGTCCAAGGTCTCCAGCATTTTGCCCAGCACGTGCAGGCGTCCGGCTTTCGCCTGCGCCAGCGCCTCCGCCATAATCTGGTGCGTGATGCCGGAGGTTTTGATGTCCATCTGCAGCGCGGTGATCCCGTCTTGGGTGCCGGCGACCTTGAAGTCCATGTCGCCGTAATGGTCTTCCGCGCCCGCAATGTCGGTGAGGATGGCGTACTGATCGCCTTCCTTCACCAAGCCCATGGCGATTCCGGCCACGGGCGCCTTGACGGGCACGCCGGCGTCCATCAGCGCCAGGCACCCTCCGCAAACGGTTGCCATGGAGGAAGAGCCGTTGGATTCCAGGATGTCGGAAACCACGCGGACCGTGTAGGGAAAGCTGGTTTCGTCGGGAACAACGCATTGCAGCGCCCGTTCGGCAAGCGCGCCGTGCCCGATTTCCCGGCGGCCCGGCCCGCGCACCATCTTCACCTCTCCGACGCTGAAGGGCGGGAAATTGTAGTGCAGCATGAAGCGCTTGAACGATTCGCCTTCCAGAACGTCCAGCCGCTGCTGGTCTTCGCCCGTGCCCAGGGTCGCGGTGACCAGGGCCTGCGTCTCGCCCCGCGTGAACAGGGCTGAGCCGTGGGTGCGCGGCAGCAAGCCCACTTCGCAGGTAATTTGCCGCACCTGATCGAAGGCGCGCCGGTCCGGGCGCTGGCGCTTCAAAACCACGTCGTCGCGGAACAGTTTTTCCTGCAGCGTTTCAAAGCAACGCGCGGCCTCCAGCTGCTTTTCCTCTTCCTCTTCCGGATAACTCTCCACCAGATTATTCCGGAGTTCCTCGATTTTACGCTGGCTTTCGAGCTTCGGATATTTCGAAGTATCCATCGCCTCGTGCAGGGCCGCTTCGACCTTCTCCACCACCTCGCGGTAAATGGTCTCGTCGTGAGCGGGAGGTTCAACCGTGCGCTTCTGGATGCCGAGTTTTGCGAAAAGCTCTTTTTCGGCGGCGACGATTTTGCGGATCTCGTTGTGCGCGTATTGCAGCGCGTCGCTGAGGGTTTCCTCGGAAACTTCGTTCGCCCCCGCCTCGACCATCACGATGGCTTCTTCGCTGCCGGCGACCACCAGGTTCAGCCGGCTGGCTTTGATCTCCGCATAGGTAGGATTGGTAATCAGCCGCCCTTCCACCAGACCCACGCGCACCGCCGCCAGAGGGGTGTAAAACGGGATGTCGGAAAGATAAAGCGCGGCCGCGCCGGCGACCAGGCCGATGACGTCCGGGTTGTTGTCCGAGTCCGCCGAAAGGACCATGGCGATGACTTGAGTCTCGTCGTGGAAACCGGCCGGAAACATCGGGCGAACCGGCCGGTCAATGAAACGGCTGGTCAGGATTTCCTTTTCCGTGGGCCTCCCTTCGCGCTTGAAGAACCCGCCGGGGATTTTTCCCGCGGCATAGTTGTATTCGCGGTAGTCCACCGTCAGGGGGAAGAAATCAATTCCCTCGCGCGGGCTGGCCGTGCAGGCCGCCGCCAGAACTACCGTATCGCCGTAACGAACGTATGCGGACCCGTTGGCCTGCTTGGCCAGCTTGCCGGTCTCAATCGTCAGGGTGCTCGCCCCTAACGGAATGCTAACTTGTTCCATTTTTCTCTCCTCACTTTTGTGCAAAGCGGCGCACGCCGCCCTTCGCAGCGCAGGGAAAAGGCCGAGCCTCCCCGGCAGGAATGCGATTGTGCCCGCGGATTAGATTCCGACTCCATCAAACTCTGAACAGGGATTTGTGGGTAGGCAGGGAATGTTCGCCGCCAGCAGCACCAAGGCAGGAAGAGAATAAGGGAACGGCCCATCCGGGACAATCCACGGGGCCGTTTAATCTCTCTTGGCTTTGGTTTGAAGCAAGCCCAAAATGTCGGGTCACAACCGGGCTACTTGCGGATGCCCAATTTCTCAATAACGCGTTGATATCGCTCCGGGTCCTGTCCCCTTAGATAGTTCAGCAGCCGCTTGCGCTTCCCTACCATGATCAGCAGTCCGCGCCGCGACGAATGGTCTTTGCGATGCACGCGGAAATGCTCGGTCAAATAGTTGATCCGCTCGCTCAGCAGCGCAATCTGAACTTCGGGTGAGCCCGTGTCCTTCGGGTGAACCCTATACTCACCAATCAATTTCGTCCTGGATTCGCCCGTCAGTGGCATCCGCCTCTCTCCTCGCTTATCACAATTTTTCCCTTTTGTTCGACATCCAGAATAGCATGACCCGCCATGTTTTGTAAAACATAAAACTGCAAGAACGCCCCCCGCGCCAAGCCAATCACCCGCCGGGGTGTGTTAGAATGTCTTCGCGGGCCGCCCCGGCCTGAGGAGCACTCACAATCCATGACGCGCAAGGAGCATCGAAGGTTTCCCCGTGTACCCGTGCGATTCCCCGTCGAATGCCGGGTGGGCGATAAGGCCCTGCGGGCGCGGGCCGCGATCCTCGGCGGCGGAGGAATCTTCCTCGAGCTAAAGGACGCTCCGGAAGTGGGCGTGGAGGCCACGCTTCGCTTTCGCCCCGCCAGGCACCTGCCCTACATCAACGTGAAGGCCATAGTCCGCTACCATCTACCCGGCCAGGGAGTTGCCTTCGAGTTCACCGAAATCATGCCCGATGACCGGGAACGGATCCTTCGCCTCGTTGAACACAAGAAGGGCGACCGGCGAAAGTATCCCCGCGTCCGCCTGGCAACCCAGGTGGAGTGCGAAGCCGCCATGATTCTGACCTTTTCCCGGGACATCAGCGTGGGGGGAATGTTCGTCGAAACCGACACGCCTCTGCCCACCGGGGCCATCCTCACTCTGCGCTTTAATCTGGATGATCGCACCAGTATCACCACCAAGGGGGTGGTGACGTATCGGATCAGGAAATTCGGCATGGGCGTCTGCTTCCTGGACTTGAAGCCCGAGGCCCGGAAAAGCATCGAGGACTACGTCGCCCGGGGCACCGTTCAGCCGCAACAGGGCAATAATCCAGTTGCCGGTAAATAAGGCCTCACCTCCGGCCCCGCACCTGAAAACATCGAAATGACATGTAAATCAAAGCCGTCCTTTGGAGGGCATCAGGACGATCTGCTCGGCGGTTGTTCGCGCCGGCTGGGCCAGCGCGCTGCGCGGCCTTCCCTACCCTCGCTCGCGAATCAGTCGCAGGAACTCGGCACGCGTCTGGTCACAATCCCGAAAAACGCCCAGCATCGAGGAGGTGACGGCGACGGAATTCTGTTTTTCCACGCCGCGCATAATCATGCACAGGTGGCGCGCCTCGATGACCACGGCGACGCCCTGCGGGCGGATCTTCTCCATGATCGTCTCGGCGATCTGGGTCGTCAGCCGTTCCTGCACCTGCAAACGGCGCGCGAACATATCCACGATTCGCGGCATCTTGCTCAGGCCGATCACCTTGTCGGTGGGCACGTAAGCGACGTGGCAGCGGCCGAAGAAGGGCAACAGGTGATGCTCGCAGAGGCTGAAGACCTCGATGTCTTTGACGATCACCATCTCGTCATAAGAAACCGAGTAAAGCGCGCCGTTCAGGATTTTGTCCACGTCCTGATGGTACCCTTGGGTCAGGAAGCGAAGCGACTGCGCTACGCGGGCGGGAGTTTTGGCCAAACCTTCGCGCTCCGGGTTCTCCCCCAGTTCGCGCAGCATGCTGCGGATACTCTCTGAGAGCGAGTCGCCAGCCATTTCCAATTCTTCGATTTCGCTCAGGTGCCGGTCGGAATCCGAATTGCCCTTCGTCATAAAGTTCTCCTGGCGGTGCGGTCGCCTGCGAGCCCGCCGTTGTACTCGAAAAAGTTGGAGCTGGTTTCTTCCAGCCGCACGCGTTCGAGGCGCGCCGTGGGCCACCGCTCGCCGCCGCGCAGTTTGTCGCGCAGCAAGTCGTAAATCGCCACGCAGACGTTCTCCGTGGTCGGAACGAGGGCGCGGAACTCTTCCGTGTCCTGGTTCAAGTTGGTCAGGTCGAATCGCTCCAGCACTTCCCGTTGGACCGTTTGATCCAGAAGCCCGAGGTCAAAGACCATTCCCGTGGCGAGGTCAACCTCGCCCGCAACCGTCACGTCCAGCACGTAGTTGTGGCCGTGCCCGAACGGATTGTCGCACTTGCCGTACAGGCGGCGGTTCTCTTCATCCGGCAGCGCGTCGTTGTGCAGCCGGTGCGCGGCCGAAAATCGGTAGCGGCGGGTCAGGTAAACCATCAATCGCCCAAGTATTCCACGTAGAGATCGGGGGTCTCGTACAACCTGATTCGATGCAGCTTGCCCAGGCGAAGTTTCGGCTCCAGCATCTTCCAGATTTCGACCGCGATGTTTTCCGTGGTCGGAATCTTGGTGGAAAAAACCGCAACTTCCTCGTTCAGGAATTTATGGTCCATCTGCTCGAGCACTTCGGCTTCGAGCAGCTTTTTCAGCTCCTTCAAATCCATCACCATGCCGGTCGTGGGATCAACTTCACCGGCCACCGTGACCTCAAGCGTGTAGTTGTGCCCATGCCCGTGGGGATTATTGCACTTGCCGAAAAGCCTGCGGTTTTCCTCCGGGCTCAAGTCCGGATTGTGGTAATAGTGCGAGGCGGAAAATTCCGCCCGGCGGGTTACGTAAATCATTTTCCATCCTTTCGCGGCGTTCGCGCGGGATATTCGCGCCCTTTCCAGCGCACGCTTCGCCTCCAGCGGTGAGCCAGCGCGGAATTGATCAGCAACAAGCCAAACAGGCCTGCGCCGGGAACCAGAAAGTTGGCCAAGCGCGGATCAAATCCCAGCCGCGCAAGCGACACACGGTATGTCCACCGCCTCCACAACGCGGCTACAAAAACCGCCACCGCCGCCAGCGCCGCGCCGCTATGCCAGAAAACCATCATCACACAGAGCGCGATGAAAATCAGCGGCAAAGCGAAATCCAGAAGGGCCACCTCTGCGAGCGTTGCCAGCAGCCGCGCCAGATTACGCGAGTAAAGCAGGTAAAGGTTCTTCGTCCAGCCTTGCCACATCTGGCCGAAGGTTTGATACATGCGCGTTTCCGCCCATTCGGCGCCGGGAAGAAAGATCAACCGCCCGCCCCCCGCTTTGACGCGGCGCGCCAGTTCGACATCCTCGAGGATTTCCGCGCGGACGGCTTCGTGGCCGCCGGCGCGGTCGTAAGCCTCGCGGCGAACGAGCAGGTACTGGCCGTTTGCGGCCGCAGCCGGTGAGCCGCGGTCGGAAACTTCTTCGAACCGGTACAGCCGCGCCAAGTGGACGTACACCAGCGGGATGACCGATTTCTCCCACCAGGTGACGACGCGCTGGCCGGGCGAGAGGGAAAGCAGGTCCGCGCCAATCCGCTCCGCGCGCTCGACGAGCGCCGCAAGACTGCCGGCGCGATGCTCCGTATCGGCATCCGTGAACAGCAGCCACTCGCCCAAAGCTTGGCGCGCGCCCGTGGCCGCGGAGTGCGATTTCCCTGCCCATCCCTCCGGTAATGCCTCAGTGTGAATGACTCGCAGTGCGGGAATTTCGCCGCGCAGCGCATCGAGAATCTCGCCGGTCCGGTCCGTCGAGCCGTCGTTGACGGCGATGATCTCCCGCACGCCCTGCTGGGCTGCCACCGAACGCACCGCGCGGGCGATATTCGCCTCTTCGTTGCGGGCCGGAATAACCACCGAAACCCGTTCGCGCAGCTCTTCCGCCATTCAATGCTTGGGCATCGCGAAAAGCGCTGGAACGCTGCTTGCCGCCCCATCATGCCGGGCGCCCGCCTCTTCGGATGCACTCCTCGATTCAACTCGATTATAATAGACGCGAAGAAGATGAGTAAAACCGTGCGCCTTATAGTTGTTCTGCTGTTTGCCGGGGGAGCGGTGGCATTTTATCTTGGCCACCGCGCGAACAGCCAGGCAGGCGTCGAGGTGGGTGACGCGGCGCCGGATTTCACGCTGCCGGCGCTCGATGGCGGTTCACTCAGCCTCGCCCAATTTCGCGGTCAAGTGGTGGTGGTCAACTTCTGGGCAACGTGGTGCCCGCCGTGCATCGAAGAAACGCCCAGCCTGGAGAAATTCGCCGCCGCGGCGAAGCCCTACGGCGTCACCGTGATCGGCGTCAGCGTGGACGAGAATCGCGCGGCGCTGGAGAAATTTGTCGCGGAACATCGCCTGACTTTCCCCATCGCGCGCGACCCGCAGAAAGACGTGCCCGCCCGCTTCGGGACTTATCTGCTGCCGGAAACTTACATCATCGACCGCAGCGGCAGAGTCGCCGAGAAAATCGTCAACGCCTACGATTGGGAAGACCCCCGCATGTTGGAATTCGTCAAGAGCCTGGCGCCGCGCGAACCGCATCCGGCGGAGTGAGCCAAAGCGGGCGAGCGACACACCGGCGGCGCGTCGCGCCGTGCCCGGCCGCAGGCAGGGAGCCGCTATTTGCCCTCCAGCTCCTGCAAGACGGTTCGCCACAATCCGACCACATCCGAAATCACTTCCGAATCCGGGATGTTGAGCTTCGATTGCCGGTTCGACAACTTCGCCTGGTAAATCACGCCGGCCAGCGTGGCCGCAACCACCGGGGTCATCGGGTCGCCGCTTTTGGCCCGGCTCGGGGCCGTCTGCTTTTTCGCCATAACATCCTCACAGGTGGAGTATCATGTCGGCGCGATTCTAACACAGAGCGCCGGGATGTAATACCGTTGCGTGCCCCTCAACCGGATTGGCGGCAGCGGACACAGCCAGCCGGTAACTTTATGTAAAACGGGGCATCTGATAGGCCGGTGGCCCGTGCCCAGTTCGATCGCTGGTACCCTTGGGTTCCGTCAAATAAAAAACGCCGAATCCGTAAGATGGCTTCAACACCGGCCGGGATACGCGCTACAATGGAAAACCTTATCCCGTGGAAACCGAAGACCACAACTCGCAAGCGCGGTTGAACGACAGCGCGACCCCGGCTGCCACTGTGGTTGATCCTGTCTGCGGCATGGAGATTAATCCCGCCGACGCCGTGGGCACGCTCGACTACAAAGGCAGGACGTACTATTTCTGCAGCCCATCCTGCCTGGAGAGATTTCACGCGGAGCCGGAGAAGTTCCTTGCACCGCCCACCGAGAAGCCTGCGCCCGCCCCGGCCGCCGAG
>JAHEKS010000093.1 GCA_024638215.1 Acidobacteriota bacterium | reverse complement strand
GGGGCATGGCGGAAAAAGTCGGGCTCACGATCGACATTCTGAACGAAACGAAAATCCAGGAACTGAAAATGGGCGCGCTTTGGGCGGTCGGGCAGGGAAGTGAAGCGCCGCCGTGCATGATTGTGGTCCGCTATGAGCCGGCGAACGCGCCGGCCACACCCGTGATCGGACTCATCGGCAAGGGTATCACCTTCGATACCGGGGGCATTTCCATTAAGCCTAGCGAGGCCATGCACGAGATGAAGACCGACATGGCGGGCGGTGCAACGATGCTGGGCGTGATGCAGGCGATCGCGCAGCTCAAGCCGCGCATCCGGGTGATTGCGGTTGTGCCGACAGCGGAGAACATGCCGAGCGGCAAAGCCTACCGCCCCGGCGATGTCGTCACGTCCATGTCCGGCAAAACGATCGAGGTGCTCAACACCGACGCCGAAGGCCGTCTGGCACTTGCCGATGGTTTGACCTATGCCAAACAGCTTGGTTGCACGGCGCTCATAGACGCCGCCACGCTTACGGGCGCGGTGATGATCGCGCTCGGCAACATCACGACGGGTGTTTTCGGCTGGAATCAGGAGTTGGTCAACAAGGTGTTGGCCAGCGCCACGGCGGAGGGCGAGCGCATGTGGCAACTTCCTGTGGACGACGAATACCGCGACCTTTACAAAAGCACGATCGCCGACATCGCCAATACCGGCGGGCGCTACGGCGGCGCAATTACCGCGGCAATGTTCGTGGGCGAGTTCGCCGGCGACACTCCTTGGGTGCACCTCGATATCGCGGGTACCCGTTGGTCAAACGATGAAAAGCCCTATCGCGCCAAAGGCCCGACCGGGGCTGTGGTCCCGAGTGTGGTTCATCTTCTGACTGAACTTGCTCCGAAGCCGTGAGTGTCTTTACATCCGTTCCGGCACTTCGATGCCCAGAACTTCCAGCGTCTGGCTGAGGGATTCCGCGGCCAAATAGACAAGATAAAGCAAAAATTGCTGCCGCTCGGCATCGCTCTCGTTCAAGATGTGATAACGGTGGTAGAAATTGTTGAAGGCCTGAGCTAACCGAAAAGCGTACTTGGCAAGCACCGAGGGTTCCTCGGCTGAAATCGCCTGCTCCGCCACCGTTTCCGCCTGTGCCGCAAGCAGCGCCAGTTCCCAGAACGCTGTGCCGTCTTGGGCGTCCGTAAAGAATCGCCGAAGCTGTTCCGGTGTGACGGAAGTCTGCAATCGTTCCTCAGAAAAATCCGCATGTTGCTCGCGATACTTGCGGAAAATATTCCGGGCGCGCACTACGCTGTACTGCAGATAGGGGCCTGTCTCGCCCTCGAAAGCGAGCGCTTCCTTGAAATCAAAGGCGATAATGATGCGCCGCGAGAACTTGAGGAGGAAATAGCGCAGCGCCCCGGTGGCAATCATGCGCGCGTAGGCCAACTGGTCGGCCGGGTCCTGAGTCAGCTCGCGCGCACGGACTTCCTGCAAAGCCTTTTCTTCCAGTCGATCAATCAAGTCGTCGGCCTTGACGCCCAATCCTTTGCGGCCGGAGACTTCGATGTAGGGACGCTCACGGTCTTCGGCTGCTAATTCCACGCCCATTTCTTCCGCACAAGCAGGCGTCAGCCCCACGACTTCGTACGCGAAGTGGTGCAGGTTGGCTGCCTGCTGGTCAAGCCCGAGGGCACGCAGCGCGGCGGCGACGATGTTTTGCAGATAGGACTGGCGTGTGTCAATCACGCCGTAGGCGACCGTGGCCCCACCAAAGGGCGGGGACTTGGGAGAACGAGCCGCGGTAGTGCGCCAGACTTCGTGGCCATCTGTGTAACGGTAGAACGGTGCGTAGCCGAAGTCCTTTCCCAACGCCGCAAATTTCCAGAGGTGATAGGCGATATCCTTCCCGACGTAGGTCACGGTTCCGTTGGAACGCACGATAATCTTGACGTCTTCGCCATTCTCGCCGCCGGTTTCTCCTTCCGGCGAGTCCACACGCATCACCCAGCAGCCTTGATTCTTGCCAGAATGCTCAAGCCGCACCGCGCCTCGCTTCTTGAGCAGCTCGAAAGCATATTTCCAAAAATCCAGCCGTAGGATTTCGCTTTCTTCGACCAGCAGGTCGTAGCGCACGCCGACACGAAGCATAGTTTCCAGGTGTTTGCGAACGATGGCTGTTGAAATCAGCTCCGCCATCTGCGCCGGCACGCCGTGCCCCTCTTCGATCGTTTTGAGAGCTTCGGCTCGCCAAGCTAGGGAAGCCTTATCCTCTTCGTAGTGTTGAAAGACGCGGGCGTAAAGGTCCCAGCAGTAGTAGTCGAATCGCACCGAGGGATCTTGGAGAAGCTTCTGCACGTCAGCGAGGGTTTTCTTTTCGAGATGAAGGAAGCCAACGACAACGTCAGCCACCTGGACGCCGGTGTTGTCAATGTAGTTCTGAATCTCCACCCGATGGCCGCGGAAGCGCAGCAGGCGCACCAGCGTGTCACCCAGCACGGCATTCCGGAGGTGTCCGATATGCGCGGCTTTGTTGGGATTGATGCTGGTGTGCTCGACCAGAATCTTCTCATTGCCGGGCGGAACGGCTGGCGCTTTTTCCGCCCGCAGGCGAAACAGTGCGGAGGCAAGCAGCGCACGGTCGAGATGGAAATTCAGGTAGCCGCCACCCGCCACGTTCACGCGCTCTACGCCTTCCAACGGCAGGAAACGCGAGGCTAGTTGCTCGGCGATCTTGCGCGGCGGTTGGCGCAGTCTCTTCGCGAGCTCAAAGGACGCCGCGACTGAGATCTCCCCCAGTTCGACTGAGGGCGGAAATCCCAGGACCGGTTCGTTCACTTCCAAACCGAAAGCTTCCTGCACGGCCTCGACAAACCTGGCGCGTATTTTCTGCTGCGTTTCCAGAAACAAGGTTATCCCTCGGGAAAATCTGAAACTCACGAAGCCGGTCCTGGAGTGCCGGAGGGGCACCTCGGAAGGACCGGTCAGCCCGCCATAAACGCAACATTATAACAGAACGCTCTTCTCTTGCCCTGTGGAACGTCTCGCGGTAGCCTTTGTGGAGCTAAGAAGGGAGGCTTCATGAATCGGCTATTTGTGAAGATGTTCTACAGAATACCTTCGCCCTTCTATCCGTTGATTGCAATCGCGGTTTTCCTCGCCCTGGCACCACTGGGCAGCCCCGAGGGTGCGCCCCAAGGCAACGAGAGTGGCGCTCCCCCATCGCTGGGCCAATTTGAGGCACAGACGGACGTGGGCAGTACCCTTCCAGGCAGCACGGTTTTCGTTCCGGCGCGCGGGCTCTATGTAATCACGGGCGGCGGAGAGAATATGTGGGGAGGAACCGACGCTTTTCATTACGCCTGGCGGCGTGCCAGCGGCGATTTCATTTTGACCGCCAACGTGCAATTGGTCGGCACCGGAGAGAGCCCCCATCGCAAGGCGGGATGGGTAGTGCGTCAGAGCCTCGACCCGGACTCGCCTTACGTTTCGGCGGTCGTGCACGGCAGTGGCCTGACCTCACTTCAGTTCCGTGAGACGAAGGTAGGGGAGACCAAGGAAATCACCTCCTCGCTTGTGCGGCCGCTCGCGGTTCGCCTGGAGCGCCGGGGCGACACGTTTACGCTTTCCGCGGCAATAGAAGGGAAACCCTTCGAGACGGCAGGCTCGACCAAGGTCGAGCTGCATGACCCGGTTTACCTGGGGTTGGGCGTATGCTCTCACGACGCGCAATCGCTCGAAACCGCAGTTTTCTCAAGCGTCAACCTCGAGGGTGGACAGTTTTACGGCGAGGGCGTCAATCATCCCATGGAGAGCCGTCTGGAAATCATATCAGTGGACGGCAAAGAGCGCCGTGTGGTTTACAAGGCGAATAAGCGTTTCGAAGCGCCCAATTGGTCCCGCGACGGAAAATACCTCACGTTCAATGAAGGCGGAAAGATCTACACCATTCCGGCCGAGGGCGGTGCGCCCAGGCTCCTGACGACCCGCGGCGCAACGAATTGCAACAATGACCACGGCTTCTCACCCGACGGGAAGCTGATGGCGATCAGTTGTTCCTCCAAAGATCGCTCGCTGATTTACATCGTTCCCTCTTCGGGCGGCGACGCGCGCCTGGTCACGCCGGACGGGCCCTCCTACTGGCACGCCTGGTCACCGGACGGGAAAACGCTCGATTTTGCCGGCGTGCGGAACGGTAACATTGACGTCTACGCGACAACCCCGCAAGGCGGCGAGGAAATAAGGCTGACCGAGACTCCGGGAACTGACGACGGCCCCGATTATTCGCCCGACGGAAAGTATATTTTCTTCAACTCCGAGCGGACGGGGCTGATGCAAATCTGGCGCATGAAACCCGACGGCAGCGATCAGGAACAGATGACCCATGACGACCACGCCAACTGGTTCGCGCATCCTTCTCCGGATGGAAAATGGTTTGTCATGATTTCCTTCGACAAGAATGTGAAAACGCACCCGCCGAACAGAGATGTGATGCTTCGCCTGGTCGCGTTGCGCGACGACGCTCCGGTGGGCGAGCCGCACGTGCTGGTGCGCCTGTTCGGTGGACAGGGGACGATCAATGTGCCCTCGTGGTCTCCTGACAGCAAATATCTGGCGTTCGTCAGCTACACGCTTCTTCATCACTAGTGCGTCGGGACTCAAGAGGTCGGACGCCTGCCGCGGGTACCGCGCTAGCGAACGCCCGCCAGGTGGAATCTCGCAGGCGCACGGGCGGATGACCTTGACTTTCGCATCTGCTCCAGCTATTCTGGCAATGCAGTAAATGATAAGGCGATCACTCACCCGCGTCTCGCAGGAACATTCCAAAGATTTCTATTGCCAACTTGCCGCTGATCTCGCCTAACGCGGAGGTATGCCACGCTACTCGAATGATATGAAAACAAGTGTCAAAATCGGCAAAGGAATAGAAAACCTATTCGGGACCTTTGACGAAAACCTCAAACTGCTTGAACGCTGCTTGCAGGTGAGCACTCATCTGCAGGATGAGACTCTTGAAATCGAAGGGGAGTCGACCAGCGTGGCCCGCGCGAGGCGACTGGTGGAAGAGTACACCGACCTCGTCGAACAGGGCGCGCGATTCGATCAAGGTGAGGTGCAATCCTTTTTGCGGATCCTGTTCGAGGACCCCGACGCGACCCTGAAGGGCCTCACAGAAGCGGGCCGGCCGCGCACGTTCGGCAAGAAGGTGATTGCGCCCAAGAGCGCGAACCAGCGCCGCTATGTGAATGCAATCGAGACGCACGACATGGTCTTTGGCATCGGGCCATCCGGCACCGGCAAGACTTACCTGGCCGTGGCTCTGGCCGTGGACGCGCTGCTCACCAAAGAAGTGAGCCGCATCATCCTGGCCCGTCCGGCGGTCGAAGCGGGCGAGCGATTAGGCTTTCTTCCCGGCACGCTCCAGGAAAAGGTGAATCCTTATCTGAGGCCGCTCTACGACGCCCTTTACGATGTGCTCGATCCGGACCGGGTGGAACGCTACCTCGAAAAAGGAATCATTGAGGTTGCGCCCATCGCTTTCATGCGCGGCCGCACGCTGAACGACGCGTTTGTGATCCTGGACGAAGCCCAGAACACCACTAGCGAACAGATGAAGATGTTCCTGACACGCCTGGGATTTAATTCCAAAGCTGTCATCACCGGCGATATTACCCAGATTGATCTTCCCGCCGGGCGGCGGTCGGGATTAATGGAGGCGGTGGACGTCGTGCGAAACGTCGAGGGCCTCAGCTTTGTCTATTTCAGCGAGCGCGACGTGGTCCGCCACAGCCTGGTGCAGCGCATCATTCGGGCTTACGAGGAGTACGACTTGGCGCGCGCCGCGGAGCTGAAGCCCGAGGCACGCAACTCGAAGATTGAGACTTAAGAAGGTGTGATTCTCAACCGGCAAACGGAAGTCCGCGTGGATCTTCAGGACGCGAGCCGCTTCGCCAGGCGCTTGCGCCACGACCTGCGCTTGCACGGGAAGCAGTTTAACATTTGCTTCGTGAGTGACCATGAAATTGCCAATTTAAATAAGGCCTATCGAGGTAAAGAACGCCCCACGGACGTCTTGTCCTTTTGCTGGAAGGAGAGCTCCGGCGGGGCGATGCCAGCGCCGGGACGGGACTTCGAAGGGTTCCTGGGTGATATCGTTATTTCCGCCTCGACGGCACAACGCAACGCCCGCGTGGAGGGGCACTCGACGCGCGCTGAAATCCGCTGGCTGATTCTGCATGGTGTCGTTCACCTGCTGGGCCACGATCATGAAACCGACGGCGGAGAAATGACAAAGTTGGAGCTGGCATTACGCGAACGCCTCGACGAGAAAAGGGGAGCCAGACGTGAGGGGCGAAGCCCAAAGGCTCCTCCCAAGGTGTCATCGCGGTGTTTAAGAGCCGTCCAATGACAAGGCCAAAGTTGCTATGTCTACGACATTGACAGTCCTGTGGGGCAGTGCGTTGGTCTTGATGCTCGTCTTGAGCTCGGTGGCCTCGTACCTGCGGCTCCTGATGCGCCGCCTTTCCCTGGTGGCGGGAAGAGAACTGTTCCGCACGGGTGACGGGAAGCGGGTCCGAGCCGATCGCGAGCGTGTGGGCATTTCGATATCCGCCCTTCACGGCGCCGCGATGGCGACTTTTTCCGTCGGCTTGGTTGGTCTGTTTCTGGTGAGGGAGCCGCAACACTTCTGGGAAACACTGGGCAGCGCGATGCTGGTTGTTTTCGCAGCTATCGCCCTGGCAGATCAGCTTATTCCGTTCATGCTGGTGGCCCGGCACGACGAGCCCGCCGTCATCCTGCGGCAGTGGCTTCCGTTCTTGCGTACGTGTGTTTATGCGGCACTGCCTTTGACCTTTCCGGTCCTGATTTCGACAACAATCGCTGGGCTGCTTGAAACTCCCGAGGAAAAGGAGGAAATTCCAACCCCGCAAGAGGAACTGCAGGAGTTAATTCAGGCCGGCGAGCGGGCGGGGCTCATCGAAAGAAGTGAGGGGAAGCTGCTGCAGGCGGTGGTGGAATTTGCGGACAAGATCGTTCGCGAGGTGATGACGCCTCGGCCGGAAATCGCGGCGATCGAGATCAATGCTTCGATTGAGGATCTGCGAAAGTTGTTTCGCGAGCGCCGCCAGTCGCGGTTTCCGGTTTATTCCGGCGACCTGGACCATATCGAGGGAATCGTCAGCGTGCAGGATGTGACCGAACTCTCGCCTGAACAGCAGATGCGGACGACCCTACGCTCTCTGGTGCGACCTGTTCCTTTCGCACCAGAGACGAAATTGATCCGCGAGCTTTTGAAGGAGTTGCAGCGCTCCACGGTGCAGATGGCCATTGTGGTGGACGAATACGGCAGCGTTTCGGGACTGGTGACCATCGAAGACCTGGTGGAAGAGATCGTGGGTGAGATTCGCGATACCGTCGAGCCACATTCCCACGATATTGCTAAAGAGCCAGGAAACAGTTATGTCGTCGCGGGCCATACCGAACTCGCGCAACTGTCGGAACAATTCCACATGTCCCTGGAAGGAAAGGATTACTCGACAGTTGCGGGCTTAGTGCTGGCCCAACTCGGGCACGTGCCTCAGGCGGGAGAAAAAGTCGAAAAGAACGGCGTAATGTTTGTGGTGCTCGAGTCCAGCCAACGGACAGTGTCGAAAGTTCGAATGATCCTGCCAAGCATCGAACCCTCCCCGGGCTCATCCCATGTCGAACAACGAACCGCATAAGTCAGGTTTTGTCGCGATTGTCGGGCGGCCCAACTCCGGGAAGAGCACCTTGGTTAACACTCTGGTGGGTGCCAAGGTCTCGATCGTCACGGCCGTGCCGCAGACCACGCGCAACCGCATCCTGGGAATCGTAAACCGCCCGGGCGCGCAAATCGTTCTGATGGATACGCCGGGCATTCACAAGCCGCTCTCGCGCCTGAACGACCGCATGATGTCCTTCGTGCGGCAAGCCCTTGAAGAACGGGACCTGGCGTTGCTCATCGTGGATGCTTCTGTGAAATTCGGGAAAGGCGATGAATTTGCCCTCGAGCTTCTGAAGCAATACGCTCCGCCGTGCATTCTTTTGCTTAACAAAATTGACATCGTGGCGAAGCCGCGCCTTTTGCCTTTGATGGACCGCTACTCGAGGCTGCACAATTTCGAGGAGATCATCCCCATCTCAGCCAAAACGGGTGAGGGAATGGAGGAGATCCTCCGCGCCGTCTGTGCACGGCTGCCGGAGGGGCCGCAATACTTCCCGCCCGACGTCTACACCGACCAGCCGGAAAGGTTTCTGGCTTCCGAGATCATTCGAGAAAAGATCATCTTTCACACCCGCCAGGAACTCCCTTACGTTACGGCGGTCTTGATCGAGAGCTTCACCGAATCTGATACCTTGACGCTCATCGAGTCCACGATCGTCGTCGAAAAGGAATCGCAGAAGCCAATTGTGATCGGCGCAGGCGGGAAGCTGCTCAAGCAGATTGGGACGGAGGCGCGTCTGGAGCTTGAAAAACTATTTCCCCCCAAGGTGTTCCTGGGCCTCGAAGTAAAGGTGGAACCCAACTGGCGCGACAACCGCGCCATCGTCGCGGCGCTTGATTACCGGGAAGATACTGCCGGTGAGCTCTTCTTACCGAAGCCGGGCGCGTTCTCCTAAAGCCGTGCTCGCGCACGGCAGCCGATGCGAAGCATCTCATTCTCCTATGGCAATGCCGAGGGCCTTCATCTTGCGATAGAGATGGCTACGCTCGAGTCCCAGAACCTCCGCAGTGCGGCTGACGTTCCCTTGATTTTCTTCCAGCTTACGGAGGATATACTCGCGCTCGTAAGCGGCGCGGGCCTCTTGCAGGCTGGGAAAGCCGCCATGGGTTGCGCGGCTTGCGGCAGCGCGGGTCGAATCGTGATGCAGGCTGGGCGGGAGATGACGGACTTCGATCCGGTCGCCGCCGACCATGATCACCATGCGTTCGACGAGGTTGCGAAGCTCCCGGACGTTTCCCGGCCACCGGTAGCGGGACAACAGCTCGACCGCCGAATCGGAAAAGTGTTTGGGACGCCGGCCATAGGCTCGGGCGAACTCGGATAGAAAGTGATCCGCCAAGACTGGAATGTCTTCGGCATGCTCGCGAAGCGGCGGAACGTAAAAGGGAATCACGTTCAGGCGGTAGAACAGGTCCTCGCGGAAATTACCTTTCTGGATTTCATCTTCCAGGTGCTTGTTGGTTGCCGCGATCACGCGCACGTCCACCGTCAGAGTCGTTCCGGATCCGACCGGAACAAAGCGTTGCTCTTCGAGGACCCGCAAAACCTTCGACTGGGTTCGCAAGCTCATGTCCCCTACTTCATCGAGGAAGAGTGTTCCGGCGTCCGCTTGCGCGAATTTACCGACCTTGTCCTCGAGCGCGCCGGTGAAGGAGCCTTTAACGTGGCCGAAGAGTTCGCTTTCGATGAGCTCTTCGGGGATGGCCGCGCAATTGACCTCAACAAAGGGTTCCTCTACGCGCCGGCTCATCAGGTGAAGCGCGTGGGCCACCAACTCCTTCCCGGTCCCGCTTTCACCGTAGACGAGAACCCGGCCGTTGGTGGGGGCGGCCAGCGCCAGTTGCTGGCGCAACGCTTTCATGGGAACGCTGTCGCCGATGATGGCGTATTCTCCGCGAAGCTGTTCGCGAAGCTGGCGGTTTTGCGATGTAAGGCGAAGCTGCTCGGCGGCGTGTTTCAGTGTCAGGAGGGTCTTATCAATCGAAAGGGGCTTCTCAATGAAATCGAAGGCTCCGAGCTTGGTGGCGCGGACGGCTGTCTCAATCGTTCCGTGGCCTGAGACCATGATGACCAGAGGCGGGTTCTCGAGCGCGCTAATCTTTTCCAGCGCCGCCAGTCCGTCCATTCCAGGCAGCCAGATGTCGAGCATTACAAAATCAAAAGGCTTCTTGCGAAGCGCTTCCAGGCACTCCTCGGCGCTCTCGACGGCCTCGGCTTGATATCCTTCGTCGCGGAGGACGCCACCGAGGGACTCACGGATCCCCGGTTCGTCGTCGACAATCAAGACCGAATAAGCGGGCATAGGCGAATTGCCGGCGCAAACTGCGGGCCGGCGCATTACACGCGAAAACGGATAAGTCGAATCAGACGAATCTCTCAGGCCTCAGCGTGAGGCACGGGAGCGCGCTCCACGGGAATCTCAATCACAAACCTCGTTCCCGCCGGCTGATTTTCTTCGACACGGATGGTTCCCTTGTGCTCGCTGACGATCCGGCTGACGATGGCAAGCCCCAGGCCTGTCCCGCGGCGCTTAGTGGAAAAATAAGGCAGGAAGAGCCGCTCCTTGGCCTCCGGGCTTATTCCGGGGCCGCTGTCCGCCACCACCAACTCCACGAGGTCTCGTTCGGCGTCCAGCGCTGTGCGCACCCAGACTTCCTTGAGAGCCGATTTTTCCAGAGCCTCGGCGGCGTTGTCCACCAGGTTCACAATCACGCGCTTCATCTGATCGGGATCGGCATTCACCGCCGGCAGGTCAGAAGAGAGCTGCCGGTGAATAGTTATGCCATCCAGCCTTCCGCTGAAAATGTTCAGCGCCTCTTCCACGATCGTGTTGAGGCTGGAAGGAACAGGGTGCGAGGCGGGGAAGCGTGCGAAGTTCGAGAACTCATCCACCAAGTTCTTGAGGGTCGCTACTTCGCGATCAATAAGTTGGGTGCTTTCTTCGACAGTTGAAGTCAAACTGCGCAGATCGGCCTCGGGGCCAGCGCGGGCCACCAGGCGCCGCAGGCGCTCCGCCGAGAGTTGAATCGGGGTGAGAGGATTCTTGATTTCGTGGGCAATGCGCTGGGCAACCTCGCCCCAAGCCACGGACCTCTGGGCACGCAGCAGGTCCGTGATATCGTCGAGGACCATGACGGAACCCAGTGTCCCGTGGCGTGCCCGGACCGAGGAAACGGTCACGGCAACCACGGCGCGTCGCGCCTCAAGCTCCAACTCCATTTGCCGCGTCACGACGCCTTGCCGGACGGCGCGGCGAAACAGCCTGGAGATTTCGCGGATTTCCTCCGAGGCAAACAGGTCGGTAAGGCGGCGCGCGGAACTCACTCGCGCGGCTCCCAGCATCCGGCTCACGGCGGAATTAACCTGAGTGATCTGGCCGTGCGGATCAAAGGAGACGACGCCGACGGAGACATTTTCCAGGATGGTTCGGGTTGTGTTGCTTCGTTCTTCAAGTTCGCGATTGGCTTGCTGCAGGTCGCGCGCCGCCTGTTCGATGGTGTTGCGGCTTTCCTGGAGTTGTTGCGTCATTTGGTTAAAGGAGACAATCAAACTGCCCAATTCATCGTCGGAGCGCGCGCTGACCTGGAAACCCAGGTTCCCGCTCGACACCTCGTGTGTGCCTTCGGCCAGCGCCTGAATCGGCACCGTCACTTGCTTGGCGAGGAATAAGGCGAACCAGGTGGCCACAAACAGAAGTAAGAGAGTCAGAAGACCGAGAATCGAGAGGGCGTTGCGCTTGACTGCTTTCTGATTGCGGCTTAATTCATTGTAGCTTGCCGCTTCGCGCTGTATCTCGTCGGAGATTTGCCGGATGTTGAGTGGTACCCGGGTCACGGCAACCACGTTTCCCAAGAATTCACCCTCGGCCTGTATGGGCTGTGCGCTGAGGATAAAACTCAGGTCGGATAACCGGAGGTTCTTGACGGCAGGATTGCCGGCCTGCTTTTCCGGAGTGAAATGGGGATACACCTGCCTGACTTCGGCGACGTCAGGCCTCGGCTCGCCGGCCCGGGCTATAAGGTTGCCCTGGGCATCGAAACACAGCACGGTGACCAAATCCAAATCCGAGGCGTGGCGCGCCAGAATCTTTCCCACCGCCGTGGCATCTGCGGAGCGAAGCGCACGCTGTAACTCATCATCTTCCGCCAAATGAATAGCATCGTGGACAGTCCTTTGCTCGGACTGCCTCTGGAGCTCTTCGACGATCTTGCTCGCGTCACGCCGCACCGTATCGAAGGGGATACCAAACCATTTGTCAATCGTGCGATTCAGAAGTCCGTAAGAAAACACGAAAAGGAAGCAAACAGGAAGTAACGACAATCCCAGGAAGGCGACCACCATCTTGGTTTTGAACTGCGACCCCAGTCGCCTTTGTCTTCTCTCGACATAAAGTTTCAGAAGAATTCTCGACAGAATGAGAGCGAAGATTACGAATGCCAGAAAGATAAAGGCGGAAAGAGCAAGGAGCAGAATCGTTCCCTGGGCGCTGGAAGGCCGGATAAAGGAAAGGTTCAACGACGCCTGGCTCCAACCCAAAAAGAGCAGGGTGGGAACGAGAACCAGCAGAATAATCATCGTGATCTTGCGCCGCGAGTTTGGTGGGCTTCCCATCGTCACACGTCAACCTGAGTCAGCGGCGGGCCCAGCGTCGCGATTTCCTGGTGCGACCGCGGGGATTGGTCAGCCGCTGGTCTTGGCAAGAAAGGCTCCAAGGGACATCCTTGACATCGCGGATTCGAGCGCTGGCACCGGCGTTTGCCGACCTCGACCAACAATGCGTGAAATTCGTTGAACAGCTTTGCATCTGCCGGCAAGTGGGAGTGCAGAAACTCCTGGGCAGCAGCGTAGCTTGCATCATTGGGGAGAAGGCTGTGACGGCTTAAGATACGCCGTGTATAGGCGTCCGCCACGAAATAGGGCTGCCCGCCGGCATAGAGCAGGATGGCATCCACGGTCTCGGGGCCCAGCCCCTTGATTGCCAAAAGTTCCCCTCGGAGTCGGGCAGAATCGCGGCCAAACATCGTTGCGAGGGAGCCGCCACAAGTCAGGTCCAGCCATGCCAGGAAGTTACGTATGGTTCGCGCCTTCTGCCGACAGAAACCCGAAGGCTGAATAAGCTTTTCCAACTCGCTCGCAGAGGCTCGCTGTAGCTTGGGAAGCGCGAGCATGCCAGCCCTGCGCAGTTGCTTGAGGGCCAGCGAAGCGTTCTGCCAGGAGGTATTTTGGGTCAGGATCGCACCGAGGATGACCTCCAAGCGTGTTCGTGCAGGCCACCAGCGCTGGGGGCCGAGCTCCTGGTACATGGAATCGAAGTACTGGCGCAACAGGTTGCCCGCCTGGGGCGTCGGTTGGGTCGCTAAGGTCATATTCTGAAAAGTTATACTGTGGATACCTCGAAGTCAAGGTGGAGGGCTGGCTGCGGGCCGGCAAACCTGGCCCTGCGAACTCATTCAGGCCGCTCTACGAGCCTCATAATGCAACCTATGGACAGCAAATCGGCTTGACTTTGGTGCTGGAGTTCTCTACGATGTCTCGCAATCGGCGTGCGTGCCGCCTTGCATAGAGTTCAACCAGGGCGAGAGGGCATGTTCCTTTGGGGAAGCGGAGAAGCTTGACCGGGGGTCCAAAGAATGTCGGGTAAGCTGGGCGAAATCCTGCTTAAGGAAAACCTGATTTCGGCCGAGCAGCTTAAACAGGCCATCGAGCACCAGAAGGCCAACGGCGGACGGCTGGGCAACTCACTGGTAAAACTAGGGTTTCTCAACGACGACGAGGTCACCGCTGTCCTTTCTCGCCAGTACGGCGTTCCTTCCATCAATCTCAGTTACTTTGAGGTGGACCAAAGCGTCATCAAGCTGATCCCCATGGAGACGGCGATGAAGTACCAAATCCTGCCCCTCAGCCGGGTAGGGTCGTCGTTGACCGTGGCCATGGTGGATCCCACCAACGTCTTCGCCATGGACGACATTAAGTTCATGACCGGCTTCAACATCGAGCCCGTGGTGGCTTCCGAAACTGCCATCATGGAGGCCATCAAGAAGCACTACGGGACGGTCGAGGACGTTGAGCGGAAGAAGGAAATCGAGGAGATTGTCAGCTTCATCGACGAAGGTGGCGCCGAAAGCGTTGAGCTGGAAGCCGAGGACGAGTCCACGCTCAACCTCGCGGCGCTGGAAAAGGCGGCGGAAGAAGCGCCGGTCATCAAGCTGGTCAACTACATCCTTACCGACGCGGTCAAGCGCGGCGCCAGCGACATCCACATGGAGCCGTATGAGAAGGAATACCGCGTGCGCTACCGGGTGGATGGAATGCTTCAGACCATCATGAATCCGCCGCTGAAGCTGCGGGACGCTATCATCAGCCGCGTCAAAATCATGTCCAAGCTGGATATCTCGGAAAAGCGGCTGCCGCAAGACGGGCGCATCATGATCAAAATGATGCATAACGGGAAGAAGAAACAGCTCGATTTCCGTGTCTCCGTCCTGCCGACACTGCACGGCGAAAAAGTTGTGATGCGGCTGCTCGACAAAGAGAACCTGCGCTTGGACATGACCAAGCTCGGTTTCGAGCCCGAATCGCTGGCCAAACTTCAGAAGGCCATCTTCAAGCCTTACGGCATGGTGCTGGTGACGGGACCCACCGGCAGCGGCAAGACCAACACGCTCTATTCCTCCATCTCTCAGCTCAATAAGCCCGACACCAATATCGTCACGGCGGAAGATCCGGTCGAATTTCAGCTGCCCGGAATCAATCAGGTGCAGATGAAGGAGCAAATCGGGCTGAACTTCGCCGCGGCCCTGCGCTCCTTTCTCCGGCAGGACCCGAACATCATCCTCGTAGGTGAGATTCGGGATTTTGAAACGGCAGAAATTGCCATTAAAGCGGCGCTCACCGGTCACATGGTCCTTTCAACGCTGCACACGAATGACGCTCCTGCGACAATTTCACGCCTGATGAATATGGGCATTGAACCGTTTCTTGTCGCCACGTCTGTGCACCTGATTTGCGCGCAGCGTCTGACCAGGCGTATTTGCTCGGAGTGCAAGGTGGAGGAAGAGGTTTCGCCACAAGTGCTGATTGATGCCGGCTTCACGCCGGAAGAGGCTAGGACGACGAAGATTTACAAGGGGCAAGGGTGTTCCACCTGCAACAATCGCGGGTATAAGGGCCGCGTCGGTCTGTATGAAGTTCTTGAAATCACGGACGAGCTTCGGGAACTGATCCTGGTCGGCGCTTCGGCTCTGGAGCTGAAGAAGAAGGCCGTGGAGCAGGGCATGATTACGCTTCGACGCAGCGGGTTGACCAAGGTGAGGGCTGGAACGACCACGCTTGAAGAGGTCATCCGCGAAACGGTTTTGTAAGTCACGCCGCCGGCTTGCCTGCGTCCAGCGAGGAGGTGGGAAGGGATGCCGATACCAAGTCTTAGCGAATTGTTGAAGCGCATGGTGGATTCGGGAGGGTCCGACCTCCACATTACCACCAACTCTCCTCCCCGTGTCCGCGTGCACGGCGAGCTGAAACCTTGCGAGGACCTACCTGCCTTGGGCCCAGCCGATACCAAGCAATTGGCTTACAGCATTCTGACCGACGCCCAAAAACACCGATTTGAAGAAAACCTTGAGCTCGACTTCTCGTTCGGCATCAAGAACATCGCGCGCTTTCGAGGCAACCTGTTCAACCAGCGCGGCGCCGTGGCGGGCGTTTTCCGCGTCATCCCCTTCGAAATCAAGACCTTCGAGCAACTAAACCTGCCGCCTGTCTTGCGCAAGCTGTGCGAAAAGCCGCGAGGATTGATCCTGGTCACGGGCCCCACGGGGAGTGGAAAATCCACGACCCTCGCCACCATGCTGGACCTCATCAATCAGACTCGCTATGAGCACATGATTACGATTGAGGACCCCATCGAGTTCATCCATCCACACAAAAAGTGCCTGGTCAATCAACGGGAAATTCATGCGGACACGCATTCGTTTGCCAACGCATTGCGCGCCGCTTTGCGCGAGGATCCGGACGTTGTACTGATTGGCGAAATGCGCGACCTCGAGACCATCGAATCGGCGCTTCGCATTGCCGAGACGGGCCACTTGACGTTCGGGACCTTGCACACCAATTCTGCTTCGTCCACCATCA
>JAHEKS010000352.1 GCA_024638215.1 Acidobacteriota bacterium | reverse complement strand
CGCTGGCCCCTGTTCATAGCCGGGATTCGGGTAGGCATGATAGGCGCCCAGAAACCGGCCTCGCACCTTCTTGAGTTCGCCCACCGAACGCATGGCGTTCTCTCGCACAATCCAATTCATTGCCACGTTGTAGCGCGTAATGGGAGACGAAGGGTCGCGCTTCAAAATGCAGCCGGATTTTTCCCAGTGAGTGAGATCGTTCGATTGCGCCAAACCGGTTTGATAGCCCGCGCCGTCGAAGGCAACGTAGGTCATGTAGAACTTATCGCGGTGGTGAAACACGAATGGGCAATCCACCGACTTGCTGTCAAACGATCCGGGCTTCCCGGAAGCTTCCAGCACGAGTTTCCCATACTTAAAGGGCGTCTCGTACTTCTTTGCATCTCCGGCGGACAGATCGCCAAGGGAACGCGAAGGAGTCAGGGCAAGTAAACTCAGGCCTCCAAGGAACTGCCGCCGCGTGAGGGATTTCATGCGGCTCACGATATCTCTCCCGCGATTGGATTTCAAGGCTGACAATCTGGGCGCGCGGACCTCACAAGCCGCGCGGCTTTCAATTGCTCAATTCCCGCCAGGTTGCTAAACTCCCTGGAAATGTCCGCGCCAAGAATTTCCAGGATCGTCGCGGTTGCAATTGGAATCACGCTCGTGATTCATTATGCACCTTCGTCGGCTGCCACGAGAGAAGGCCCGCCACCGTTGCTGCTGGGAACGGCCTGGTACCCCGAACAGTGGCCGGAAAGCCGATGGGACGCAGATCTGGCCTTGATGCAGTCAGCGGGAATAAGGATGGTGCGCATCGGAGAATTTGCCTGGAGCCGAATCGAGCCAGCCGAGGGGCACTACGACCTCGATTGGATGGACCGCGCCATCACGCTTGCGGCGCGGCATTCCATCTTCACCGTGCTCGCCACCCCCACGGACGCTCCGCCGGCGTGGCTTACCCGGGAATATCCGGACACGCTGCGCGTGGACGAGCAGGGACGGAGAGCTGCGCACGGCACGCGCAGGCAATTTTCTTACACCAGCCCCCGGTATCGCGACCTAGCCCGGCAGGTCGTGGAGAAGATGGCCCTCCGCTTCGGCCATAATCCCAACGTGATTGGCTGGCAGATTGGAAACGAATATACCGAGGATTCTTTTGACGATTACTCTCTCCAGCTTTTCCACGAGTGGTTGAAAGCCAGGTACAAGACCCTCGATTCCTTGAACGCTCACTGGACCACTGCTTATTGGAGCGAGACCTACGACGGGTGGGATGAAATCCCCTTCGGACGAGGCCGCCAGAATCCCGGCCTGCTGCTCGACTACAAGCGTTTCGTGAGCGACCAGTGGCGGGACTTTCAGCGCAATCAGCTTAAGGCAATCCGCGCCCATTCGGCTCCCTGGCAGTTCATCACCACCAACCTCGGCGGGCTGGGGTGGGCGGACCGCTTCGACCGCTACGAAATCTCGCAGGATCTTGACCTCATCTCCTGGGATGACTACGTGGGCCAAGGCCACCTGGACCCTTACAGGAACGGCGCAACCCACGACCTGGTGCGCGGCTGGAAGCGCCGGAATTTCTGGGTCATGGAGATGCAGCCCGGAGCGGTGGACTGGGCTCCGGTGAGTAATTCGCTCGACCGCGGCGAGACTCGCGCCATGGTGTGGGAGGCCATTGGGCATGGCGCGGATGCCGTTGCCTTCTGGCAGTGGCGGAGCGCCCTGAACGGCCAGGAACAATATCACGGCACACTCGTGGGACCGGACGGAGAGCCGGAGCCGCTCTACCAGGAGATTCTGCAGGTCGGTAAGGAATTCGCGAAAGCGGCGGCGGCGCTAGAGAACACCACGCCCGTTTCCGAAGTCGCCATCCTGCACGATTACGACAGCCGCTGGGCGATTGATTTCCAGCCGTTTTCCGAAAGATACGATCAGATCAAAGTGTTGCTGGATTATTACCGGCCGCTTCAGGATTTGGCGCAATCGGTTGACATCGTGAATCCGTACGCGCGCCTGGACGGGTACAAGCTCGTGGTGGCGCCCAGCTTGAACGTCATCCCGGACGCTCTCGCGACACATTTGCTCGATTACGTCCGGCGCGGCGGCCGCCTGGCGCTGGGACCGCGTTCCGGAATGAAGGATGAGTACAATTCGCTGAACCCTCAGCGGCAGCCGGGACCCCTCGCCGCTCCTTTGGGCGGGCGCGTGGAACAGTTCTATGCGCTCTTGAAAGACGTCCCCGTCTCCGGCGCCTGGGGCGAAGGGAACGCAACCATCTGGGCGGAGTTGTTGTCCGCGCGAACTCCCGACACGCAAGTCGTCGTGCGGTATGGAGCCAGCAACGGCTGGTTGGACGGCAAACCGGCGGTGATCACGCGTCGCGTGGGCAAGGGTGATCTTACCTATATTGGAGCACTGTTCGACCCCCAGGTCATGCGCTCTGCCGTAAAGTGGATGGCCGAGCGCGCCGGCGTGCATGCCGCGTTCGGCCCAGTTCCGGAAGGCGTTGAGGTTTGCCGGCGCATGAATGCCAACCGGACGGTCTTTGTGTTGATCAATCATTCCAGTAAGCGCGTGGAAGTACACCTCCCCACGGCCATGTTCGACGTGCTGAATTCCACGCGGGGCGTACAGGTCAAGGGGCTGGATCCTAACGCGGTGGCCGTGCTGCAAGCCGAAAAACGAAATCGAGACTAGCCTCCCGGGATCTGTGACTGAAGACTCTCCGCGGCCCTCTTCTCCTAGAGGACCAGCAAAACGGGCATTGCGCTGACTAAGCTGGGACAACAGCGGGGCATGCTGTTCCCCCGTGCGGATTTCCAGAAGCTTCCTGAGTGAGCGAACGCTCGCCCCTCTCTCCTTGCGCTTATTTTTGCAAAAATGGCTTCTTTCCACGATGAGCAGATTACAATAAATTTTTGTCCGATCCTTATACCTCAAGAAGGTGCGGGAGGACTAACATACGTCCTCGGATCTAAGGTAAGCGATTGCATCGCAGGGAAGTAAGGCGAGAGCGACATTCAAGATAGTGGCGAAGATGCTGGCCAACACGCGCCTTTGTCACACGGCAAGGAGGGAACTTCCAATGGCAACCACGACCTTAGCAGTCATTGTGGGCAATCGGGATTTCTTCCCGGACGCGCTGGTCACGGAGGCCCGCCGGGAAATCCTGGGCCTGCTCAGCGACATGCAGATTGAGCCGGTCATTCTCGACGAGCGACAGACCAAGTTGGGAGGCGTGGAAACACATGCCGATGCGCAACGGTGTGCAGACCTCTTCCGCGCTCATCGAGACAAGATTGACGGCGTGCTGGTGACGCTGCCAAACTTTGGGGACGAAAGAGGAATTGCGGACGCTCTAAGACTCTCCCAGCTTTGCGTTCCGGTTCTGGTTCACGCTTACCCGGATGATTTGCAGGGGCTGAATGTGGAGAGAAGGCGTGACGCGTTTTGCGGCAAGCTCTCTGTCTGCAACAACCTGCGACAGTACAAGATTCCGTTTTCATTAACACGTCGTCATGTTGTCAGCCCACAAAATGAAAGTTTCAGGGCGGATTTGAAGGGGTTTGTAGATATTTGCCGGGTTGTCAAAGGGCTGCGATCCGCCCGGCTCGGAGCTATCGGAGCCCGGCCTACTGCGTTTAACACCGTGCGATACAGTGAAAAACTCCTCGAAGGCGCCGGCATCAGCGTCATTACCGTTGACCTCTCCGATATCTTCAGCACGGCGCAGAAGATCGCCGACAACGATCCCAAAGTCAAAGAACGCCTGGCAGAAATTGGCGCCTACGCGGACACTCAGGGCGTTCCGGCGCCGTCGTTGGTACTGATGGCGAAGCTCGCCATTGTCATTTCAGACTGGATGGAGGCGAACGCCCTGAACGCCACAGCGATCCAATGTTGGACGTCAATCCAGCGCAACTACGGGGTGAATTCCTGCACCATCATGAGCATGATGAGCAACAAGATGATGCCCAGCGCGTGCGAAGTGGACATCACCGGCGTCTTGAGTATGTACGCCCTGCAACTCGCTTCCAACACTCCCAGCGCGTTGGTTGACTGGAACAATAATTACGGCGGGGATCTCGACAAGTGCGTCTTCTTCCATTGCGGCAATTGGGCCAAGAGTCTTGTCCCGGGAGTCAAGATCAGTACGGCGCCTATTCTGGGAACCGTCGTGGGCGAAAAGAACACTTATGGCGCCCTTGCGGGAAGGACCCCTTCGGGT
>JAHEKS010000351.1 GCA_024638215.1 Acidobacteriota bacterium | reverse complement strand
CTTCGCGGACTACGACAACAGCGGCCACCTCAGCCTCTTCGTCGCAGGCGTGGGCGGAGTGACCCTTTACAGGAACAAGGGCGACGGGACATTCGAAGATGTTACGGAGAAAGCGGGCCTGCGCGGCAAATCCGGCGAACTCGACACGAGCGCGGTGCTCTTCGACGCCGATAGCGATGGCTTCCTGGATTTGGTGGCGACGGCATACACGGATTTGAACGTGCCACCGCAAAAAGACTCCTTCACTTTCCCCTCTGATTTCAGCGGGACACAAAGCCATTTTTATCGGAACAACGGAAATGGGACGTTCACGGACATCACCGAATCCACCGGTCTTAACGCCGCTCGCGGGCGGATGCGCGGCGCGGTTTTCGGGGTGTTCACAGACAGCGGATACGACGACCTGGTCTTTTTCCGTGACGACGCTCCTCCGCTCCTCTTCGTCAACCAGGGCGAGGACAGGTTCGTGAACCGCACCCGCGAAGCCCGCCTCGCTTTCGGCCGCTCGATCGCGACCAAAGTGCAAGTGGCGGACTTCAACCATGACGGCCATTTTGATCTCGTCTTGTGGACTGCCTCTGGACCTGAGATCTTATTGGGCCGTAGGAACGCGAGGTTTTCTTCGGCTGAGCGCCTGCCCGGCATTCCGCCTCCTCCCCAATCCTTCGCTTTCCGCGGCACGGTCGCCGACCTGGACGGGGACGGTTTCGCGGATTTGCTTGCTCAGGACGCCTCCGGCAAATGGCATTTCCTCTCGAATCACACCGGGCACTTTCGCGAGGGCACGCTGACGCTGCCGGCGATGCCATCGGAAGAAGCCGGCCCATGGACCCAGGTTCAACCCGCGTGGCTTTCCGATCCCGGCAAGCTGGACTTGATCGCTTCGACTAGAAGCGGAAAGCTTGCCGCCTTTGAGAAAGAAGGCCCTCCGGCGCACTGGGTGCAAGTGAAATTGAAAGGCTACAAGAGCAACACCGAAGGAATCGGCACGATTGTGGAGCTGAAGGCCGGCAATTTTTACAGCAAATTGCAGATTACCGGCAACATGGATGGCGGTTACACCGGCGACCTTACCAAGCTCGACGTGGTGCGGGTCACTTGGCCCAATCAAGTCATCCAAAACTCGGTGGATGTCAAAACGGACAGCGCGGTCCTGGTTCAGGAGTCGGAGCGGCTGGCCAGTTCCTGCCCGCTGCTTTATGTCTGGAACGGAAAACGGTTTGTCTTTGTGACGGACGTGCTCGGAGTCGGACCGCTGGGCGAGTTGGCGCCCGATGGCACATACATCAAGCCGAATTCGCGCGAGTTCGTCCGCCTGCCGGAAATCCTTCGCCCGCGCGACGGAGTCTATGCGCTGCAATTGACCGACGAGCTGCGTGAAGTTGATTTCGTGGACCGGCTGCGCCTGATGGCCGTGGACCATCCTGCCGGCGAGAACATCTATGCCAACGAGATTTACTCTTCTTCGCCGACAACGCCCCAACTCTTTGCGGTACGCAACGAGCGGTCGCCCGTTTCAGCCGTGGACGACCATGGCCACGACGTGCTGAATCTCATTCGAAATGTGGACGGCCGGTACCCGGATGATTTCAGTCGAAACCGAATCCTGGGCATGGGGGACAAACACTCCCTGACGCTCGACCTGGGCGACTTCCCTGCTTCCGGCCATGTGGCCCTCTGGCTTACCGGCTGGGTTTTCTGGACGGACTCGAACGGGTCGCGCGCCATGATGAACAATCCCCAGCTCCCCATGATCTCTCCGTCCCTTCAGGTGAAAGACCCCGCCGGCAATTGGGTGACGGTCGTTCCGGACATGGGGTTGCCGAGCGGCACCAACCGCACCATGCGCGTTGACCTGACCGGCAAGTTTCTCTCCTCCGATCACCACGTCCGCATTGTCACCAATCTCTGCGTCTATTGGGACCGCATTTTCTTCACCACGGACGATCGGCAAATACGGCCCTCGCAGGTGGTTGCTCCGCTCACGGCTGACCTGCACTATCGCGGCTTCTCGGTGCCGGTCAGCGACCCGAATCACCTGTGGCCGGATTACTTTGAATACACAAGCCTGCTGAAGCCAGCGCCGTGGAATCCCATGACCGGCAATTACACGCGTTATGGCGACGTCCGTGAATTGCTTTCCAGCGCCGACGATCGCCTGGTGGTCATGGCGACCGGAGATGAGATGACGGTGGGTTTCAGCGCGCGCGACTTGGCGCCGCTCAAGCCCGGCTGGAAGCGCATTTTCTTCCTGGACGCCGCCGGATACGCCAAAGACGGCGAGCCTAACACGGCTTACTCGAAGACCGTATCGCCCTTGCCCTTCCGGGCGATGGGGAATTACCCGCCGTCGTCCCAGGACCGTCCACCGGCGAGCGAGCAATACCGAGACTACCTCAAGAACTACCAGACGCGCCCGGGGCACAAGTTGATTCCGCCGCTCGCTCCGGCGGTCCACTGATTACCCCGAGCGAGTCTCAAATCCAGACGGCTTTCCCTTGACGCCAAGTTCCACCTTGACACTCGGGCCGCGCGGGCGGAGAATGCCTCACCACGTCCGCTGGGGGGCCTCGGGCGAAACAACTGTGCGGCTGAACCTCTGATTCCGGTCGAGTACCTGCCGCTGCGCCGAGCGCTTTCCGGCAATTCAACGATCGATAATTTGGGGGATGGGGTGATGCCTGAAATGCGCCATCTCCCGGGGGGAAACACGATGCGCGTTCGCCATTGGTTGATCGGTCTGGTGTTCGCCGTTGTCTTCGGAGGGATGGCCGCAGGGCCGACGCGGGCTCAAATCAACACTGTGGACCTTTCCATAAACGTCACGGACCCGCAAGGCAAGGAAGTGCCGAATGCGAGGGTCTCAGTCCAAAACCGGGCGACGGGAGCGGTTCGCAAAGCGCAGGCGGCCCAGGCCGGCCACTATATGATCCTGGGATTGCCGCCGGGAGCCTACGAATTGAAGGTCGAAGCCACCGGCTTCGCCACGCTCATCAATCCCGAGCTCGTTCTGACAGTCGGACAAGCGGCGACGTACGACGCTGAATTACAGATCGAATCGGGAAAGACTACGGTCACCGTAAGCGGCGCACCGGATTTGATCGAAACCCGGCGCACTTCCGTGGCGGATACGGTTACCTCACGACAGATTAATGATCTGCCGATCAACGGACGGAACTACATCAACTTCACCTTGCTGACCTCGCAGTCGGCTCGTGATAGTGCTCCCTCGATTGGGGCTGCGCCCACCAGCGGAATCAATTTCAACGGCCAGCGCGCGCGCTCCAACGAGGTTTCCGTGGACGGCGCGGACGCGGTGGACAATTCAACCGACGGTATCCGCTCCACCGTCTCGCAGGAAGCCGTGCAGGAATTCCAGATCATTGTCAGCAATTATATGCCGGAGTTTGGCCGGGCGATGGGCGGCGTGGTCAATATCGTCACCAAGTCGGGTTCCAATCGGGTGCATGGCAACGTCTTCGGTTACTTCCGCCACAAGGACCTCCAGGCGCGGAATCCCTTCTCGGTGGAAGTCGATCCGGCCACCGGCCAGACAGGCGCCGTCAAGCAGGCGTTCACGCGCGTTCAGGCCGGAGCCACCCTGGGCGTCCCCATTCAGCGGGACAAGACGTTCTATTTCCTCTCGTATGAAACGACGCGGCGCCAGGAGACAGGGTTCACGAACATCGGGTCGAACAACTTCGGCCTGGTGCCAACCAGCACGCCGTTTTCCCCTGCCCCGCTTCTGCTGACCCCGCAGCAGGCAGCCTTTGTCTCAAACCCGGCCGTCCTCGCCGCTCCCGGCGGAGCGCAGATGGCCGCTACCGTTGCGCTGCTGGCGGGATCGTCTTCCAGCGTCGCCTTGAACGGGCTGGACTATGGCGCATTGGCCACTGCTTACGGCGTTCCTACCGCGCCCGGCGCGCGCTTTCCGCTGCCTATTGATTGCGACCCCGCGCTGGGAGTCCCCTGCAGTTCCTCGAATCTGGTTCCCTTGCCTAAATCTTACGTGCCCCTGCGCAAGCTGATCGGCAATTATCCCATCTCCGAAGGCACCACCATCTCATCCGCGCGCCTCGACCACCGGTGGGACGACCGGAACAATTCTTTCCTGCGGGTGAGCGTGACACCCTCGACGGTCACAGGCATCCAGGTGAATGCGCAGAACGAGAACTTTGGCGAAAACGCGGGCACCCGAGCTTCCTTGCAAACGTTCC
>JAHEKS010000092.1:3435-15983 GCA_024638215.1 Acidobacteriota bacterium | reverse complement strand
GTCGTCTTGCCGTGATCGATGTGCCCGATCGTCCCAATGTTCATGTGCGGCTTCGAACGATCAAATTTTTCCTTCGCCATATCCGCTCCGCCCTCGCTTGAATTATGTCTCTGCCGTACGCCGTGCGTATAAACAGAAGGGACGGCCCTACTTCGCCACGGGCCGCCCCTGAACTCGAGCCACCACTTCTCCTTCAATATTGCTGGGCGTCTTCTCGTACCGCAGGAAATGCATAGTGTAGGACGCGCGCCCCTGCGTGCGCGAGCGCAGGTCCGTGGCGTATCCGAACATTTCCGCCAGCGGCACGGTGGACTTGATGATCTGCGTCGAGCCGCGCTTCTCCATACCCTCGATGCGCCCGCGGCGCGAGTTCAGATCGCCCAGCACGTCTCCCATGTACTCTTCCGGAACTACCACTTCGACCTTCATGACCGGCTCCAGCAAAACCGGCTTGGCTTTTCGCGCCGCCTCTTTGAAGCCCATGGAACCCGCGATCTTGAAGGCCACCTCGGAGGAATCCACTTCGTGATAGGAACCGTCGGTCAGCGCCACCTGGACGCCCGTCATTTCATATCCCGCGAGCACGCCCGACTCCATCGCCTCGCGCACCCCGGCGTAAACCGCAGGAATGTATTCCTTCGGCACCACGCCGCTCACGATCTGGTCAAGGAACAACAGCTTCAACTCGGCGTCGAATTTGTTGCTGGATTTCTTCTTGGTGAGATCGGCGATGGCAGCGGGGTCGGGGTGCGGCAGGGGATCAACGCGCAGGTAAACGTGGCCGTACTGGCCTCGGCCGCCCGTTTGGCGCACATACTTGCCTTCCGCTTCCGCGGCGCCGGCAATCGTCTCGCGATAGGCCACCTGCGGCCGGCCGACGCTGGCCGCCACATTGAATTCGCGCATCATCCGGTCCACCAGAATTTCCAAGTGCAACTCGCCCATGCCGGAAATCAGCGTCTGGCCGGTGTCGGGGTCGGTCGTGACTTTGAACGTCGGATCTTCCTGGGTCAACTTGCCCAAAGCGCCGGAGAGCTTTTCCTGGTCGGCTTTGGTCTTGGGCTCGATGGCGACCGAAATCACGGGGGCCGGAAAATCCATGGCCTCGAAAACCACCGGAGCGTCTTCCGCGCACACGGTGTCGCCGGTCGAAACGCTTTTCAGGCCCACCGCCGCCGCGATGTCGCCGGCAAAGACTTCGCTGATTTCCTCGCGCTTGTTGGCGTGCATTTTCAGCAGGCGGCCGATGCGCTCGCGCCGGTCGCGCCGCGGGTTGTAAACCGTGTCGCCGCTCTCGAGCGAACCCGAATAGACGCGCAGGAAGGTCAGATGCCCCACGAAGGGATCGGTCATGATCTTGAACGCCAGCGCCGCGAAAGGTTCGTCGTCGGCAGCGGGCCGCTGGATCTTATCTTCTTCGTTGCGGGGATTTTCTCCTTCGATGGGGGGAATTTCAATCGGGGACGGAAGGTAGGCCACCACGGCACCGAGCAGCGTCTGGACGCCCTTATTCTTGAACGCCGAGCCGCACAGGACGGGAACAGCCTTGAGGCTGATGGTGGCGCGGCGCAGGGCGGCGGTCAGTTCTTCCGCAGTCACCGGCTCGCCATGGACGTACTTCTCCATGACGTGGTCGTCCACTTCGCCCACCGCCTCAATCATCTCTTCGCGCAGGTGCTTCGCCTTCTCGACCAGGTCAGCGGGGATTTCGGTTTCCACGTATTCGGCGCCCAGGGTTTCGTCTTTCCAGAGAATCGCCTTCTGGCGCACGACGTCCACCACGCCCAGGAAGCCGTCCTCGGCTCCCACCGGCCACTGGGTAACGACGGGATTGGCGCGGAGCTTCGAGCGCAACTGGTCAATGCAAGCCGGATAGTCGCTCCCGACGCGGTCCATCTTGTTGACGAAAACAATGCGGGGGACGCGATACTTGTCGGCCTGGCGCCAGACCGCCTCGGTCTGCGGCTCGACGCCCTCAACGGCGCCCAAAATAGCAATCGCTCCGTCAAGCACCCGGAGCGACCGCTCAACTTCCGCCGTAAAGTCCACGTGGCCCGGCGTGTCAATAATATTAATGCGGATGTCGTTCCAAAAACACGTTGTGGCCGCGGAGGTAATGGTGATGCCGCGCTCCTGCTCCTGCTCCATCCAATCCATCACCGCGGTGCCTTCGTGCACCTCTCCCAGCTTGTGCGTGATCCCGGTGTAATAGAGGATCCGCTCCGTGGTGGTGGTCTTGCCGGCATCAATGTGGGCCATGATGCCGATATTCCGGATTTTCTCGAGCGGCACTAATCGCGGCATAAATCCCAATGCACAGAGACGCAACCCCGATCCCGCCTCCGGGCAGGATCAAGACCCGTTGCCCCCGCTTGCCTTTTGAGCGGTAGAGGTTCCCGTTACGGGGAACCTTCAAGGCGGATCGTGGTCCAGGGTGGAACCACCTCCCGCCTCGCCAGGCTGATCCGTCAACCGACGGATTACCAACGGTAGTGAGCGAAAGCCTTGTTGGCTTCCGCCATGCGGTGTGTATCGTCCCGTTTCTTTACAGCACCGCCGCGGTTGTTCGCGGCGTCCAAAAGCTCCGCGGCCAACTTTTCCACCATCGACTTCTCGCCTCGCTCGCGCGCGTAGCCGATGATCCAGCGCAGACTCAACGACGTCTGCCGGTTGCGATTGACTTCCACCGGCACCTGATAGTTGGCGCCGCCCACGCGGCGCGTCTTCACTTCCAGGGCCGGCTTGACGTTCTCCACTGCCTTCTTAAAAATCTTGACCGGGTCGTCGTTGGCGCGCTCCTGGATTTTGGCAAACGCGCCGTAAACGGTCCGTTGCGCGATGCTCTTCTTGCCCTCGTACATCACGCAGTTGATGAACTTCTCGACCAGGGGGTTGGCAAACTGCGGATCCCCCGCCACTTCCCGATTCCCGACTACGCCTTTACGCGGCATCGAATTTCAACCTATTCTCAAAATCCCGGACACACGCCCGGCGGCTCCGCCCTCGGACGGGGCCAATCGTTTCAGGACGCCTTGGGCCGCTTGGCGCCGTACTTCGACCGCCCTTGACGACGGTCCCCGACGCCTGCAGAATCGAGCGTTCCTCGGATCACGTGATACCGGACACCGGGGAGATCTTTGACGCGCCCGCCCCGGATGAGCACGATCGAGTGCTCCTGTAAGTTATGTCCCACGCCCGGGATGTAAGTGGTCACTTCCATCCCGTTGGTCAGCCGCACGCGCGCCACCTTGCGCAACGCCGAATTCGGCTTCTTGGGCGTCTGCGTGTAAACGCGAATGCAGACGCCGCGCTTCTGGGGACTCCGTTCGAGCGCGGGGCTCGCGGTTTTGTACCGTGGCGACTTTCTTCCCAGACGAACCAATTGGCTGAACGTTGGCATCCGTTCCCTGACCCGCACATTCCGCCGCTCCCAACCGCCATTCTTGAGCGGCTACACTGAGCAAAATTTGGGTTCGCTCAAACCCTTCAAATTTAACAGACGAGCGGCGAAGTTGTCAAGCGCGACGGCGCAGAAAGCGCCTAACCAATCTCCAGGATTTCTTTCTCTTTCGACTTCCCCTGCGCTTCCAGTTTCTCCATGTACTCGTCGGTGACTTTCTGGATTTCCTCCAGGCCGCGCTTCTCGTCGTCTTCCGAAATCTTCTTGTCCTTGAGCAGCTTCTTCAGCGATTCATTGGCGTCGCGGCGGATGTTGCGCACCGCGGTGCGATGGTCTTCCAGAACCTTGTGGAGGTGCTTCACCAGTTCCTTGCGGCGCTCTTCCGTCAGCGCCGGAATGGGAACGCGAAGAATTTTGCCGTCGCTCATGGGATTCAGTCCCAGGTCGGAAGAGCGGATGGCCTTGTCAATAGCCGAAATCAGGCTCGCATCCCAGGGCTGCACGGTCAGCAGCGTCGGTTCCGGCACGCCCAGCGTCGCCACCTGATTGAGCGGGGTGGGCGTGCCGTAATAATCCACCCGGATGTGATCGAGGAGCGACAACGAGGCTCGCCCGGTGCGGACGCCCGCCAGCGCCTGGCGAAAATCGTCCAACGCTTTTCCCATGCGAACTTTGGTTTGCGCCATCGTTTCTTTGATCATGCCGCTCAACCTCCGCGCCTGCGGACCGCCGGAGCGCCTACCGGGCGACGCGGGAGCCGATCCGCTCGCCCAGAACCACGCGCTTCAGGTTTCCCGGGACATTCAAATTGAAAACGATGATGGGCATGTTGTTGTCCATGCAGAGCGAAATCGCCGTGGTGTCCATCACCGCCAAGCGTTTGGAGAGCACTTCCAGGTATTTGATCTCAGTAAACATCTTGGCTTCCGGGACCTTTTGCGGGTCGGCGTCATAGATGCCGTCCACCTTGGTAGCTTTGAGAATCACGTCCGCCTTGATTTCCATGGCGCGCAGCGCCGCGGCCGTGTCGGTGGAAAAGTACGGATTGCCGGTCCCGGCCGCCAGCACCACCACGCGTCCCTTTTCCAGGTGGCGAATCACCCGCCGGCGAATGAACGGCTCGGCCACCTGCCGAATCTCAATCGCCGTGACCACCCGCGTGAAAGTATTGCACTTCTCGAGCGCGTCTTGAAGCGCCAGGGCGTTGATGATGGTGGCGAGCATCCCCATGTTGTCGCCCACCACGCGGTCAATCCCCACGGCCGAGGCGGCCACACCGCGAATGAAATTGCCGCCCCCAACCACGATCGCCACCTGCACGCCCAACTCCGCGACCTCATGCACTTCCTGGGCGATACGCGCCGTGGTGGCCGGGTCAACGCCGAATCCCTGCGAGCCCAGCAAGGCTTCGCCGCTCAATTTCAGCAGGATACGCCGGTAGACAGGCTCGCTCATATTCTCCGCGATCTTGAAGCGCGCCCCGGCGGGCCGGGGGCGCCGGGCCGTTACTCCGTTCCCGAAGTTTCCGCGGGGTTCTTCGCCACACCCTCGCCGACCTTGAAACGCGCAAAGCGGCGCACCGTGATGTTTTCGCCAAACTTCGCGATCTTCGAGTTGATCAGCTCGCCGATGGTCTGCCCGCCCGTGAGGTCTTTGATGAAGTGCTGCTCGTAGAGGCAGTTTTCCTCGTAGAACTTGGCCAGCTTCCCTTCCACGATCCGGCCCAGGACGGCCTCGGGCTTGCCGGAGGCCGCCGCCTGCTCGCGCAGGACCTCCTTTTCGCGCTCCAACACTTCCGGCGTCACCTCTTCCTTGCGGACAAAGCGGGGGTCGGTGGCGCAAATCTGCATGGCCAGATCGTGGACCAGCTGGACGAATTCCTCGTTGCGGGCCACGAAGTCACTCTCGCAGTTAACTTCCACGAGCACGCCGATTTTGCCCCCGGCGTGGATGTAAGAGCCCACCAGGCCTTCGGAGGCCACGCGGCTGGCCTTCTTGGCGGCGGCCGCCTGGCCGCGCTTGCGCAGAACGGTGAAGGCCTTCTCCAAATCGCCCTCGGCCTCTTCCAGGGCCTTCTTGCACTCCATCATCGGCGCGCCGCTCATCTCGCGCAGCTTCTTGACACTCTCGGGGGAAACACTCATGCAGTTTTCAGTCCTCTCAGGTTCGGCGGGGCCGCACCCTTCCGGCTGCGCCCCGGTTCATGGGCAATTTCTCGAGCGGGGGTCCGCTGAGGCGGACCTGGCTGTTTCAGGCGGGAGTCGTGTCTCCGGTATCCTCATCCTCGCCGCGGCCCCGGCCGGCTGCGCGCCGCTTGGCTTTGGGAACGCGCACGCGGCCGTCGGCATCTTCTTCCGCGGCCCGCACCGCCGGCGACAGATCGGTCTCGCTCACTTCTTCGGCGCCTTCCAGCGCATAGGCTTCGCCGCCCAGACCAGCCTCTTCTTCCGCGGCGATGGCCGCCGCCTCGCGCGCCGCCTCCAATTCCTCCGCAGCCTTTTCGGCCGCGATCTTTTCCGCTTCGAGCTGCTTCTCTTCCGCGGCCCGCCGTCCTTCCTCCGCCGCGTCGGCGATGCGCGAAGCAAACAGGCGGATGGCCCGCAGGGCGTCGTCGTTGCCCGGTATCACATAGTCCACCAGGTCCGGGTCGCAATTGGTGTCCACCACCGCGACCACCGGAATGCCCATCTTGCGCGCTTCCTTGACCGCGATATCTTCCTTGTTCGAGTCAATCACGAACAGCGCATCGGGCAGCCCCGGCATGTCCTTGATCCCCGCCAGGTTCTGCTCCAGGTGCTTGCGCTCGCGCTCCAGGCGCTGGACTTCCTTCTTGGTCAGGAGCTCGTAACGGCCGTCCTGGCTCATCTCATCCAGTTCGCGCAGGCGCTGAATGGATTTCTGGATGGTGGCGTTGTTGGTCAGCAATCCGCCCAGCCAGCGGTGGTTGACATAAAACATGCCGCAGCGCTTGGCTTCCTCGGCGATGGCTTCCTGCGCCTGGCGCTTGGTGCCGACGAAGAGCAGGCTCTTGCCTTCCAGCGCGAGGTCGGAGATAAACTTGGCGGCTTCCTTAAACTGCTTGAGGGTCTTCTGCAGATCAATAATATAAATCCCGTTGCGCTCCCCATAGATGTATTCCTTCATCTTGGGGTTCCAGCGCCGGGTCTGGTGGCCGAAATGGACTCCAGCCTCCAGAAAATCTTTCATGGTGATGTTCGACAACATTCCTCCTTTACAACCCGGGGCAACTTGTCTCGGCTCTCAGCCGTCAGCTATCAGTCATCTGCAACCCGCAACCGATGCCGAGTTCTTGCTGAGACCTGACGGCTGATAGCTGATGGCTATCGTTTCGAGAACTGGAACCGCTTGCGCGCGCCTTTCTGGCCGTACTTCTTGCGTTCCTTGGCGCGCGGATCGCGTGTGAGAAAACCGCCCTGCCGCAGGCGCGAACGCAGCTCGGGATCGAACAGGACCAGCGCGCGGGCGATGCCCATGCGCGCCGCTCCCGCCTGCCCGTGGACTCCGCCGCCCGCGGCGAAAATCAGCACGTCGAACTTGTTCTGCGTTTCGGTGGCGATCAGCGGCTCGACCACTCCCGCGCGCAGAGCGCCGGTCGGGAAATAGGCCTCGAAATCGCGCCGGTTCACGGAAATCTTGCCCGCGCCGGGCCGCAGAATCACCCGCGCCTGGGAGGTCTTGCGCCTGCCTGTACCTCGAAATTGAACCAGCTCTTCCACAAAGGCTCCTTATGGGAAAGTAATTCGGCCCGGCCTGCGATCAACGCCCAAGCGAGATCGGCTCCGGTTTCTGGGCTTGGTGGGGATGCGCCGGTCCGGCGTAAACTTTCAGCCGTCCGGCCAGGCGGTCTCCCATGCGGGACTTGGGAAGCATGCCGAGAATCGCCTCGCGAATCAAGCGCTCCGGCTTCGAGGCCAGATAATCGCGAGCGGAAACTTCCCGCAACCCTCCGGGATAGCCCGTGTAATGCCGGTACTTCTTTTGTTCCAGCTTGCGGCCGGTCAGACGGATCTTCTCCGCATTGACGATGATGATGCCGTCGCGATGGTCGGCGTGCGGGGTGTAATCGGCGGAATTCTTTCCCGTCAGCACCTGAGAGGCACGGGCGGCCAAGCGGCCCAGCACCGCGCCCTCCGCATCAATCACTCGCCAGCGGATCTTCCCCCGGCGCGCTTTGACAAAATAAGTCCCCACTTCACTCTCCAAAAAAGTGAATGTAACGCAATCGCCTATTATGCTTAGAGCAGCCCGTTTTTGTCAACCGCTTTCCCGCAAGCGATCTGCCAGCCTTCCAGACTCTGCCCGGGCCTGGAGAAAAAACGGGGGAGCGCGCCGGGACCTGCGCGCCGGCTCGCAGAGGCGGCCAGGACTTGGCAATCGAAGCCCAGTACGCTAGCCTATCACAGTGACCGGCCGGGGAGCCGGGCCGAATGCGACATCCCAGCCTCGGCCCACCCGACAACCGGCCCCGGAGATGACCCGATATGCTTCCCCCTTTGCCACGACGCGGCCAAGCGAACCTTCGCCGCCCGCTGTGCCGGTTCCCCGCCCGCAAGACTGCGCGCCGGAGGCCACGGGCTTCCCGGCGTTCCTCCCTGGTCCATTTCATCCCGCGTAACGGACGCGATTTGCAGCGAACAGGACCAGTTCGGAAGGCGCAGAGGGAACAAAATGAGGTCAGATCTGCGAAAAGGGAGCCGCGATGTTGTTGAAAACACAGGATCGAGTTACGGAAACGAACCCAAAACGAACCGGAAACGATGTGAACTGGGAGGGATTGTGCATCAAGAGTGGGAGGGTTGATGATAAAAGTGTGACCAGTTGGGAGGGTTTGTGTAAGCAGACCAGGGCAAGAGACACAAAGAGCGTGGCGTCAGTGGTCACATATCCACGCGTCCTTCAGGACCTCGACTTCATGCCGACAAGCATAGCAGCGCGGGCCGCTTTAGCTCCTCAGCACCGGCGGTGTGGTGATCACGAGGTGCGCGCTGCCGTTACTCAGGGCACCGTTGATCGCCTGAATCAGGGTCATAAGCGCCCGGCCGCTATACAAAGCCTTGGGGTCAATACTCCCGTCTATCTGAATTACAGTTGTCCCTCCCGCGGGCGTGCCGGCCGCCGTAAGCGTCTTCGGCCCGGCAGCGGTTGTCGTTCCAACCGCGCCGGCCGTTCCGCCTCCGCCGCCAAAAGCTCCCGCGATCGAGGCGATTTGGAAGGCGGAGACGGTCCCAAACAGTGCGGCGGCGGCAAAGTGTTGCGCGGCTGACCAAAAATCGTAGTCCGCCAACGCCGCGAACCCTTTAGCCGCCTCCATGACGGCTTGCACTTCCGCCGTCTGCTTCAGCGCGTCGGTGGTGGCCTTCATCATCGAGAACTGCGAAATCTGGTGCTCGACAGCTTGGGTTTTCTCAATGATGATTTGGCGCTCGATTCCTGAAATGATCTGGTCAGCGACGCGCGCCGCTACGCCGCCCCAGCCCGTGAACTCGCCCACCATTTGCGAGATTGCGGTGCGCGTCTGCGCCGCGAGCGAATTGTAAGCGGCAGAAAGCCCGCGCACGCTCTGGGCGTGCTGTTGATGCGACCTGATAAATTCCTGGTCGAAGACTTGCCCCTTGGCTTCCATCCCCTTGTAGATGGCTTCCTGCTCTTTCGCCGCGCGCCGCACCGTGTCAATGTAGAGGTCCCAGGTGACCCTGCCCTCCGCAAGTTTTAACTGATCGGCGCCTCGCTGTAGTTCCTGCTCTTGGCGCAGCATCAGGGCCACAGCTTGCTGATGCTCGCCTGCCCGCTGCTGCCAATAAGCGTAAGCCTGCTGCGTCCGTTGCTCCCACTCGGCCTCCGCGTTGGAATGTTCCTTGACGGCCTTCGCGGCTTTTCCGTGCCCTACCGCTTCCTGGGCAAGCTGGACATTCAGCAGGGCCTCCTGGGCGTTCATGTCGGTGAGGTGCGACCGCAGCGCTGTGATCCTTGAGTCGTAATCGGCCGCCGCGCCCGCTCCCATCGCGTAGGTCCCGGCGAGAGCAGCGATCTGCTTATCCGATGCGCTTACGCCAGCCTTTTCGAGGTCATCAATCTGCTTCTGTGTGCGGGCAATGTCCTCCTGGACGGCCTTTAGCTTGGTGCGCGTATAGTCCGCCCCATGCAAGTGCTCATAAAACTGGTCGTAAGCCTTGCTCGCCTGTGCAAAGGCATCCTGCGCGGCTGTAGAGAACCCTCCTAGGTCGAGCGCGATGCGCACGATGGCATCATGCACGCGCCCGAGTTCGGGAATCAGGTAGGCGAAGGCAACTAACCCGATGCTGGAGTAGACCACGCGCCGGAAGGCCGTCAGGGTCGAGAACTCCTGACGGATGGCGCTTGCCGCCGACTGGGCTTTGACGGTAGTTTCGTCGAGTGCAGCGCCGGCCTGGCCGAAGGCCGCCTTGATTTCACCCGCCGCCTGCTGTCCGCTTATGCCGAGCTGTTTATAGATCGCGCCGACCTCTTCCAGGCTGGCGCCCTGCGCCCTGGCGCTCTCAGCCACACTGCGCCGCATCGCTTCCTGCGTGGTGTTTGTCGTGGCCAGTTCTTGCGCGGCCGTCTCGGAGGCGCTGGCCGCCACCGCCTCATTCCCCTGCGCGGCCGCTGCGGCGGTTTCCTGCGCCTTTGCTTTCACGGCTTCGAGCGCCGCCGTCGCCTTCGAGGGGTCAGCCGCTATCTCGATCAGCAGTCCGAGGATGTTATTGGTAGCCATTCGCGCGCTCTAATCTTTCCCTTTCCTCTTCCGCCATGCGCTCGCGCCATTTCCACAGGCATGCGGCGGCGGCAAGATCAATCTGAAGGTCCATCGCGCCGCCACGCAGGAGCTCAGAGGGGCGTACCTTCCACTCCGCCGCCGTCTGCGCCAGCAGCAGCAGGTCGTGCTCGTTGCCCGCGAAAGGTTTCGAGACTGGCGCCAGCGGCGTCAATCTCGCCTCCCAGGTAACGGCTGAGGAACGCCTGGTCTTCCGGCGGCAGCCAGCGCGGATCGAATTCATCCGGGCCGGGCGAGGTGGAGGCGCGCGGCTTGACGAATGCCGCCGCCGTCACCGCCGCATAGCTCAAAACCATCGCTACCTGCTCTTCGCGCGTCAGGGCCGCTTGCTCTGCCCCGTCTGCGGCGGCCAGCTTTGCGGCCAAGCCCTGCGGCAGAGGAATTCCAGACATCGCGTAGGCCAGCGGGCGCGGACGCCTCACAATGACCGCAAAGCCTGATTTCGGCAGCACGATCCGCTCTTCCGGCTCCCAGGCGTCTCGCTCGGCCCCAGCCCGGATCTGGGCCGCGGTCGCTAGCCGGTTAGCCTCCTTGTCGCTCATATTCCCTCCTTCTTTCATCTCAAGCCCGAAGAATCGCCGCGCCCACGTCCCAGATGCGCTTCCTGCGGCCAGTCGCAAGCGCGGGGCAGTTCAAGGCGCGCCACGATGGTCCGCTTGCGCCCATTCACATCCTCCACTCTTTTGCGGGTGGCTTCGGCTCGGCCTCAACGGGAATGCCCATCGCGAAAAGAAGAATCGCTATACGGTCCTGCTCGCCGAAGCGCTTAAGGCTGAGCTCGCGCGGACCAGCAATCGCCGAGACGCAGAGTTGGGGAGCGATCTTCCGAAACACCGAAACCAAAAAATCGGACGCTTCCTCGGCCTCTAAAGCGCTAGGGCTCTCCAGTCCTGCGTAAGCAGCGGCGAAGGCGCTCAATTCAATCGCCTCATGGGCTGATAACCGGCGCACGTTCACCGCCGATCCTGAAGGAAGGACAATGCACTCGACCGCCGGCTCGTTTGCGTCATTCACCCGATTCATATTTCGCCGCCGCCTACCGCAGCCTGAGAGTTGCAGCGCCGAAGCGGAAGCAGCGCGTGCGGTCGCATCCCGAATTCAGGACCAGAAACGTGGCCCCTCGCCTCAAATGCAACCTCTCTGCGTCCTCGGCTTAAGGCGGCATAGCCAAGGAATGGAACCCCGCAAACCCTCCGCGCTCGCGCCAGGAAGCAGTAAATAGGCGCGAGCGCCTTAAGCCAAATAGCGCGAGCGAGAGCGCGCAGGGACGGAATTTCTTTGGGCGCGAAATCGGAGACGGGCTGGCGCTTCATAAATTTCTGCCTCCTGACCGCTTGCCGAAAAGGCTGGCCTCGCGGCCCCTGGCCCTTCGGCTCGACGTTCGCCTCGCCGTCACGGGCACCGTGCGCCGGAGCCTGCGCAGGAAATGTGAGACCGAGTAGTAGCTGGGAGCGTCAGCGCGCATCCCTGCCTGCGATCCATCGGTCCTTTCGCTCAGATGCCTGACTAGCTCGCGATGACAAGCGGCTATTCCCTTGCCATGGACCAAATATTGCTCCCGCAGGAACGCCCGCATCACTCCGTCGAGTAGGCTGCCCGTGCCCTCGGGAGGACCCGGATGCTTGCGGACCAGGGCGCGAGGGTCATGCCCCGAGTCTCCAAATTCCTTGATCCACCGCCAAATGGAAGATGAATGCGGCGCGCCATCGCGGCCAGCGGCATGTTCGACGTAAGCCGTCGCCGTCGCAAACCCCTGCACCGAAAAATCCCCGCGAAAGTACGGCCCGAGCACCCGCCAGCGCCGGATCGCCTCTTGCGCCTCGCAAGGTGAGAGACCAAGCTGCGCCGCCGCGCATTGCTTCAATCTGTCTGACTCAGTGAGCAAATCGAGCCATCCTACCGCTGAGCCTATGCCGACATTTCCTGCGTCCTTCAATCGAATTTTCCTTTCAACGGTCAGGCTGCGCCCCGGTCAAGGGCCGTAAAGGCGTACGGCCCACCGCTTCGAGCGCAGCCCATAGACTCTCCCCGCGCTGGAGCGGCGAGCGTGGGGAGTACAATCGAGCTTGAAAGCTGAGCCTTGCATCATCGGCTGCCAGGCGCCGGAGTGAGGCTCGCGCCTCAACACCGCGCGCAACCTGCGCGCATGGAAGGAGGCCACACGCGCCGGCGCGCAGGATGCAATCCGCATGAGGGATGGATTCCCGTGCCTTCTCGCTCGAAACTTATTGGAAGAGTCGGGCGCGTCGCCGGAGAAGGAGAAACCCCGGCGGCGGCCCGGCCATGACAGGGCGAAAGCGACAGAGGTGAACGGTCCGCGTGCGCCCTTTTCGC
>JAHEKS010000092.1:0-3425 GCA_024638215.1 Acidobacteriota bacterium | reverse complement strand
CGCGCCCGCCGCCGGAGCATACGGCGCGCGCGAATGTTTGAAACCACTTAAGGCTTAGTTCTGCCGTTAACTCTCCGCGAAATGCTAACGCTGGAACTCGCCGAGGCAGAGCACTTGACGGTTTGCGGCGGCCGCGAGCTTCGGATAATCGCGCTTGATCCCCGACAGGGCCGCTGTGTACTCGATCCCGTTTGCCCTGGCGCGATTCCTGGCCATGCTGAGGAGGCACCCGTCAGGGTCACGTACATCGCCGAGCTCTGTGCCGTGGCAGATAACCATCTGGCCGCCGCCGGGAAGTGGTTGCAAGTCTTTAATCCACAACCCGCCTTCTTTGACTGCGGCGTCATAGAGACCCGGGTTTTCCAGGCGGACCTGCTCCAAGGCTTCCCGGTAAGTAATCCCCCGCGCCTCGGCTTCCGCTCTAACCAAATTGAAAAGCTGCTCATAATTCGGCCTGTGGGCGAACATGCCCTCACTCTGAAGCGTTGCCTCCTCGCGGGCGAATTGCGCGAGAGCGGGGTCATCGGCACACAGTTCCGACAACGCTTGATGGAAGGAGACGCCTCTCTCTCGCGCACGCTCGTGGGCTCGCCGGGCCTGTGCGTTCCCCGCCGGCCGGCCTTCGAGCTTGACGGGGGGATGGTCCTCAGCGCTCTCTGGGGCGCTCGCGCCGCCGCGCGTCGGGCCGTAGTTGCCCGTGGCAATCCGCTGCGCCAGGTCGCGGACTTGCTTCACAAACTGGTCGGCAGCGCCGGCGGCCTCTTTTGACTTTGCGTACTTCCCGACGACATATTCGAATTCGTCGTCGCTAAGCCCTAAGTCGCCCAAGTCGAACCGTCCGACCATCTGGCCGTCCGCCGTATGCGCGGACCGCGTGCCGGTTAAATCCCGCCTCAAGGTAAGATTTTGCATTTGTCCCTCTCGCGATCGCGCATTGGAATGTCCGAAAGGCAGCGCAACAGCCTCGGCGGCAAAAGGCCGCGACTGGTCCGCACGGTCTGCTGCCTTAACCAGTTCTGCAATCCCCCCCCGCGAATAAGGGATCGCGGCACCAACCCGGATAAAAGGCGGGCCGCGGCGATTTCCTCGCCAGTGAGTCAGTGTGCCCCGGCGTACCCGGAGGATTTCCGCGACTTCGGAAGTGGTGAGAAGGGCTTGGGTCATTTCCCCTTGACCGCCCCGCTCAGGCGGCCGATAACTTTGCCAAGAATCCTGACTCCCTCTCTGAGCCGGAATTTTCCGGCCGCCCGTTCCCTAACCTCGACCATTCGCAAGATGCGGCCTCGGAAGTCATCCCCGTATGCAATGCCCTTCATGCCCTCAGGCTCGACATAAGCACCGAGCTCTTCAAATATCGGCTCTGTCTCCGTCAGCCCCTTGAGTTTTCCGATGATGCTGATGGAATCAGGGTCGAGCGCCCCTCCCCAACGTTCTTGCATGTGCAATCTGCCGACGAGCACTTCGTGTAGGCGGTTGCCACGAGAAGTGAAATGCGTGTCGTCGCGGACCATCACAACGCGCTCCCACAAATGCGACAGGTCCTCTGCGCCCTCTACTGAAGTGTCAAGAATAAAGAGGCCATTCGGTGCGTGGGTGATCCCTGTGGATTTGTCATCCACTAATAGGCATATCGTTGCTAGCCGATTAGGAACAAACTCCGCCGGGAGCGACACTGGAGGACCGGCCTCTTCTCTCCCGTCCTTGGTCTCGCGGAAGCGCGGGATCGCGACGGTCTCCCCGGCCGCCCTGTACCAGTCCTCCACAACATTTGTGGCCATCGACCGGAGCGTCTGCGCGTCATGTCCAGCGAGGGCCCAAAAGAAGAAAGGATCGGGGACTTTGTATTCAAGAGCCAGCTTGCCGAGTTTTATCAGGGTGTCGGGGGACGGCAACCTTTTCCCGGCCATCCATTCAGGAATTCGGCTGTCGCTGACCTGAAGCTTCCTGGCCAGCTCCGCAGGCTTCATCTCCCCGAGTACGGCATCGAGGTGTTTTATAAACTGAGAGTTTCTTTTCGGCATAACGATATTTTATCGCCCTCCAGCCTCCACTAGTGGAGCATATTGCCCTACACGATTGGCAAAGGCAAGGGAAAACTCGTCCAATAATGTGACTGTTCTGTGGGACGCCACCTCTAAAAGCTGTGCCACTTTTCTCTTGACATTTGCCATATCGGTAGGTGATAATCCTCCACGCATGGCGGATTCACAAGAAATCGCGCACGAGGTCGCAGCGGCCGCCCAGCGCAAAGATGGTACCGTCCCGGCTGAGGATGATGTGCGCCGGCTGCTTCGTAAGGCGATGAAGGGCAGAGACCGGGCAGTAATCGCCGAAGTGATGAGCCGGGACCTCGGTAGGACGGTCACACCCTCCATGCTCGCGGATTTTACCAGAAACGGCAACGGCAAGCGCCAAGTTCGGTTCCCTTTGGCATGGACGAGGGCGTTATGCCGTGCCGTGGGCTGCGATGACCTGCCTCGGTCGCAACTCTTCGAGTTGTCCCGGCGCGCATTGGCAGTGGGAGAACTCGTGCTCCCCTGGCTTCTTGAACGTGGGGAACAGAAGCTCAATGAAGTGCAGCGGCGCAAGAAGCAGCGAAAGCCGCGCGCAATTAAGAGGAACAGCCGCCGGAAGGAGAACGGCCGTGGAAAAGCCCGACGATAAGAAACATCCGACTCCGACACCTAAAGACCTTGAGGACCTCTGGAACCTTGATGAACTCGGAGACTTCCCGACAGAGATAAAGCAGCGGGACCTCTGCGAAATTGTCGCGGCCGTGGCGACTGTAGGACGCGCAAAGGAAGAGCTGCAAGCGCGGCGCGGAGACCTCGAAGCCTTGGTTTCGCAGCTTGAGACGCAGATCGCGCTCAAACTTCGAATCGAGCCCGGCACTTTCACAGTCGAGACCAGCCCGGACGGCAAGCGGAAAATCGTCAAAAGTCACCGGGAGGAAGGGCTCGCAGACGAGGATATACCGTTCTAAACCTTCGCGGCGCCCTTGAGGCCGACAATGTTCAAGGTTCCTGCGGAAGAACAGGCTGATTCGTCAACGCGAGGAAATTAGATGCCTAAAGTCCCGCTCGACCAAATCCCGGAGCAATGGCGCGCGAAGGTTAGCGACTACGCGCGCCTTGCCCGGGTAAGCCGCAAGGAGACGTACCGTCGCATGCGCCCAGGTGACGAGCGTGAAATCACCTGGGCGCAGGCAACGCAGGGCCGGGTGATTGACCTTTCACGCTGCAAAGGCTTGCCCTATGAGGCCCTCAAAAAATGGTCCCAAGAGCGGGCGGCAGGCTCACCCGTTTCCGCTCACTACGCGTCGCGTGAACAATGCGCGGTAGTCAGGCAGGCCGAATACGCCGGCGGCAAGCCGTGCATTGTCGAGCGCGCGGGCCACATGCCGCTGGCATTCCCGCAGACAGAAG
>JAHEKS010000350.1 GCA_024638215.1 Acidobacteriota bacterium | reverse complement strand
AGTCCTTCGGTACGTGGCCCAGGATGTTCGTATCGCTCTTCAAGTCGCTCAAAAGAGTGAGGAGCGGCGGCGATTCGAGTGGATCACGCGTAAGGGCACTCTCGGCTCGATGGACCTCCCGCGAGGCTGGTTGACGGTCCGCGAGGCCGCCCAACTGCCCTTGCCTGACACGTCCTGGATGAGTCGCCCCATTCCGCGGAACGAATTTACCCATTGGCTGGGCGTAGGATGAGGGTTCCGAGTCGCGGGGCGGCACTGACAGGCTGCGCATTATCCAAGTTTGGCCCAGGAGGCAATTAAATTGGGCGATGGCGACGAGGGAGCCTGTCTTAGCACAAGGCCGGCTGAGGGGTTTTTCGTGTGCGATAGGTGCTTCGAGGACGATACGCTCAAAGCACTGATCCGGGAAAACGCTTCTGAAACGGAATGTAACTTCTGCGGCCGGAGAAGCTGCAGACGCCCTGTTGCAGCCCCTCTCGGTCGCGTTGTTGAAGTGATAAATGAGGCGATAGACCGCGAGTATGACCTCGCCGCCAGCAATTTGGGTTATGAAAGCGCCGAAGGCGGCTACTATGGGAGGCGCTGGGATACTTATGATCTCTTGACCGATCAGATCGAACTTGACCTACCCAATGATGACGGGAGGTTATTTGAAATTATCAGGAGTTGTGTTGGCGATGAAGTTTGGTGCGGGCGAAACCCATATTCGCTCCGTGACGGCGAAAAGCTTATATATAGTTGGGAATATTTCAGTGAATTCACAAAGTACGAACGCAGATATTTCTTCCTTTCCGCTGGCAAGAATGACGATGAAATTTTTGACCCGTCAGAGCTTCTCCCAATCATAGGCTCGACAGTTGAAGACTGCGGCCTGATTAGGACAATAGCACAGGGTTCGCTGATTTATAGGGCGCGCCAGTTTGCGGTTGGAGAGGTTCTGAAAACGACCTACGACCTTGGCCCCCCGCCGACCGAGAAAGCGACCCGTTCCAACAGGATGAGTCCTGCTGGGATTGTCATGTTCTACGCGAGTAACGATCCCAAGACGGCTGGTGCGGAGATTGACGATAAGGCATCTCTTGGAATTTCCGTTGGCACGTTCCGAATAACGCGCGATATTCTGGTCCTGGACCTAACACGATTGCCTCGTAGGCCTGCCTTCTTTGAGAATCACTATGGATACGACCGCTATGCGGTGTCGTTTTTGCACAAATTTGTCGGCAGCCTAGCGGCGAGGGTTGAGCCTGCTAATCGGGAACACGTTGACTACGTCCCGACTCAGATTGCTACAGAATGGTTTCGGACTGCTTTTAAGCATGACGATACTTTGATTGATGGAATCTATTATCCGAGCGCACAAAGGGAAGGTGGAACGTCATTGGTCCTATTTGCCGAACGGGACCACTTAGTTTTAAACAAACGGGAACTCCGTGAGCAAACGAGCAAGAAGGAGCCCTATGAGGTTTGGGGATTATCCGAGCGTCAAAAGAACGCATGGCTCAAGCTCGTCAGGGTTCGCGTTATGAGGCAACCGAAGGGATCTTGATGTCCAATGGCGCGGAGGCAATCTATAATATCTTGCGGCGCCGCGGAGTGTGAGGACTTTTGTGGGGACTTTCGAGTGCTCAAAGTGGGCTAGGAAGGGAAAGGCAGTTGGTTGAACTGTGGGGAAATTTGTGGGGACTCCAGATACATTTGCACTAATTTTGGTGCAACTCGAAACAGCTTCGTACAACTCGATAACTTGTTGAAGTACGAGGCGTTGCAGGGTTTTCTGCCTTCCAATCAACAAGTTGTGAAATAGTTCCAATTACGCTCTTGATCAGTAGGTTGGGGGTTCGATTCCCTTACGGCTCACCATCCAACCCCTTACTGCACAACGACTTCCGCAGTTGCCCCATTTTGGTGCATTTCTGACTGTGGGGACTTTTGTGGGGACCCCTGACCCGCCCCGGTTTTTGTACCAGACGAAGTGAGACAGTTTACACCGGCCTGGAGGAGATGCAGGTCAAAGGATACCTGCAATACGCGCTGAAGTTGCTGAGAGAAGAAGTCGGAGAAAAAACGTCGGACCGCGTATGAACGAGAGCAACCCGAATTCGGACTTCACACGTGAGCAAAGCGAGCTCGCACGCCGCCTTCGGCCGGGAAGCCATCCCTCACCCGCCCTGCTGCGCGCGGCTTCCGAAGGCGTGCTGCCGGACGAGATGAAATCGGCGCTCCGAAATCACGTCAACCACAGCGAAGTCTGTTCCGTATTGGAAAGCGACCTGCTGCACCTGGAACCCCAAGAACCCTCGGAGGAGCAACGGGCCGAATCCGCCCGAAGCTGCCGCAGATGCCTCGGCGTGGCACACCGGTCCGCCGTTTTGGCTCGTGGCGCTCAGCGAGAAATCCTCTCCCGCTCCCGTCAGAGGGACAGACTGAGGGCTGTCCGCGGCATTGTCAGCCAAGGCTAGCGAAGCACTTTCGCTACCGGCCGCGCTGGGCGTAAACGTGATACCAACTGTGCAAGTGGAGTTCGCCGCCACCTTCGCTCCGGAGTCGCAGCCGTACTGGAAGCCATACAAAACAGATTCCGTCCAAGTGCCGCCAGAGACCGAGGGGGTTAACTGGAAAACAGTCCCGTTGTTGCCGTACGCTCCGCCCCCAGACGTAGTGCCGTAAAGGATGTATTCGGTGCCGATGGCGGAGCCCATGGTCAGCCTCCCTTCAGGCCCGCAGCAACGCCAAGTTGTGGCCGTCTGCCAGACCCGCAAGCCTCGCCACGGTACCGCGTGTGGAGTTCTAGGCAAGGCGGGTGCCGTGCGTGAATTCTCTATTCAACACCAGGTGCTGGGCTCGAGACCTGCTCTGATGTTTGCGGGCTGAGCCCGACGCGTCGGACAAGAGCCTGGAAACGGGGGTCGTCGCGAAGAAAGTCGTAGGCGGGGTCCACTTTCAGCGACAAGAGAGTGTTGGAATGTTCCGAGTATGCCTTCTCTAGCCAGAACAGCGTGTGTTCCCGGTCATTCATTCCTGCATAGGCAAAAGCCATGAGCGGCGCGGCCCGTGCGTGGTTCCTGCGAAGGCTCCTCTTTAGATCATCCAGGGCCCGGGCGGCTTCGTGTCGCTCTCCGGCGCGGGCGTACACGTAGGCTTCCCACGCCCAAGTCCACGGCTGGCCGCCATCATCGCGCTGCCACAATTTGTTTTCATCCAGCGCTTCTTTGAAACGGCCTTCTTCAACGTAGGCGCCGACTATCAGTTGAGCCCGGGGGAAGCCGGAATGGATGTCGAGAACTGTGCGGAAGCGTTGGATTGCGAGTTGATTGCGGCGCGCGAAGTAAAGGGCCGCACCGTTGTCGACAGCGACGATAGGGGACAAGGGATCGAGCTGAAGGGCGCGTGCGCTCTCGGCCAGGGCTTCGTCAGAACGCCCCTCGAAGGAAAGGCATTCGGCATACCATTGGTGGGCGGTTGCGTAGCTGGGATTCAGCTCGATCGCTCGCCGGTATTCCTTTTCCGCCCGTTTGAAGTCCCAATCGTAATTCTCGGCGACAACGGCGAGAGCGGCGTGAGCCTCTGCCAGACTGTCGTCAATCTCGAGGGCTTTCAGCGCGGCGGCGCGCGCGTTGGGCATGTACTCGGACGGCGGCACCAGCAGATACGAACTCATCATGGCATAGGAGTCCGCGAGGCCCGCGTAGGCGGCAGCATAGTTGGGGTCGTCCTCAATCGCTCTTTTGAAGCAGGCGACCGCTTGGCGGAAACCGTCCGGATTTCTCTTGTTCCAGAAATAGAGCCCCTTCAGGTACTCGTCGGAGGCGGGATAATTGGCCGCGCGGCGAAAAGGCCGGCGAGCACTGGGGCGGGGTTGGCTGCCAAGTGCGAGGTGGATTTCGTCCGCGATTTCTCCCGCAATTTCCCCCTGAAGGGCAAGGACATCGTTGAGCTCGCTGTCGTAGGTGGAAGCCCACATCTGCCGGTCGGTGTGCGCCCGGACCAATCGTGTACGGATGCGCACGCGGCCGCCCGCGCGTTCGACGGTTCCCTCCACCAGGGCGTCCACGTTCAACTCGCGCGCGATTTGCGGCGCCGTCTGTTTGGTCCCCTTGAATTGCATGACGGAGGTTCGGGAAATCACTCGCCTTTTGGTCATCTGAGCAAGGTCCGTGATCAATTCGTCGGTCAGGCCGTCGCCGAAATATTCCTGCGTCGGATCGCGGGAGAGATCTTC
>JAHEKS010000349.1 GCA_024638215.1 Acidobacteriota bacterium | reverse complement strand
TCCGACCCTAGCAAATAGAAAAGAGGGCCATATCCGACGGCGTTGAACCTCTCGGGCGTCACAGGAGCGTAGACAGGAACTCCTTTGCGGAGCATGACCATATCCGCCAGTTCTCTCCCCTCGACGGTGTCCAACTCGCCGGGATAGCGGACCCTGGCGGGCCACCATGCAACTTGACGACCCGCCGCCAGCCCTACCATCAGGAGGGCCAAGGCCGCAAAAGTCGCCCTCGTTCGTGACGTGGACTTTGCACGCTCCGAGGGCGTGGGACCAAGGGGCATGTCTTGGGTGTTCAAGGGTTCAAGAGGCCGGTTTGTTCGATTGATTTCCAATTACTTTTCCCGTTCGGCTCGGAACGTCATGCCACAGTGTGTGCGGTGAGAAATGTAGTCCTACAGAGTCATTTGCCGCAAGCGGAACTTAAGTTAAGATGTGGGACTTGGGTAGGGCGCCACTCGAGGCGCAGGGGCTAACGTTCCAATCTGGGATGAGCAATCCACCAACATGTCAGCCAATGGGATTGAAAGGAGGCAGTTGCCTAATCCGGATGGCAAGGTCCGCGTTTCGGAGCTTTCATTGGGCCGTGACAGCTTTCCTGATTCTCGCTTTAATCCCCGCCCTTCATCATGCCGGACTGCAATTCAACATCGACTGGGTTCAGTTTCTCAAACTGTATTGGGTGGGACAGGCGATCCGCTCCGCTCTGGTGGCGGTGATTCTGTACCTGGTGGGCTTTCCGCTACAGGAGACGCTGGTGCCACTCTGGGAACGCTACTGCAAGCAGAAAGGAAGATTCCTGGTCCTGGCAGCCTTCACGGTTTATATGCTGTGGTGGTTTGGCTGGGCGATTGGTCTGGTGCTGATCGTGGACACGGTGGCTTTCCTGGAAGTTTTCGATCGCGCATTGGGCGACCCGGCTAGACTTTGCCGAATGGCGGTGAAGATTGCGGTGCCCGCCGCCTACCTTTTCGTGGGGTTGGTGCTGGTGTTCTGCTACAACGACGTGATCGCCAGCCTGGAATTTGCGGAGAAGTACTCTCCCCTGCTCAACCAGGCCGACAGGTTCCTTTTGGCTGGTTGGACGGTTTCGCAGATCGCCCACGCCATCATGTCCCGCCTGCCACTGTGGGTTTATCCTTTCCTTGCGCTGATTTACTTCCGCGTATTCTCACAGGTGGGGGCTACGCTGATCCTGGTTGCGCTTTTCGGATCGCAAAAGCGGGCCCTGCAGTTCGTTGCCGCCTTACTGACAGCATACTATATTTCACTGCTTGTATTTTTCATTATGCCGGCCGCCAATCCCTACATGCTCTGTCCAGGGCACTTTCAGCGCCTTTCCTCCTCGCTCAACCTCTACACGATTCAGCAAACAACTGCACTCAAAGCTCGCCTCCTTTTTGCCCACAAGTTGCACCAGCCCATCGGAACAGACTACTTCATTGCACTGCCATGCATGCACATCGCTATGCCGGTTATTTCCCTGTGGTTCTTGCGCCAGTGGAAACGCCTTTTGGTCTTCGTCGCGACGTTCGACGTGCTTGTGGTAGCAGCAATACTGCTCCAGGAACAGCACTTTTTCGTGGATCTGATCGGCGGGGTCATGGTGGCCGCGATCGCGATCGCCATAGTCGCCCTGCCCAAGATGCAATCTGTGCCAAGTCACGGACCGAATTGATTTCTGCACGTAAGATTTGTACGCGAAATTCAGAAGGCAGCCATGATGATGCCCCCGACGGCAGAAAGGGTTTCAGGAGAGAAAAAACTCAGGGTTGCCCGACACGTTAGGTCAGACCTGAGGAACTTTCACTGGGCGATGTCGCTCTTTCTGATTGCCACGCTCCTTCCGGCCTTCCACTGCGCAAACTTGCCGTTTGACATCAATTGGGCTGGTTCCCTGGGATAACAAGCTCGCCTCACGGCAACAGCTGAGCGGCCGGGAGGGTATTGAGGTCATTCGGCTCTGTTGACATCCTTACCCCAACCACGGAGAATGCATGTGCGCCAGCCCTTCGCAAGGGTCCGTTTGCTAGGAGGCAGCAAGCGCGATGGCGGAGGTTGGACTCTTGGCATTTGCCCTCACCGCCTTGGAAGTGGGTCGGGCGGTGCTCCCACCCTATCGAACTCGCTTCAGCAAGCATCAATTCACCCAGCCGCAGTTGCTGGCCATCCTTTGCCTGATGCGCTACGAGGATTGGACCTTTCGCGAAGCCGAAGTGCGCTTGAGGGAGCACGGAGAACTGCGCCAGGTCTTGGGATTGAAGAGCATGCCCGATTTCACAACGCTTTACCGTTTCCTCCGTCGTCTGGAAGGCCAGACCATCGAGAGGGCGGTCGGCGAGACGGTGCGCCGGATGGGCGGCGGACGACGCTGCGATCGCCGACGAGCCTGTGTGGCGGTCGACGCGACCGGCTTGGCGCAGGGAGCGGTGAGCACATATTTTGTGCGGCGCCTGCATCATCACGGGCAAAAAGCCCTGCCGTGGAGGCACTGGCTGAAGTGGTTGATCGTGGCGGATCTGGATCAGCAACTCCTTCTCTCGCAGAGCGCACGACGCGGTCCCTGGAACGACTGCGGGAGTTTGCCGAGGGTCGTCAAGACGGCTTCCCAGCAGACGCGCATCGGGTTGGTGCTGGCCGACGCCGAATTCGACAGCGAGAGGAATCACACTTATATCCGCCAACGCCTGCGTGCCCGGAGCGTGATTCCCGCCAAGCGCGGAAAGAAAGGTTGGCGCGTGTGTGGAGTGCGCGCCGAAATGCGGCGGGCGTTTCCGCGAAAGCTCTACCGACGCCGGGCTCTGATCGAAACGGTATTCTCTTCGGTGAAGCGCAAGCTCTCGGCTCGGGCGCCCGGTCGCTCGCTCCGGATGCAGATACGCCAGGCCCTGCTGCTTGGGCTGAGCTTCAACCTGTACCGCTTGAGGCATCGCTACATATTCCTTAGGATGTCAACAGAGCCAGGTCATTCCTGAACCTTAACCCCCACTGTTCCTCGGCTCATACGCTGCCGAGCAGACATGTTCCGACCCCGTGTTTGCCAAGTCTGCTACCGAAGTGATATTTTTCTGAGGTGCTAGCACCATCCCCGGACGACGCCGCTGTCAGATTGCCCCTCCGTACGGTCGGTTCTGAAAACCACAAAAGGGCTGTATCGATCCATTTGCCGGAAAGATCATCGATTGAAAGGGTCGTTGTCTTACTCGTGTTCCTGGGCTCGTTTGCCTACCTGTGTCTCTTCCGCCGCTCGGTAAGCATGGACCCGGATGAAGGAATCATTTTGCAGGGGGCGGAACGGATCCTGCACGGGCAGGTTTTGTATCGGGACTTCTTTTCGTACTTTACGCCCGGCTCGTATTACCTCTACGCCCTGCTCTTCAAAGCCTTCGGCAGCTCCGTGATAGTCGCGAGGACCGTGCTGGCTGTTTATGGCGGATTGTTTTCGGTTTTCACCTACTTGATGGCGCGGCGCGTCTGCACGCGCGGATTTGCGTTACTCGCCGCGTACCTCGTCACGATGACTTGCTTGCCGTGGCGATTCCTGGCACTCCACAACTGGGATAGCACCCTGTGGGCGTGTGCGGCCGTTTATTGCGGCGTGCGGTTCTTTGAATTCAATCGGGCGGCATGGATCCTCGGAGCAGGAAGCTTCGCGTCTCTTGCATTCCTATTTGAGCAGTCAAAGGGCGGAGGCCTTGTTCTCGGCATGGGCCTCGGTTTCGCGATCCTCGCATTGCTTGATCGGAAACAGGATCAGTTCGGTTGGAAGCAATGGGCATTGCTCGCGGCAGGGTGGACATGGCCTTTCGCCCTGACGTTTTCTTACTTTGCAGCCCAGCACGCTCTGCCGATTATGATTTCGGACTGGCTTTGGCCGGTCCATCATTATGCAGGCGTGAACAGCGTCCCATATGGATTCCAGAAATGGTCCGGCATCTTGGCAACCAATCCCCTTCGGCCTGCCGCGTTATTCGGAGAGATCGTCGCAATCCTGGCAATGCTGCCGTCACTTATCATCCCGGCGCTTCCCATCGTCGCTATCCTGCTTGGTGTTTATTGGACCGTTGAGAGAAGAAGGCAGAGGCTTGAGTCTGGCAAGGCCGCATATTACATTTTCACGTGCTGCACGTTGGCAGGATTGCTTCTTTCTGTTGTCATTGGGCGCGCCGATGTCATACATTTTGCGTACCTGGTCCCCCTGTACTACTTGGTTCTGGTGTGGATTTTGGAAGGGAAGGACATTCG
>JAHEKS010000348.1 GCA_024638215.1 Acidobacteriota bacterium | reverse complement strand
CGGAGGTGAACGATGAAAACGCTGAAGGCTATCCCGCTGCTGGCGGTTTGGTGCTTGCTGGTGACTCCGATGGCCGGCCAGATGACTCGCAACCGGCCGGCACGCCCAGAACGCGCAAAAGGTATCGAGGATTTTCGAGAAAGCTGGAGAGTGCTCGATCCCATCACGCGCGGCAACCTGAGCATCTATCCCGTTGTCTCCAACCTCAAAGTGGACACTTCGGACTTCCTCACTCTGGACGAAGGTGTGGCGAAAGGAGAAGTGCGCATCGCGGAGCGCGGCGAGCTGCAAAACGCCCTGTATCGGCGGCGTGAGACGCGGCGGTGGCCGCCGGTCTTCGAAGAGCGGCCGCAATACGAAGGGGCAAGCGTCAACGAGTTGATGCTCGTGAACCGGTCCGACCGGCCGTTGCTGCTCCTGGCAGGCGAAGTGGTTTCAGGCGGAAAACAGAATCGCATCATCGGCGCCGACGTGGTAGTTCCGCCCAATAGCGACCCGATACCTCTTTCCGTATTCTGCGTCGAGCATGGCCGCTGGACGCCGGGCAGGGCGGGATTCGGCGCGGCGGGTGCGATTGCCCATCCGGACATCCGGCGCGAAGCGCAGGTTTCCAAGAGCCAGACGGGAGTGTGGGATTCGGTGGCTGGAACCATGCAGGCGCTGGCAGCGCCTTCGCCGACTTCGAGCTACGTGGACGTCATCAACAGCCCGCAGGCGAAGCGCACCCTCGACGAGAAGGCATCGTCCATCGAGCGAGAATACGAGAATGAGTTGCGCGCCAAGGTCGGTTCGAGCGGCGCCGTCGGGGTGGTCGTGGCGATCAACGGCGAACTGGTGTGGAGCGATATTTTCCCGAGCGCCGAATTGTTCCGCCAATACTGGCCCAAGTTGCTGCGTTCTTACGTGCTGGAAGCGGACGGTCACTCCAAAGCCTATAAGCGAGCGCCTTCAACCAAGTCCGCTCTGGGCTTTCTGCTTGCAGATGCCGGGCGAGTGACGGTCAAGGAGGAGCCGGGAGCCTATCGCCGCACCGAGATTGCCGCGCGGGATTACCAGATCGTTGCGCTCGAGGCCCTGGGGAAATTCTCAGATAGCGGTCTTCTGGTTCATTACAACAAGATGTCGCGCGACTAGAACGCCGCTTCGATTTCTTGCAGGTTTACTTCCGCAAATTCTCGAACCACCCACTCGGCATGGGCGAGCTCGGCGGCGGGACGGCTGTGGGCGAGGGCGAGGCACTTCATCCCCGCGGCTTGCGCGGCTCGAACCCCGGCCGGCGCATCCTCAATCGCCAGGCAATGGGAGGCGCGGAGCGGCTGCGCGCGGAATGCCTCCAGCCGGTTCAGTCCCGCCAAAGCTTTCAAGTAAATCTCCGGCTCAGGTTTCGACCGCTCCGTGTCTTCGGCGGTTACCAACAGCTGAAAGCATTCACGCAAGCCGATGCAAGAGAGAAGGTGCTCGACTTCGCTGCGCAGGCTCCCGCTGGCGATGGCGAGAGGAAAGCGTGAGGCGACCTTGCGAACAAATTCAACCGCGCCGGGCATGGCGGGCAAGCCATGGTAGATGGCATCAGCGTAAGTGCGAGCCTTCCACGCGACCAATTCGTCTCGCCGCGCGCGATCCACGGCGCGACCGTGGCTGGCGTAAAGGTGCTCGACGGTGCCACGGTCGTCGAGCGCCAGATAATCGCGGAAGTATTCTCCTTCCGTGATCGTCCAGCCTTCTTTCGCGGCCATTTGCCGCGTAAGCTCGAAGATGAGCGGCTCGCTGTCCACCAGCACGCCGTCGAAATCGAAGATAAGTGCACGCAACATACTGGACTCCGGATGTCGTTTCAAAGGATCGGCATGAAAGCGCATGACGGGCTCCGCCCGCCCTCAGGCGAAGCGCAGGCCGAGCACTCCGAAAGAGAGCTATGATACACTTGAATTTGAGATTTCAATTAATCGGAGAAGCGGTTGCACGACGCCTTTGATTCTTGCCGGTTCCCGGTCTCATGTGACCGCAGCCGCGCCCGTTGCATCCAATTCCAGAGGGTTTCGGGGGACCGAATCAGTTCATGGCCCACAATCTGAGCATACCCATCGCCTTCCTCGCGGGAATCGTTTCATTCCTGTCGCCCTGCGTGCTGCCGCTCGTTCCCGGCTACATCTCGATGCTTTCCGGCGAATCCATTGAGGTGCTGAAGGTGGAAGCGGGCGGGGCGCTGGTGGCGCGCATTTTTGCCAATTCCGTTGCCTTCGTGCTGGGATTTTCGCTGGTGTTTATTTCGCTGGGCGCTTCGGCGACGGCGGTGGGCGGATTCCTGATGTCGCAGCGCACGGCGTTCAACATTATCGCGGGAATCATCGTGATCATTTTCGGCTTGCACCTGACGGGGCTGATCAAGATTCCGTTCCTCTACCGCGACAAGCGCCTGGAAACGGGTGCGCCCCGGCGGGGCGCGGCGGGTTCGTTCCTGCTGGGCTTTGCTTTCGCGTTCGGCTGGACGCCCTGCATCGGCCCGATTCTGGCCGGAATTCTCGCCGTGGCGGCGACGCGCAGCACAGTCTTCCAGGGCATGTTTCTACTCGCCGTCTATTCCGCCGGCCTGGCGATTCCGTTTCTGCTGACCGGCCTGGGCCTGAGCCAGTTCCTGAAATTCTACGGGCGATTTAGGAAGCACCTGCAGGCGGTGGAAGTCGCCTCCGGGGTGCTGCTGATCGGAATCGGCGTGCTGATGGCGTTCAACAAGTTGACCGTGCTTTCCGGATACCTGACGTTTCTGAACCGGTTCTCGCTCTAAAGGCGGCGCGCGGTCTGCCTGCCGCATCCAATCTCATGAGGGCGTAGCGCTTGCACCCAATCTTATTCCGAATCGGCTCATTCCAGTTGCCTACCTACGGCGTGATTCTGGCCACGGCGCTGCTGGCAGCCGTGTACGTCGTGATGCGGCTGGGAAAGCGCGAAGGACTGGACACGGGCCGCCTGTTTGACTTCAGCACCTGGCTGATCATTGTCGCCCTGGTAGGCGCCAAGCTGCTGATGGTGATTACGGAATGGCATTATTACTGGCAAAATCCCGGGGAACTGGTGAGCTGGGGCATGTTCCAGGCCGGCGGAGTTTTCTACGGCGGTTTTATCGCGGCGGCTTTCTTCGCGTGGTGGTACACCCGCCGGAATAAGCTTCCGATCTGGAAAGTGTTCGACGTTTACGCGCCGGCGATTGTCCTCGGGCAGGCAATCGGGCGCTGGGGATGTTTTGCGGCGGGCGACGACTACGGCAAGCCGACGAATTTCCCCATTCACGTCGTTTTCACCAATCCGCTGGCGCACCAGATCGGCGGCGTGCCGCTGAACGTGCCGGTGCATCCCGTGCAGCTTTACGAATCGGCGCTTTGTTTCGGCATTTTCGCATTCCTGATGTGGAAATTCCGGCGCAAGGCTTACGACGGCCAGATCTTTATTTCTTATCTCACGCTTTACGCGGTGGCGCGCTTTTTCCTGGAATTCCTGCGCGGCGATCCGGACCGGGGATTTGTTTTCCATGACTTGCTCTCGACGTCGCAGTTCATCGCGATCCTCGCGCTCGTCGCGGCGGCGGGCATTGCTCATCACCTGCAGGGCCGCAAAGGGCATGCCGAGAAGGCAACATCGCGGGCGCCGGCCAAACACGCCCACGGATGAATCCCTATCCCGCTTGGCGCGCATCGTGGCATAATCAAATGAGGGAGAAAGCGCCACAAGCCCGGGGGCTTCGGTTGGGGAGGATGATTCGTTGAATTCGAAGAAGACTGTACTCGGTTTTCTGGCGGTGGTGGTTCTGGTGGGGGCCCTCTACGTGGTGAACCGAGTGTGGATTGCGCCGCTTTCGACGCAGCGCGCCGAGGCTTCGGGCAATCATCCCTTCGCCCCCCAGTTTTCGCTCACGGACATTTCCGGGCAGAAACTGAGCCTGGCCGATTACAAGGGCAAAGTGGTGCTGCTCGATTTCTGGGCGACGTGGTGCGGCCCGTGCCGCATCGAAATTCCGGAGTTCGTCCAGCTCCAGAAGCGCTATCGCGACCAGGGTCTGGCAGTCATCGGCATTTCCATGGACGACGGCCCCGCGCCGGTCAGGGAATTTTACAAACAGTTCAATATGGACTACCCGGTGGCCCTGGGTGATGACAAGCTGGCGGAACTCTACGGCGGGATCCTGGGCCTGCCCACCACCATGGTGATTGGGCGCGACGGCCGGATTTATGCCAAGCACGTCGGAGCCAACG
>JAHEKS010000091.1 GCA_024638215.1 Acidobacteriota bacterium | reverse complement strand
CCGGTCAGGAAATGCCAACCTTGCCCGGCGTCCTTGCGGGCGTAAAGGCCCACGTAAACGTCCCTCTTCGCTGCGGCCATTTGCGGCGTATCGTGAGGGTCGAAGCTGACTGCGAGCACGTTATATTGATCGCCGATGTTGAAGCTGATTTGTTTCAGGGCCTGAAGCAGGTTTTCCTCCACCATCGTGCAGAGCATCGGGCAACTGAAATAGACCAGCGACAGCACCACCGGCTTCTTACCGAAATACTGGCGAAGCTCGACCGGTTTCCCGGTTTCGTCGCGGAAAGTCAGGTCGAGCGGGATCTGCTGATTGAGGTTCTGGTCAATGCCCACATCGCGTAGGATTTGGGGCCGCCCGGCGGCGGTGTTGCTGTCGGCGCGCGCGGGCCGGACGCCGGCGGTCAGGAGCAGGGCGGCGCAAGCGCCCAGCGTCAGCAGCATTCTCCGCCCGTGTGCGGCGCGGCTTTTCCGTCCGTCAAGCGTTTTCCCTCGCGACTCGAATCCCCTTGCCATCATTCCCCCCTCGGTTGACTTCTCTCCTTTGAATCCACTCAGTTCGCCGGCGTGTAGCCCTTGGGAACCGTGTACTGCGGCACGCTGCCGGGCTGGAGCACCTCGCCTTGCGGCGGCGCAGTCTGAACCGGCAGCCCGCGCTGGATCAGTAAGTCCATGGCGCGATCGATCGGAATCCGCACAATCCCGTTTCTCTGGTCCACCCAGCCGTAGCTGTGGAGCTCTTCGTTCTCATGCATCAGATATTGATGCAGATCCTCCGGCGCCTCCACCTGCAAGCGCGGCACGCCGGCCGGCGGCAACTCACGCGTATTCTCGAACGGCGAAGCGGGCGGCCCGAGGCTCTGATGGGCCGCGAAATAATTGAACACCAGCCTCGCCACCACCATGGAGACGGCAATGGAGAGAAACAGCCCCACCGCGAATTTCACGATCGCGGGGATGCTCGCGTCTCGCGTCTCGTGGCGGTGCTTCGGATTCTCCGTGTTGGTCGGCTGTTCATCCATGATGCAGTACCTCTTCCAGCCGGGGATCGTGGAGCGGCAACAGCGGTCTCTTCCTCAGTTGCGAAAGGAAGAGCCACATCCACAACCCGCCAATCCCGATGAGGGTTCCATAATCCGTCAGGTGGAACTCCGGGCCCTTGGGCTCGAAGGCTGGAACCGTCAGCCAGTAGATATCGATGACGCTCATCACGATCAGGCCCGCCGCCAGGGCCGCCAGGATGCGCTTGCGGCGCTTGATGAAGCGCATCAGCAGCAGGAAAAAGGGAATAGCAAAGTGAAAAACGATCAGGGCCAGCGCCACCCACGCCCAGCCGCCCGAGGCGCGCGCCATGTACCAGGGAATTTCGTCCTGCAGGTTTCCCGCCCAGATGATCAGGTACTGCGAGAACGACAGATAGGCCCAGAGCATGGTAAACACCAGAAGCAGGTTGCCGAAATCGTTGAAAAGCAGCGGCGTCACGATATCCGAGAGCGGCTTGCGGTCGGAGAGGAACATCACCACCACTGTAACCAGGGCCGTGGCCGAGAGCGCCTGCGTGACCATGAAGATCATGCCGTAAATGGTCGAAAACCATTTCGGCTCCAGCGACATCGCCCAGTCCACCGAGGCGTACGTCACTGTCAACCCGTAAATGAGCAGCCCGGGGCCGCTGAGGTTTTGCAGCCGGCGCAGGATGCCCGGCTCCCCCGTGCGGTCCTGCTCCGCGGAGAATTTGTTAAGGAAATAGATGAGCACGATCCATGCCGCAAAATAAAAGATCGTCCGGCCCGTGAAAAAGGTCCTGCTCAGGTAGAAGCGTTTGAAGGGAGGCATGGCAGCGCGGTCGGCCTCGGGCGCGGCCCAGCTATAAAGCTTCGGCACAATCAGGAGCAGCGGGATGGCCAGGACCGCCATCAGGCGGACGGTCTTTGCTCCCGACTCGAGCAGCCGCCGCAACGCGAATCCCCACGTCCCGCCCACCATGTGATGGAGCATCAGGATCGCCATGCAGCCCAGCCCCATACCGGTCCAGAAGATGAAGGCCACCAGATACGACCGGAAGAATTGCGTCCAGTTGGAGAATCCCAGGGCGATGGAGAGCCCCAGGAGCACCACGCCTGCCACCAGCGATCCCTGCTGGACACGGTCGTATTGGGGAGGAAGCGAATCGTTCATTGGCTCTTTTCCAGTTTCGTGCGTTCGTTTTCCGGCACGTCGTCGAGCGCGGCGTGCTGGCTCAACTGCAGCGCCCGGATGTAGGCCGCGATCCTCCAGCGGTCCTTCACTGAAACGCGTGAAGCGTAGCTGTACATCGAGCCGTAACCGTTGGTCATGACGTCGAAGAAGTGCCCCACCGGCGCGTTGCGCAAGCGATCGATGTCATACGAGGGCGGGGGCGGAAATCCGCGCTGCACGATCATGCCGTGCCCGCTGCCCGTGTAGTCGTGGCACGGCGTGCAATAAATGTTGAACCGCTCGCGCCCGCGCTCCAGGTCTTTGCGGCTTATGGGAAACGGGAACTTGTCCACCGGGACCCCGTTCACCTTCCCGGCATACATCGCTTCGTTAATTCTCAGCTCGCCCCGCGCCACCGTTCCCGGAACCGGCTGGCGGGCGGACCGGCCGTCGGCGAAAAACGAGCTGGGGTCGAGCGGCTCGTACTTGGGCTGGACGTGCATGTCATCCCGGCAACCGGCGCCGAGCATCACGGCGACGATCAGAGATGCCAGGGCTGCCGCGCGCCCCATCGAACCTGAAGCACGCCGCAGCGAACTCTTCGCTTTCGCCGATTTGGACGCTTTAGGTCGCAACTTCCGACACCTCGAAGGCTTTCAATTCCACCAGAAACTGTTTGGTCTTTTCGGCGTCGAACTTCGGGTCGCGCGCCTCGAGCAGCAGAAAAAACCGGTTTTGCGAAGCCAGCTCAAACCGCGGCGCGTTGAAGACCGGATGGTAGGGCGTGGGGAATCCGTTCAACGCCAGCATTCCGAACACGGCGGAAAGAGCGGCGCAGAGAATCGTCAGCTCGAATGTGATGGGAATGAACGACGGCCAGCTGTCGTACGGTTTGCCGCCGATATTCAGAGGATAGCCGATCACGTTCGGATAATACTGAAGGAAGAACCCGCCGAAGCAACCGATGAGCCCGCCGATGAGGACGATCAAGGGGACGCGCGTCGTGTGGAATCCGAGCGCGTCCGCCAGGCCTTCCACGGGGAAGGGTGTGTACGCGTCTAGGCGCCTGTAGCCGGCTTCGCGGGCCTTGCGCACCGCCTCCAGCAGGGCGTCCGCGGTTTCAAATTCGGCCATCAGGCCGTAAAGCGCGTGCTTCCTCATGTCGTAACTTCGCTCCCCAACCACGCCGGGGTGGCCCGCGGGAAGATCATTCCTCCGCCGTCTTGTGAACCAGCTCGCGCATTTCGAAAATCGAAATCATCGGCAGATAGCGGATGAACAGGTAGAACAGGGTGAAGAACAGGCCGATGGTCCCGAAGAAAAGCAGGAAGTCGATGGCTGTCGGATAAAACATCCCCCACGACGAGGGCACAAAATCCCGGTGCAGGCTGGTGACCACAATGATGAAGCGTTCCAGCCACATGCCCAGTTGCACGACGAGCGAAATGCAAAACAGCGCCTTCACGTTCCTGCGGATTTTCGACGACCAGAGCAGCGTCATAGGAATCGCGATGTTGCACGTAATCAGCAGCCAGTACCACGGCGCGTAGGGGCCGAACATCCGGTTCATAATCATGTAGCGGTCAAACGGGTTGCCACTGTAAAACGCCATGAAGGTTTCCATCATGTAGCCGTAGGCGACGATCAAGCCGGTGGCCAGCAGCATTTTCGCCATGTTGTCCAGGTGGCGCATGGTGACGAAGTCTTCAAGTTTGTAGAATGACCGCAGCGGGATCGCCAGGGTCAGGACCATGGCAAAGCCGGAGTAAATCGCTCCCGCGACGAAGTAAGGCGGAAAGATGGTGCTGTGCCAGCCGGGGATGATGGCAATGGTGAAGTCGAAGCTCACCACGGTGTGTACCGAGATGACCAGCGGGGTGGCCAGCCCCGCCAGCAGCAGCGACGCCATCTCATACCGCCGCCAGTGTATGGCCGAGCCGCGCCAGCCCAGCGACAGGAAGCCATAAACGAACTGCGCGATGCGCTTCTTGGCCTGGTCTCGCAAGGTCGCGAGATCCGGGATCAAGCCCACGAACCAGAAGAGGACGGACACCGTCGCATAGGTGGACACCGCAAACACGTCCCACACCAGCGGGCTGCGGAATTGCGGCCACACGCCCATCGTGTCCGGGTAGGGCAGCAGCCAGTAGAAGAGCCACGGACGCCCCATGTGCATCAACGGGAACACGCCGGCGCACGACACCGCGAAGATCGTCATGGCTTCCGCGAAACGGTTGATGGAGGTGCGCCATTTCTGCCGCATCAAAAGAAGGAAAGCGGAAATTAGTGTGCCTGCGTGCCCGATTCCAATCCACCAGACGAAATTGACAATGGCAAATCCCCATCCCACCGGGATGTTGATGCCATACAGACCGACGCCGATGAACAAAACCATGGCGATGGCGTAATGCATCACCATGAGCAGGGCGAAGGCGATCAGAAAGCCGACCCACCAGCCCTTGCGCGTCCCCCGCGTCAGGACGATGGCGCTGATCTTGTCGGTGACCGAGCCATAAGTATGGCCGGGCGCAATCTCCGGGACGCCGGGCGGCACGACAGGCGTATTTTGGGGTCCGATCGGCTCCATCCCCATCAGTCTTGGCCCTCCGGGATCTCCGGATTGGGATTTCTCAACTTGGCCAGGTATGTGGTACGCGGCCGGGTGTTCAACTCGGTCAGGAGGCCGAAGTTTCTGCTTTGCGCCTTGAGCTTCGAAACCTTGCTGTTCGGATCATTGATGTTGCCGAAGACGATCGCCTGCGCCGGGCAGGTTTGCTGGCAGGCGGTCACGATTTCACCGTCCTGAATCGTGCGGTCCTTTTCTTCCGCCTTGATCTTGACCGTATTGATCCGCTGGATGCAGTAAGTGCACTTTTCCATCACGCCCCGGCTGCGGACCGTGACGTTGGGGTTTCGCATGCCATAAAGACTCGGGGTGGTCCAATCGGAATAGAGGAAAAAGTTAAACCGGCGCACCTTATAGGGGCAGTTGTTGGAGCAGTAGCGGGTACCCACGCAGCGGTTGTAAATCATCTCGTTCAGGCCTTCGGGGCTGTGCATCGTCGCGCCCACCGGGCAGACGTATTCGCAGGGAGCGTTCTCGCACTGCATGCAGGGGAGAATTTCGTTATACATGCGAGGGTTGTCGAGATTCCCTTCGAAGTAAGTGTCCACGCGGATCCACTGCATCTCACGGCCCAGGTTGACCTGCTCCTTGCCCACCACCGCGATGTTGTTTTCCGCCTGGCACGCCGCCACGCAGGCATTGCAGCCGATGCAACTGTTCAGATCAATGGACATCCCCCATTGATAACCCTTGCTGTAGTCGTAGGGCGGATAGAGCGATTCGGCGTGGGAGGTCTGGTCGGGAGGATTCTTGGCGAAGTCGGGATTCTTGCGGAATTCGTCGAGCGTGGCAATGCGCACCAGGTCGCGATGCTCGGCGGCGGCGCTTTCCTCCTTCAACTCCTTTTCCCCGTCGATCGCGTGGTGGTACTGCGTGTGGGCCAGCGTATAGGTCGTGCCGGTTGGGCGAACCTCAAGCCCGGAGCCGAACCAGAGCTGATCCGAGGTGCGGAGCGCGTAGGCGTTGAATCCGGTTCCGTTGCCCACGTTGCCGGCGTTCGTTCGCCCATAGCCGAGGTGTACGGTAACGGATTGATCGGCGTGGCCGGGCATGATCCAGACGGGAGCGCGCACCGTGCGGCCCTGGTAGCGGAGCTCCACCACGTCTTCGTTCTCCACTTTGAGTTCCTGCGCGGTCCTAGGGCTGAGCAAGGCGGCGTTGTCCCAGGTGAGCTTGGTCAGCGGCTTCGCCAATTCCTGCAAGAAGGCGTTGTTCGTGTAACGCCCGTCCCAGACGTTGGTGTCGGGGCGGAAGTTGATTTCGAGCCCTGCGTTGGAGGCGGCCTGCGGCGCGGCGCCCGCGAACTGCATTTTCAAGGTTACGGTCTTGGGTGCGAATGCCGTCCCCGCCATCACGCCGTCGTGGAGCGTGGTCTCCCAGAAGGCCTCGTAATCCTTTTCCTTCCGCTGGCCCATCCAATACTCGCGCAAGATGTCGTGTCCCGAGCGCCCCGGGTGGCCCGCGAGAGCCGCCACCACTTCGAGGGCGGACTTGCCGTCATAGAGCGGCGAGATGAGCGGCTGGATGGTCGAGACCGTCCCGTCGTAAGCGCGCGCGTCTCCCCACGCCTCCAGGTAGTGCGCTTCCGGAATGTGCCAGTGGCACTCGACGGCGGTCTCGTCTGCGTAAAGGCCCAGATGAATGCGCCGTCGCACTTTCAGCAGATTCTCTTTGAAGTTCAGGTCGGCGGGCGCGGAATAGACGGGATTCGCGCCCAAAATCGCCAGTGTCTCCACCTTGCCGCCGGCCATGTCCGCCACCAACTGCTTGAACGACTGCGACTGGTTGGTCGGGTTGGGTTCGATGGAATCGGTGTAAATTACGGTCTTCCCCACATTGTCGAGCGCCGCGTTCATGGCGTGCGCCAGCGCGTGCACGATCGGCGGCTGGGCATAACCGGCCACGACGAGGCTCGAACCGCGATGGTTCTGGAGATCGCGCGCCAGGGCATCAATCCACTTGTATTCGGAGGGCGTCGATTCGGTGTCCGCCGCCACGCCCTTGACTCCCAGTTTTCCGGCCAGCGAGGCTGCGAACCCTTCGATTTCCGCGGCCCGCAACGACAAGCGGTGGTCGGCCTGCACGCCGGTGTGCGTGGGCGCCGGCTCGACAACGTAGATCCGGTTCATGGTGCTGGCCGGATCCGTCACGCGCCGCTTGCCGGCAAAGTCATGCGCGTAGCGCACCGAGCCAGGCGCGGCGCACAGGAAATCCGAATCGAGGGAAAGGATCACATCGGCGCGATCGAACCGGTATTGCGTTTCCACGATCTCGCCGAACGCAAGGCGCGCGCCCTCGCGCACATTGTCGCGGCCGGCGGGCTCGTGCTGGTGCCACTGCGCCTCGGGAAACTGCTTGAGCAAATCCGCCAACTGCGCCGCGAGGGTTGGAGACGTCAACGTCTCGGTCAGAATCCGGAAGCCGGCGCCTCGCGTCGCGGCAAGCTCCTGGCGAAGCACGCCCGCGTAATCCAGGAAATCGCTCCAGTTGGCAATCCGGCCGTTGTGAACCACCACTTGCGAACGGTCCGGGTCCCAAAGACCAAGCACGGAAGCCTGGGCGAAGATGTCGGCGGCGCCCAGGCTGCCGGAGTGTTGGGAATTGCCTTCCGCCTTGGTGGGCCGCCCCATGTGGCTTTCCAGGAGCAAGCCGTTGGCGACGCCGCCAAAGGGCATGGAGGTCGCGTAGAAGAGCGGCTTGCCCGGAATGATTTCTTCCGGGGCTTGAACGTAAGGAACGATCTTCTCGGTGGGGAGTTTGGTGCAGGCGGTCAAACCTGCCATCGCCGCCGAAGCGCCCATCAGCTTCAAGATGTTGCGCCGGCTGATGCCGCGGGAATCCTTCTCGTTGTGGTAAGGGAACTCGTGATGCAGGAAGCTCTTGTATTGTTCGGTGCCGGCCAACTCCTCCAGACCACGCCAAAGCTGCGGGGCGGGGCTGCTGTCGAGCTCCGTCCGAATCTTGACAAGATCGAGTTTTTTCTTACCTTTCTTGCGATCAGTCATAATCCCTTGATTCTTCCCTTAGCGATGGCACGTATAACAGTCCGTGATAATCTTCGGCGGTTTGATCTTGTACTCTTTCACCAACCGGCGGCCCAGTGCATCCTGGTCGTGGTATTCGACGCCCTCGAACTTGACGGGCGCGAAGGTGGAGGGCGGCTGATACGTGGCGCTGAAGACTTCGCTGCGCGGGCGAACGTGGTTTTGAGGATGATTGTGGCACTCGATGCACCAGCGCATGTAAAGCGTGTGCGCCCTCCAGGTCAAAGGCATCTGGCCGATGGGCCCGTGACACGTCGTGCAGCCGACTCCTTTATTGATGTGAATGCTGTGATCAAAATAAACGAATTCCGGCAGGGAATTCACCCGCGTCCACTCGAGAGACTCTCCTGTCCGGTAGCTGGCGCGAACCGGTTCGAGCATCGGGCTGTTCACCCAGATCTGCGAATGGCAGGTCATGCAAGTGTGGGTGGGCGGAATCCCGGCGAAGGAGGAATTTTCCACCGAAGTGTGACAATAGCGGCAATCAATGCCGTCGTCGGTCACGTGGTGCTTGTGGCTGAAGGGAACCGGTTGCTGCCGGGCAACGTTGACTTCGGTATAGTAGGGCGACTGGTTCACTTCGTAAGCCAGATAACCGAGCAGGCCCGCGATGAAGACTGCGCCAAAAATACTCGCCCTGGCAATCGTGTTCGTGCTGCGATGGAATATCTGGGGCATTCAGGCGACTCAAACCACTTGGTCCGATTCGCGGCCGAATTCCGCGAACCTTTCGCTGCGCTGTTCCGCGTGCCGAGGAGCTGTGTTTTCCGTCCTGAACTTCGTTTCCGAGTGGTTAGCCCTGGGCCGATGAGTCCAGACTCAATAAGAACAGCAGTTTGTGATTAGTAGAAGACTGCCCAGTGATCTTGATTGCTTTGCAAAAATCTTCGGTCTGCAGGGCCGCTCAATTTGCGGACAGGCTGCCCCATCGTGCAAGAAGCGCGTGCCCTTTATTCGAGAGGGAGCCTGGCAGGCCCTGCGCGCTGCCTTCCAGCCTGTGAAGGAGTATCTCTGGCAGGCAGCAGCACAACAGGTCGTTCCGACCTCACAACATCATTCAAAAACCTAAGGTAACGCTAGCCCTGAGAACAATAAGTATATGCATGCTGAAAAGCGGCGTCAATGCAAAATAGAAACAGAATGTCACTTTCGCGGAAGTCCTGCCGGAAAACAGACAATTTGTCGATTTCAGGATCGCCGCGTCGTCACAGAACCTCGGATCCTGGCTCTACTTACGATCGAGCGAGCCCCCACACAGAACCGACTGGGGCAACAATTCGATCTCAACTGCGGGAAACTGTGGAGATGAAAGCCTGCTGCGATGGCGTGTTTGTGAACACGAGTCGTTGCGAAGGGAGCAGCGACAACTGCGAAACTTTCCCGATTGTCGCGGTTGGTGCAAGCAGGGGTGCGCCCCGGGCAAGGCGCATGGTTCACGTTAGCGCGCAGGGGTTTGAGGAAGAGTTGGCGGCTGTCCCGGAGGCTCTGCGCCATCCATCATGAATTTGTGAATGGACCGGGCGGCGATTTTGGCCTGGCCCATGGCGCTGATGACGGTGGCCGCGCCGGAAACGATGTCCCCGCCCGCAAAGACGCCGGGCTTGGAGGTCGCCATGGTTTCAGGATTGGCCACGATGGTGCCGTGGCGGGTTATTCCGAGATCGGGTGAAGTCTGAGGCACCAGCGGGTTCGGCATGTTGCCGATGGAGACGATCACCGTGTCGGCGGGGATCACGAATTCGCTTCCCTTGATCGGCACCGGCCGGCGTCGGCCCGATGCATCAGGTTCGCCGAGTTCCATCTTCAGGCACTCCATGCCGGTCACGCGGTTGGTGGCGTCCGAAAGGATGCGGGTGGGATTGGTGAGCAGATGGAAAACCACGCCTTCTTCCTCGCCATGGTGGACCTCCTCGGCGCGGGCGGGCATTTCAACGCGGCTCCGGCGGTACACAATGGTGGATTGAGCTCCCAACCGGAGCGCCGTTCGCGCAGAATCCATGGCCACATTGCCGCCCCCCACGGTGATGGCGTGGCGTGGCCGTATGGGGGCCGTTGCGTACCGGGGAAAATCGTAGGCCCTCATCAGGTTCACGCGGGTCAGGAATTCGTTGGCCGAATACACGCCGATGGCATTTTCTCCCGGGATGCCGAGGAACATCGGGAGCCCGGCTCCCGTGCCGATGAAAACGGCATCGAAGCCTTCTTTCAAAAGCTGGTCCACCGTCTCGGTCTTTCCAATGACGTGGTCGGTGATGATTCGCACCCCCAACTTTCGCAGGTTATTAATTTCATATTGCACGATTTCCTTAGGCAGGCGGAATTGCGGAATGCCGTACATCAGCACGCCGCCCGGAAGGTGGAGGGCCTCGAAGATCACCACTTCGTGTCCCCACTGGGCGAGGTCTCCCGCCACGGTGATTCCGGCCGGTCCCGCGCCGATCACAGCCACCCTCTTTCCCGTGGAAGGTGCTCTCTCTGGATCGGGGACACCGCCGTGGACCTGAGCGTAGTCCGCCGCAAAACGCTCCAGACGGCCGATGGCCACCGGCTCGTACTTCTTTCCCATCACGCACTGGGCTTCGCACTGCGTCTCCTGCGGGCAGACGCGTCCGCACACGGCAGGAAGGGAGTTCTGCTCTTTCAGTTTGAGAAACGCTTCCATGAACTGGCCCTGGGCGATCAGGTCCACGAACTTGGGAATGTCAATGTTCACCGGGCAGCCGAGAATGCAGAAAGGCTTCTTGCACTTGATGCAGCGGGACGCCTCCACGATGGCGGTTTCTTCGGAATACCCCTTGGGCACCTCCTCAAAGTTGGTGCGTCTCCGCCGCGGATCCCGCTCGGGCATAGGCTGGCGCGGAACCCGCGCCTTCCTGGGTTTGGGTTGGACCGCAGCCGGTGCGCTGCCCTTTTCTACAGGTTGTTCTCCCATTCCAGATTCCTCAAGCAAGCCCGAGAAGGAGCCGGCGGCTAGCCGGCCTATGCTGGCGCGGCGAGCCCTTCCCTTTTCCTATTCCTGTCGCAGACTGCAGCCGTCGCTGCCGCGGCTCTCAGCCTGCTGCCAGCCCGAAGCCGTGATTTCCGCCATCTGAGGCAAAGCCTCGATCTCCTCCCGCGCATAGGCGCTGCGGCGGAAGAAGAGTTCATCCCAGTCCACGCTGTGGCCGTCAAAAATGGGGCCGTCGGCACAGGCGAATTTCGTCTTGCCGTCAACGCTGACGCGGCACGCGCCGCACATGCCGGTGCCGTCCACCATGATGGGATTCAGGGCCACATAAGTCGGAATGCCGAAGGGTTGGGTCGCTTCCGAGGCCATGCGCATCATGAAGGTGCATCCGATGGCCACGAAGAAGTCAACCCGACGTCCCGCCTCAACGAGGCCCTTGAAAATCTCCTGTACGCCTCCGTGGACGCCCCGGCTGCCGTCCTTGGTGGCCACCAGCAGATCGTCGCACACCGAACGCATCTCGCTCTCCATGTAGAGCAGATAATCGCCGCAAGCCTCGATGGCGCAGATGACCTCGTTCCCGGCCTCCTTCAGAGCCCGCGCGATGGGATAGATGGCGCCGATGCCATAGCAGCCTCCGCCCAGCACCACCGTTCCCTTCTTCTCTATCGGGAAAGGCACGCCGAGAGGGCCGCTCACGTGGGCGATTCTTGCTCCCGGTCTGAGCGAAACCAGTTCGCGGCTGGATCGCCCGACTTCTTCGATGATGACCGTGATCGAGCCTTGCTCGGCATCCCAATCCACCAAGGTGAACGGAGCCCGCTCCGAGGTCTCCTTCGCCATGAGGATCACGAACTGTCCCGGCTTGGCGTATGGGGCCACCTGCGGAGCCTTGATCTTGAGCAGGTGCATGTTGGGGACGACTTCGCGTTTCTCGAGCAGGGCGAAACCGTCGGCCGCGGCCTGTTCCAACAACTTGTGAGGCGACGCAGGAAGTTCAAAGGCTTCCAGGGACCGCACCGTGTCGGCCAGATAATGGCCACGGAAGCGCCCCGGAAGATTGTTGACGCTGAAGCGCGGATTAGCGCTCAACCGGCCGGGAGCCGCATCGGAGGTGATCTCCGGAGTAATTTCGCTGGCCGCCGCATACTCGAACCCGCTGAGCCCCATGGCCTGCGCGAGATCCCGCACGATCCGCCATTCGGTGCGTGCTTCGCCGGGCGAGGCGCTTACGGCGGCGACGGGTTTCACTTCACCCGCGGCGTTGCGGTACGTTCCCTGGGATTCCGAGAGAACAGCGGCCGGCAGGACGACCTGGGCCGCCTCGCTGACGTTGGAGGGCAGGCAGTCAATCGCCACGATGTATTTCAATTGTCCAAGCGTGCTCTCATCCAGCAAGTCGCCGTTGACGATGACAGCCTCAATCTTTCCGCTGTGCAGGTCAGCTTTCAGCTCCTCCGGCTCGAGCGCCTCCGGTCCCGACACGGATGGGACCGTTCCCAGGCGAGCGCCTAGCGCGCCGGCAAGCTTCGCGTAAAGGTGGCGGTCTTCGCGCGTGGTGGATTCGCTCGCGACAACCGCGACACTTCCGGCTGAACCTTGGAGCCCTTCGGCCGCGGCATGAAGGGCTGACTCCCAGTCCACAGGGATCAATTCGCCGCCTTCACGCGCCAGGGGGCGAGTCAGGCGCTCCGGGGCGTTGACCACCTGCGGGTAAGCGAAGCGCCCGAGGGCACACAGGCTTGTCTGAGACGAAAAGGCGATCATGCGGTTGGCGATAAGCTTTTGTCCCTCGGTGAGGGCAAGCACGGAGCAGCCCTCGGGGCAGAGCGTGCAGGTCGAGGGCGTTTCCGCCGTGGGCCTTCCGTACCAGCGGGCATAGCGGTCGGCGAGCGTCCCGGTGGGACAGATGTCGATGCACGCACCGCAGAAGGTGCAACCCGACTCCACGTGGCTTTTGTCAAACGCCGTCCCGATGCGCGCCCATTTGCCGCGGTTGATGATGCTGATGGCAGGTACGCCGTGGATCTTCTCGCAGATTCTCCAGCAGCGCCCGCAGAGAATGCAGAGGTTGTAATCCCGATCCATGAACGGATCGCCTCTTTCCAGGTTATACGAGGAATAGAGGGTCGGAATGGCCAGCTCCTGAGGCTTGGCCGCAAAGGCGAGGGTGCGTATGTTGCACTCATCGCGGTTGCTGCAAAATCCGCAGCGTGTCGTGCGGCCCGCCTTGGTGGGCCGGGGGCGATACTTTTCACAGGCTTCGCGGTGCACGCACACCAGGCAGCCGTTGGGGTGCCCGGAGAGCATCAGCTCCAGGGTGCGGTTGCGGAGGGTCCGCAGTTCTTCCGACTGCGTTCGCACCACCATGCCGGGCGCCGCGGGAGTCGTGCAGGAGGTGGGGAATCCGCGCACGCCGTCAATCTCCACGATGCACATGCGGCAGGCGCCGAAGGGGCTCAGGTCCTTGTGATCGCAGATCGTCGGGATGGTGATGCCGGCTTCCGTGGCAGCTTCGAGCACCGTCCGGCCCTCATCCACTTCGACCCTTCGGCCGTCAATGGTCAGGCTGATCTTCCCCATAGACTCTCTCCGTCGGTGGACGGACGTTCCGCGTCCTGCCGACCTGTGTTCGCCGTCGTCATTCCACGGCTACCGCATCGAACTTGCAGACGTCGCGGCACGAACCGCAACGGATGCAAAGCTCCTGATCAATCTCGTGCAGCTTTTTCAACTCACCTGTAATCGCTTCGACCGGACAGGCCGGGATGCACGCCCGGCAACCGGTGCAAGCCTCTGCGTCAATGGAAAAGCGGATGATCTCGCGGCAGACTCCGGCGGGGCATTTCTTCTCCTCGACGTGCGCCCGGTATTCGTCTTCGAAATAGCGCAGCGTGGTCAGCACGGGGTTGGGAGCAGTCTGCCCCAGGCCGCACAACGACGCCTTTCCCATGGTGTCGCAGATCTTCTTCATGGTCTCGATCTGCTGCGGCGTGCCGCGCCCTTCCGTGATGTCCTTGAGCATCCGCAGCAGATGTTGCGTGCCCATGCGGCAGGGGACGCACTTGCCGCACGACTCGTTCTCCGTGAAAGTGAGGAAGTAGCGCGCCACTTCCACCATGCACGCGCCTTCGTCAATGACAATCATGCCGCCCGATCCCATGATCGAGCCCACTTCGGCCAGGTGCTCGTAATCCACCGGAATGTCAATGTGCTCGGCGGGAATGCACCCTCCCGATGGCCCGCCCGTCTGCACCGCCTTGAATTTCTTGCCCGCCAGCACGCCGCCGCCGATCTCCTCAATCACGGCGCGCAGCGGTATGCCCATGGGAACTTCGATGAGCCCGGTGCGATTGATCTTGCCGGCCAGCGCAAAGGTCTTGGTTCCGCGGCTCTTTTCCGTGCCGTATCCGGCGTACCAAGCGGCGCTTTTCTCGAGGATGGCGGAAACGGCGGCCAGGGTTTCGACGTTGTTGATGTTTGTGGGCTTGCCAAAAAGGCCGGCGACCGCCGGATAGGGCGGCCGCGAGCGGGGCATGCCGCGCCGGCCCTCGATGCTCTGCATCAGCGCGGTTTCCTCGCCGCACACAAAAGCCCCCGCGCCTTTCTTGAGCTGAATGTCGAAGGAGAAATCCGAGCCGAGAATGTTCTTGCCTAGCAGACCGTTCTCGCGCATCTGAGCGATGGCGCCCTGGATGCGTTGGACGGCCAGAGGATATTCCGCGCGGCAATAGACGTAGCCTGTGGATGCGCCGATGGCGTAGCCGGAAATCGCCAGCCCTTCCAGCACCGCGTGAGGGTCGCCCTCCAGGACCGAACGGTCCATGAAGGCGCCGGGATCGCCTTCGTCGGCGTTGCAGATCACATACTTCACATCGCCTGCAGACTTGCGGGCGAACTGCCACTTCAATCCTGTTGGGAATCCTGCGCCACCGCGGCCGCGCACGCCCGAGGCTTTGACTTCTTCGATGACTTCTTCGCAGCCCATTTCGAGGGCGCGTGCGAGCCCTGAATAGCCGCCCCGCGCGATGTAGTGATGCAGGTTGGCGGGATCAATGACGCCACAGTTGCGCAGCACAATGCGCACTTGGTTGCGAATCATCGGCATCTGGTCGAAGGACGGGACTCCGTCGAGGGAAGTTCCATCCATCACCGCCAGTGCCCGCGTGGCTAGAGGTTCTCCGCGAACCAAGTGCGATTCCACCAGGCGGGGGACGAACCTGGGGTCAACTCCGTGGTAGAGCACGCGCTTTCCGTCCCGGCCGCGGATTTCCACCAGCACTTCCGCGTAGCACATCCCCAGGCAACCGACTTCCACCAGCGTCGTATCAGCCTTCAAGCTGTGCTTGTCTAATTCCGTCTCGAAGGCCTTGAGGACTTCGAGTGAACCTGCGGCACGCCCGCACGTCGCGGAGCCAATCAGCACGCGTGGCCGACCGGGCTGGCAGAAACCTTCCCATTCCAACTTGGACTGCTGTTGCAGGTCCTTGAAAGACCTCATTTGCTGCCCTCGATCAGTTTCTGCATCTTCCGGGTCGTCATGCGCCCGTAAACTTTTTCGTCCAGCACAACCACAGGCGCCAGGGCACATGAGCCGAAGCAGGCCACCTGCTCCAGGCTGAAATCGCGGTTCAGGCTGGTTTCTCCGGGAGAAATGCCGATCTTCCGGGTCACCGCTTCGACGATGAGCCGGCTGCCGCGCACGTGGCATGCAGTTCCGTCGCACACCTTGATGTGGTGCCTTCCCGGCGGATGAAAGCGGAATTGGGCGTAGAAGGTCGCCACGCCGTAAACGTCATTCTCGGAAAGCTTCAGGTAATCCGCCACTCGCCCGACCGCTTCGGCGGAAAGGTAGGCCTCACGATCCTGGATTTCCTGCAAGATGGGAATCAGGTTTTCGCGCGCTTGGCTGTGAGAATTGAGAATCTCACGCACGCTTGGTTCAATACTGGATATCAATTCAACCATGTCCTCACGACCTGCTTGAATCCTTGTGCAATCGGAATGGAGGGCTCTCCATCAGCCGACGGTGCAGGTGTTCCTGTGTCATTGTCTCCCAGCGTGAGTTCACAACTCGGTCAGGATTTGCCGAATCACGCCAAGCCTCGCCGTGGTCTTCCCTACGGACATTTTGTCCGCACAGTACCCTGAGCCCGATGGCTGATGAGAAACTCAACACCCCCCAGCGGGGGCAGCCTCCAAATCCAGACATAATGACGGAGCAACTGGATTTCCAGGGGAGGGAGTTGCTGCGCACTAATAACTTGCTCAGTGTCAGTTGGTTACGGCCCACCTGTTAAGGGACCACTGCGCCACAAACCCTCTGAGTTGAGGAAAGTT
>JAHEKS010000347.1 GCA_024638215.1 Acidobacteriota bacterium | reverse complement strand
ATCGGGCGCGGCACCGCCACCTTCGACGGCCTGGCCATCGCCTGGGCGGTGGTTGAGCACCTGCAAACCCGCACGCACGCCCGAACGCTCTTCGCCACGCACTACCACGAGCTGACGGAGCTGGCGGAGCTCCTGCCGGGCGTGCGCAACTACCACGTCTCCGTCAAGGAATCCGGCTCGAACATCGTTTTCCTGCGCAAGGTCGAGCCAGGCAGCGCCGACAAGAGCTACGGCATTGAGGTCGCTCGCCTCGCGGGCTTACCCATGAACGTCATCGAGCGCGCGCGCGAAATTCTATCGCGCCATGAGCAGAGCGAGCGGACCCTGAGCGCCTGCCTCGAATCGCGGCCGGAATCGGAAGAGCCGCGCGCCGTGCAGTTGACTATCTTCACGCCGCTCAACGCCGAAGTGGTGCGCGCGCTCGAACAAGCCGACCTCGACAACCTGAAACCCATCGAGGCGCTCAACCTGCTCGCCGAGCTGAAGAAACAGATTCAGTCATGAGCACTTCCCTTGATTCTCGCCTGGGGCAGCTTTTCATTCTGGAATTGGAGACTGGCAAGTGGGGCCGGGGGTTGGAGAAACGGCTGCAAGCTACTCAGCCCGCGGGGGCACTGATTCCCGCGCGTCACATTGATCCCAGGAATCTGTGCGATCTCCCTCCGCGGATTTGCGGCTCACTGCAGGCCACGCCGTTTATCGGTTTATGCGGCGACAGCGCCCAACCCGACCCGCTCAGGATGTCTGTCCTTATCGCAAGCGGATTCCCCTACCCCGACGACATTGGAAGAAAGGGCGGGAAGGCTGCAGGCACATTCGGAAAGCTCCGCGGGGCAATTCTGAGGCTTCACGGATGCAACGTTGATTTCTCGCTTTCGCTCGACCTCGCCCCCGCAGGAGTGAGAACGCCGCTTGCTTCGACTACGTTTTCCAGCGATGCTCAGATCGTCTCACGTTGTGGAGCGGCGTACGTGCGCGCCTTGCGCGAAGCCAAGATATATCCTTGTGCCAACCATTTCCCCGGCATGGGAAGTGTTGGAACTGATCCTCAATCCAATTGTCCCACGAGCGTCAAACCGATGGCTGCACTCTGGCAGGAGGACTTGAAACCCTTTCGCGAGCTTTTGCAACAGCTACCCCTACTGATGGTCAGTCCGGCATGTTATAAGGCGTACGATTTTGACCTCCTTCGCCCTGCGATGTTGTCCACTGAAGTCGTCCAGGGCCTTCTTCGAGTGAAGCTAGGATACGGCGGCATCGTTGTCGCGAATCTTGCTGTGCTAGACCGGGCGACATCGAAATCTGCAAGCCGGGATCCGTCGGTTGAAGCGCTGAGGGCTGGCTGCGATCTTTTGATAGTGGAAGGCAGCCCTTCATCCCTGGACGCAGCCATACGGGCGATCAGGGACGCCCTCGAGGCAGGAACCCTTTCGGAGGCCCGCCTGGAAGAATCGCTGGCACACGTTGACGCCGCTCGGCGAAATCTTGCGAAGCCGGACTTGGCCGGCTCGCCCTCCAAGTTCAAGGAGCTGGTGTTCGACATTCAGGATTGCCTGGAAGCGCTCAAGAACGAGGGGTTGCTCTCATGAAGTCTGCTAGAAGACCGAACCGGCGCGCGGTCGGACTGATGTCCGGCACCTCCATGGACGGCGTGGACGCGGCGTTGGTGGAGATTCGCGGCGCGGCGGAGCGGCCTCGCGTGCGGCTGCGCGCGTTCACGTCCCTGCCGTATCCCGGTTGGCTTCGGCAGCGGCTGCTTGAAATCGCGAGCCAGAACAAAACCACCGCAGGTGAGATCAGCACGTTTAACTTCCTTCTCGGAAAAGTGTTCGGGAAAGCTGCTTATAATGCGATTCGAGCGGGCGGCTTGACTGCAAACGACGTCATGGTTATCGGCTCGCATGGCCAGACGATTTATCATCAGGGCCAATCTGCGATGGCCCACTTAACCGAAAGGAGTCCGGCGAACACTCTCCAGATCGCAGAACCCGCCGTCATCGCTGAGATGACCGGCGTGCCGGTGGTGGCGAATTTTCGCACTGCGGACATGGCGGCGGGCGGGCAGGGCGCGCCGCTGGTGCCGATGGTGGATTACCTGCTGCTGCGCGATAGGCTCGAAGGGCGCGTGGCGCTCAATATCGGCGGCATCGCGAACGTCACCGTCATCCCAGCGGGGGCGAAACCGGAAGACGTTTTCGGTTTCGACACGGGCCCGGGCAATATGGTGATGGATACGCTTGTCCGTCTTTTCACCGCAGAACGGGAATCTTATGACGCCGATGGCCGCGTGGCGGCGATGGGTCGCGTCATGGAGCCACTCCTCCAGGAAGCGCTGACCTTTTCCTTTTTCAGTGATCCGCCACCCAAGAGCGCGGGGCGAGAACAATTCGGCAGTGAGTTCGTGGAGCGATATTTTCTTCAGCGCAGACGAGGGAATCACCAAAACTTTCTTCGTACCGCGTTGGAACTGACCGCTCGAACGATTACGGATGCGATCAACAAGTTTGTGGCTCCGCGAGCCAAGGTGCAGCGCTTGATTGTCTCGGGCGGCGGGGCGCGGAACAAGTTTCTGATGCAACGCCTTGCTGAGCTCCTGCCTGAAATGGAAGTCGAACTTTCCGACCGCTACGGCCTGCCGATTGACGCGAAGGAAGCCATCGCTTTTGCCGTGCTGGCCGACCGCACGATGCACGGTCTGCCGGGCAACCTGCCCTCCGTTACGGGCGCGCGGCGCCCGGTGGTGCTGGGAGCGGTCAGCCGGCCGTGATGCCTTTCACAAGGCCGGGAAGAATAAGGAGACAGGTTCCTTACAGAAGTCGCCCAGAACCCCTCACCCGCCCTCGTGCCTCGGGCACCCTCTCTCCTAGGGAGAGGGTGTTGAGCGGAGCGAACCGGGTGAGGGAGGAATCGGGTTTTCGAAGCAGATTCCTCGCTCCGCTCGGAATGACAGGACAGGTGTTTGGAATGACAGCCTAAGGGGGCTGTAGCGCCGGTGTCCTCACCGGCGCTCTTCGGTGCTGAGGACAGCGCCGCTACAGATAAGGTCAGTCCCGGATTCCGAAGTGCCACAGGGTGACGCTGACGCATTCGCGCAGCGAGTGCAGGGTGCGCTGGAAAGGGTCTGCTTCGATGGGGCTCGCCGGGGCGGGCGAAGCGTAAGCGGTGATGCCGAGCGAGCGCAGCATCAGTTTGACGCGATAAAGGTGGAAGCCGTCGCTGACGGCGATGCAGGTTCGAGCGTGGCGCCCACGGAGGATGCGCGCCACCGCTTCCGCGTTTTCATAAGTGGTTTCGCTTTGGGTGTCGGCAATAATCTTGCGCGCGGCCACGCCCTGCTGGATCAGGTAGTCCTTCCCCACCGCGCCCTCGGTGAACCGGGGATCGCCGCCGCTGCCGCCGGTGGTGATGACGAGAGGCGCCAGACCGCGCTGTTCCAAATCCAAGGCGTGGTCGAGCCGGGCTTTATAGACCGGCGAGGGCGCGCCATTGTATTCCGCCGCGCCGAAGACGGCGATGGCGGCGGCGGGGCGGGTTTCGTCGCGGGCCGCCTGGGCGCGGATGCCATCGTAGAGCGACTTTTCCGCCAGCGCCGTGCCGGCCACGATGACCAGCACGGTGAGAATGAAGATGTGGAAGACGCGCCGGGAAATCAGCCGAGGAACTCCTTCAGTTCAGACTCCGGGATGGCGCCGGGGCGCAGGATGCGTCCGCGCCCTCCGGTCAGGTCAATGACGGTAGAGGCGAGCTTGCCTTCGGTCACGCCGCCATCGAGGATGAGGGGTAAATCTTCGCTCAACTGGCCCTCAACCTCTTCCGCACTCGTACACGCCGGGCAATCGGAGAGGTTGGCGCTGGTGCCGGTCAGGGGGCGACCGGCGGAAACAATCAATCCCACGGCCAGCGGCGCCTTGGGCCAGCGCAGGCCGACCTTGCGCGTGTTGGCGGTGACCTTCAAGGGGATCTGGCGCGAGGCGGGAACCACGATGGTCAGCGGGCCGGGCCAGTAACGCTTGGCCAACTCAAAGAACATCGCCGGCGGATCGTTGGCCAGATCCGCCGCCTGGTCGAGCGAGGCGACCAGCAGCGGCAGCGGGCGCTCCGAGGTGCGGCGCTTGATGCGGAAAATCTCCGACACCGCAGCGAGGTTGAACGGGTCCGCCCCCAGGCCGTAGAAGGTGTCGGTGGGAAAGGCGATCACCTTTCCCGCCAGAATCATCCGCGTGGCGTAATCGAGAACGAATTCCAGCCGCTCGGG
>JAHEKS010000346.1 GCA_024638215.1 Acidobacteriota bacterium | reverse complement strand
GGATGAGCGAATTGTCAGAAAAAGCTTTCGCCCCTTGATCAGGCATTGGAGGGAGATTGCGAAGCTCTGGCGCTCCGGCATCCGTCCGACCTTTTCGCAGCCAGGTCACTATGGAATCTGCCGAATGCCTGCTAGCTCATTTGTGTGTCTTATTCATCTGTTCCCGGAGGAGATGACAACGATCGCGCAAACCAGGACGGCAATGCCGACGAGCGAATAAGCGTAAGAAGAACGGCTGGCGCCTTTCCACTCGCCCGTCAGAAAGCCCCACGCATTCGCAGTGATCATGCTCATGGACATCAAGAGCGGCCAGCCCACAATCGCTCCGAGGGGCCCCAGGAAGATCGCTCCCATTCCGTAGACAATGAAGCTCGCGAAGCAAAGAATGCCCATCAAGCTTCCGCCAGCCCAGTACGCTATCGGCGCGTTCGGCGGCGCATACAGATGCCAAGTCCGGTTTCTGCACAACAGGTAAACGCAATATCCTGCGTTCGCTAAAAAGCCGGTCGTCAAGGTCAGAGCCCACAGGGCGTTGGCCGCCATGCCCGGCCGCACGCCGGCGGAGATGGCCTGCTGCTGCAATTCCGCCCCGAAGGTAAACGCGAAGTTCAGCATGGCCGAGAAGACTCCGGCCAGAATGCAAATGACCAATCCGACCACGAATGCTGACTGACCTTTGCCGACGGTCTGGGGTGGGATTTCCCGCTCGCGCTTTCGACCTGCGATGGCGCAAAACGCAATGCCAATGATGACCAGGAGCATTCCCGCAAATAAGGCATATCCTTGCCTCGTCCAGATGCGATCCGGGTGGAGGAAGACGAGAGGCAAGAGAGACCCCACCGTGGCAATAATCCCCAGAATGACCCCGTAACCCAGTCCCAATCCCAACCTTGTCACTCCCAAGCCGAAAAGGACGGAGCCAATCCCCCACCCAAAGCCGAAGAGTAGGATCTTCAGCAGGACGGGTGGAGGAGCCTGCGAAATTAGATCTCCGAGGTGCGGGACCGTCACCCACGCCAATGCCCACGGGACCACGAGCAAACCCGAAACCGAGTAAACAAGCCAGGTATTCTCCCACTTCCACTCCTGCATTCGCTTCATCGGGGCGACGAAACTGCCGTTCAGCAGCCCGGCGATCAGGACACTGGCGAACCCCCATGCTATTGTGCTTTGCATATGATCTCCCGGGGATCTTCGGATTATTTCATGACGCTAAAGCTTCGATCCGTTGCAGACAGCACGCTTCACTGCTACCCCTTGCAACAAGACCGCGGTGCTCGCTCGTTAAACCCGTGTCGAGGTTCTTCTGCATTTACAAAACACGCTGAACTGCGCTCTTCCATCCCGCATAGTTTCTATCTGCGGTTTGCTGATCCATGGCCGGGTGATAGTCCTCGAAGTCGTGGGGCAGTCCCTTCAGCGCCGCCAAGGAATCGCGAATCCCCATTCCCAGGGCGCCTGCCAATGCGGCGCCCAGGGCGGAAAGATCGGGCAAAGCTGCGGCTCTGACCGGCACGCGCGTAAGATCGGCCAAGAGCTGCATGAAGAATCGGTTCCGGACCATGCCGCCATCGGCGCGGACAAACTGCAGCGGCATTCCCGCCTCCGCCGTCATCAAGTCGAGCAACTCCCTCACTTGATATGCGACCGACTCCAGCGCTGCCCGCACTACGTGCCGCTTGTCGCTCGCCGGAGTGAGACCTACGATGGCTCCCTTGGCCTCCGGCGCCCAATAAGGCGCGCTCAAACCCACGAATGCCGGGACCAAATAGACCCCTCCGTTATCCGGCACTGCGCTCGCCAAGGCTTCAGTTTCCTGAGCTGTTTCGATCAGTTTGAGCTGGTCCTTCAACCAGGAGACCACCGCGCCGGTGAAGTTGATAATTCCTTCGAAAGCATAGGTCGGCTTGCCCCCGTAAACCCACCCAATGGTTGAAACAATGCCCTTCTCCGAGAATCGAAGCCGCTCGCCGATATTCACCAGCACTGAAGACCCTGTACCGAATGTGACTTTTCCTTCGCCGGGGTCAAAACAGCGCTCTGCGAACATGGCTGCTTGCGAGTCGCCCATTACTCCGCAGATGGGGATTTCCCGTTGAAGCAGGCCCTCCAGATCAGTCTCTCCAAAACGTGCACTGCTCTCATAAGGCGCCGGCAACGCACTACGTGCTACGTCAAACAAACTGCAGAGATCGTTGCTCCACTCCAGCTTGCCGATATCATAAAGCAGGGTCCGGCACGCATTGGTGTGGTCGGTGGCATGTGTTCTTCCTCGAGTCAGGCGGTAAATCAAGTACGCGTCTATGGTTCCGATCAGGGCGGTTCCGTTGTGGACCTTTCCCCGGATTTCCGGATGATGGGTGAACAGCCATTTGAGTTTGGACGCGGGGAAGTAGGTGTCTATTCTCAAGCCGCTGATCTTCTGAATCCGGTCGGAGTAATTCGCCTTGATAAGTTCCGAGCAAATAGGGGCGCCTCTTCTGCACTGCCAGACGATCGCGTGGTAAAGGGGCCGGCCGGATTTCCTGTCGAAAACCACAATGGTTTCCCGCTGATTCGAAATGCTCAGGCAGATCAGATCCTGCTCCAGCGGGGGATGGCGTTCGAGCAACGCTCGGCAGGCAACAAGGGTGTTTCTGTAGATTTCATCGGCATCGTGCTCGACCCAGCCGGGTTGCGGATAGTACTGCCTGTGATCCACGGCTTCTTTGTCAACGAGTTGGCCTTCAGGTGTGAAGATCAGGGCTTTTGTTGTGGACGTGCTCTGATCAATCGAAAGGATGTAGGGCATTCGCCCTCCTAGAGGTTCAGCACGCGCCGGGCGGTTGCAGCAAGTCCCGGCCCCGAAATGCCATAATGGTTGAAAATCTCCTCCTGGCTTCCCGTCACCGTGTATTCGTCAGGAATGCCCACGATATGGAACGGAACGCTGATGCGATGTTCCATCAGCATGGCTGCGCAGGCTTCTCCGAGCCCGCCTTGGGTGCTGTGTTCCTCGACGGTGATGACCGCCCTTGTATCCCGGGCGGCAGCCAGCAGGGCCTTCCCATCCAGCGGCTTCACGGTGTGGACGCTCAAGACGCGGCAGGACAGGCCACCCTCTTCAAGCGGCATGGCCGCCTTTAGCGCACGCGACACGGTCTCTCCTGTGGCGACGAAGGTGATGTCTTTTCCCTCGAGCACCGTCAGGGCTTTGCCAATCTCAAACGTCGCGCTTGGCTCGTGCAGGTGAGGCATCGGCGCTTTGCCAAAACGGATGTAGACGGGACGCGGGTACCCGATCGCCGCCCGGACGGCTTCGCGCGCTTCGAAATTATCCGCCGGAACAACAATGTCAATATTGTGGATGGCGCGGAGCGCGGCGAGATCGTGTAGAGAGTGATGCGTCGACCCGAGCGCCCCGTAGCTGACACCGGCGCTGATGCCAACGAGCTTTACGGGATGGCCGGAGTAGGCAACGTCATTTTTGATCTGCTCCAGCGCGCGCGCCGTCAAGAAGCAGGCCGGCGATACCGCGAACACCTTCTTGCCCGCGGAGGCAAGGCCTGCCGCAATACCCACCAGATTCTGCTCTGCAATTCCGACTTCGACGATCTGCCCGGGAAGGGCTCGACCGAATTGCGTCAGCTTGCCTGAGCCTCGCGAATCGCTCGTGACGACGATAATGTTCCGGTCGGCGCGCGCCAGGTCGGTTAGCGTATTGGCGAATTCTTCTACGTTCGGCAAACCCATCGTCATCGCAGACCACCCGATTCATTCCGTCTGTGAAAGAGCAAATCGTTCGTTCTCAACAATGAGCTCGTCGTGCGGGTTCCCCGCCAAGGCGGCCGCGACAGAGAGCTTCTCAGGGCCGCGACATGGTCGCAGGATCCTGGCCGGCCTCGCGCTTCAGTTTCTCCTCGGCCTCATCTAATTCCGCGATCGCTTGAGCAAATTCGCGGTCACTGGGCACATGGTGATGCCACGCGGTCGCATTCTCTATGAAGCTGACGCCTTTCCCTTTGACCGTGTGCGCAATGACCAAGCTGGGTTTCCCTTGTTCGAAAGGAGTCTTTTCCAGCATACCCAGCAGGTCGCTGATGTTGTTTCCATCCGCTTCCCGCACGCTGTAGCCAAAGGCTCGGAACTTGTCCGCGAGGGGTTCCAGGCCGCAGACATCCTCAGTCGAAGCCGTAATCTGCAGGTTGTTCCGGTCAACGATCACTATCAAATTGTCGAGTTTGTAGTGAGCCGCAGCGAGAGAAGCTTCCCAACTCGACCCCT
>JAHEKS010000345.1 GCA_024638215.1 Acidobacteriota bacterium | reverse complement strand
CAAGGAAAGCGTCCGGGCTTTCCCACCGGCGACGGATCGAGCGGGGCGAGCACAGCAACCCCCAAAGGCAACGTCGTCGTCAATCCAAGGCCCCTGCGTCATTAATTAAGCCCGCGGATGGCGAACCCGATCCGGAAAAAGCCGCAGAGTCTCTGAGCGGCGAGACTCTGCGCTACCGGGGAGCGTTTCAGCGGGAAAATGCCAGGAGGCCGTGCGCCCAGAAGAAGCAAGTACGCCCAGAGGATCGCCCATTTCTTTTGTAGGCCCTGCGGAGAGTATCATCTCAAAATGCATCCGCACTGTCGGGCGATGAAACGGCGAGCCGTAAGACCACGTAAATGAGGGGTTTATTGTGTACTTCGTTTTGTATATTCGGACGAACTTGTGCTACCTAAAGGAAATCATCACCGCCATAAGGAAGGTCCGCCATGCTCTACATGAAGTCGCGGGCAAACTTCATAAACATGAAAGCACCGCGCAAAAAAAAGAAAACGCCCAAGTAGAAGGCGAACATACCCCTCCTCCACCTACCCACGTACTTCATATTCCTGACACCGTAATCAATCGGATAAAGAGCAAAACCGCAGAGGAGCAACGACGCGAGCGGTTCAGGGATTGGGTACAAGAGTTGACGTTGGCAATAATCCTTTTTTATTCCGTGGTTGCGTTCTTCCAGTGGAAAGAATTGAATGTTCAAAATATTAATCAATCCTCCGCCATCATAAACACTGGTGTCACCGCGGACCGAACGCTTAGGCAAGGTCATCAGGCGCTGGAAACTCAGCAGCGGGCTTGGCTTGGTGCCTACGTGGTTTTGGTTCAAAGAACCTACGGGGAAATCTTGGATGTTGTTGACTACCGTTTGGTTCTGAAAAACACCGGACCCACCCCAGCCCTCGGGGTAAAGGTGGAACCGGGATATATGTTCAAAGAGAGAGACTATCTGCTCGAATCCGATTTTGCCCCTGGAAATACAATTTTCTTGAATCCCGAACAAGTAAGCAAAACCTCCCGCTTTGCTGTTCTGCCAAACGACGTGAGCTACGGTCCTACTTATGGTTTCAATCTTCACCACCCTCCGAGAAAGTCTCTTGTACCCGGTACGTACCGACCAACCTCGTTGTTCCTCACCGGACAAACAACGTACAACGATATTTTTGGACACACCCATACCACGGAGTTCTGTGTAAGGCTGCAAGGCAAAACACTTATCCAATGTAACCTTCATAACAACATGAACTGACAAAAGGGTAGGGTGGCAAGTAGCGCGGACCTCCGCTTTTTGAGGTCCGCGGCTTTCTCGGGTGATGTTCACCGTCCTCCGGCTTCTGCATGCTTAGGATATCACCTCAATTAGTGTTATGCGATGTTGAAATACTCCGGGCCACGAGGACGACCGGAAAGTAACGCAGACCTGCAAAACAGGTCTGTGCTACTTGCCCAAGCAACACCAATCGCGCCCTTGGCGCGCAGAACTATGTTCTGCGCCAGCCCCGAACACATCGGGGCCGCTTCAGCATACGGCCCATTGGTCACGCGCTGCGCGCGATTGCAGACATTTAGTCCGTGGCCAGGGACATAATGTCCATGTGCTGCGGTCCGCCTCAGGCATCGGAATGATACCCGTGATACGGATGATACAACTGACACAGTTTTTTGAGGCGCCGGGATTTTGGAGAAGACAGGTTTTTCGCGGGCAGCCGGCGCGCTGGAAAGTCCGCGAGTCGGGCAGTTAGTAGGCGAAGCCGTCGGCTTGAGTTTCCGCGCCCACCCAGACTTCATCGTCAATGTACTTGCGGCCCGCCTCGAGCGCTTTGCGGTTCACGTCCAGCAACTCAACTCTCTTGACGCGGCTTTCGATCGCGGCCGTGGCCGTTGCAGCCGACAAGCATTCTGTCTCTTCCAGCAGCGCGCCCATCAGCACGACGTTCGCGGCCTTCGTGGAGCCCAGCTTGTCGGCCATCTCGGAAGCGGGAATGCAGATGATCTTCGCCGCCGGCAGTTCGAAATCGGCGGGAAGCTTGGCGGAATTAAAGAGGATCAGTCCGTCCTGGGGAACGGTGTGCGCGAACTTGCGGAGCGAGACCTCGTTCATCGCGATCAGCACCTGCGGGCGCGAAATCAGCGGCGAACCGATCCGCTCCTTTGACAAAGACACGTGGCAGTGCGCGCTGCCCGAGCGCATCTCAGGGCCGTAGGAAGGCAGCCAGCTTACTTCGAGTCCTTCGCGCATCCCCATCTCGGTGAGCAACTGTCCGAGCAGCAGCACGCCCTGTCCGCCAAATCCGGCAATCTTGATGGTCATGTTCTGAAACGCGTGCGAGTGTTTGGCCGCGCCAGCTTGGCTCGAAGCTTCGCCGGTCTCGATGCCCAGAACGTCCGGCACGGGCCGCTGCGGCGGAGGATTGTCAGCCACCGCCTCCGGCTTGCGATCGCGGAAGACGTTGAGCGGGAAGGCGGGAATCATTTTCTCCGCTACCCATTTTCGCGCGTCTACTGGCTCTTTGCCCCAGATCGTCGGGCAGGGCGAAAGAATCTCGACAAAGGAAAATCCCACGCCCGCGCGCTGGTTCTCGATGGCCTTGCGGATGGCGCGCCGGGCTTTCATGATGGTCTTATTATCGGCCAGCGCCACGCGCTCGACGTAAGCGGGCGCTTCGAGCGACGCCAGCAATTCGGCCATGTGAATGGGGAAGCCCTCGTTGGCGGGCCGGCGTCCCCACGGCGAAGTGGTGCTCTTCTGCCCGACCAGCGTGGTGGGAGCCATCTGGCCGCCGGTCATACCGTAGATGGCGTTATTCACAAAGAAAACGGTGATCTGTTCGCCGCGGTTGGCGGCGTGAATGATTTCCGCCGTGCCGATGGCGGCCAAATCGCCGTCGCCCTGATAGGCGATCACGATCTTGTCGGGGTGAGCGCGCTTCAATCCCGTGGCCGCGGCGGGCGCGCGGCCGTGCGGCACCTGAACGTTTCCGACATCGAAATAGTAATAGGCAAAAACCGAACAGCCGACCGGGCTCACGAAGATGGTCTCATCCTGGAGCTTCAGATCTTGAAGCGCCTCGGCAATCAGCTTATGCACAATGCCGTGTCCGCAGCCGGGGCAATAGTGCGTCTGCTGCTGCAGCTCGGATTTGCGTTCGAAGCGCGAGAAGAACACCGGCGACTTGGCGTGCAGAATTTCGTAACCATTGCTGCCGGGTTCCTGGCTCTTCACAGGGGCATGGGTTTCGGCTGCCATATTCATCCTTTCTCAAGCGGCTGAGGCCATGTGCAAGCTCGCCGTCATCTTGGCGCGAAGTTCTTCGACTGACGGGACGTTGCCGCCCATCCGCCCGTAGAACTCCACGGGAACTTTTCCATCCAGCGCCAGGCGAACGTCTTCCACCATCTGTCCGTTGCTGAGTTCCACCACCATTACTTTCTCGACGTGCGCCGCCGCTTCCACTAAAGCTTTGGAAGGGAACGGCCAGAGCGTAATGGGCCGGAACAGGCCGGCGCGCAATCCTTCGCGGCGCGCTTCTTCCACCGCCGAGCGCAGCACGCGCGAAACGATCCCGAAGCCCACCAGCAGCACGTCAGCTCCCTCGGCTTGATACAACTCGTGCCGCGGCTCCAGCTCGCGCGCGCGCTGGTACTTGGCTTCCAAGCGGCGCTCGTGAGCTTCCAGCTCGTCGGGTTCGAGGTAGATCGAGCAAAGGAGATTCTTGCGCGTCTCCGCGGTCCCTTTGACCGCCCAAGGTTTTTCGGGCAGCGCGGCCTCGCGGTCTTCGAGCTCGAGCGGTTCCATCATCTGTCCCACAAAGCCGTCGGTGAGCACGATCGCCGGGTTGCGATAGCGGTCAGCCAGCTCGAAGGCCAGCCCGGTCAGGTCGGCCATCTCCTGCACCGACGCGGGCGCCACCACCAGGTTGTGGTAATTCCCGTGTCCTCCGCCCTTGACCATGGCGAAGTAATCGCTCTGCTCGGGAGCGATGTTGCCGAGTCCAGGCCCGCCGCGCACCACGTCCACAATGACGCAGGGAAGTTCGGATCCGGCGAGGTAGGAAATGCCCTCCTGCATCAAGCTGAGCCCCGGCCCGGAGGAAGCGGACATCGCGCGAACCCCGGCGGAGGATGCGCCGTACACCATGTTGATGGCGGCGACTTCGCTTTCCGCCTGCAGGAACGTTCCGCCAACCTGGGGCAGGTAGAGCGCAGCCGCCTCGGCGATTTCGCTGGCGGGCGTGATGGGGTATCCGTAGTAGGCGCGGCAGCCGGCCAGAA
>JAHEKS010000090.1 GCA_024638215.1 Acidobacteriota bacterium | reverse complement strand
CATTCCGACGCCCGCCTACGGCGTTGCCATGTACTGCGCGCTGGCGCTGCTGATCTTCGTCGGCCCTCTTTCCGACAAACGGTGGGCTAGGCGCCTGACTTATGGCATCGCGGTGATCTCCGGCGCCGGCTTTCTTGTTTCACTTTTCCTGACCGGAATCGAGGCTTTTGTCCTGCACCACTGGTGCGAATGGTGCGTGGCTTCGGCGGTCACCGTTACGATCATGTTCGCCTTGGGCCTCATGGAAGTGCTCCGGCCTCAGCCGCCTCCAGAAGGAGCCGCGGCCGTGGCCTCGCTGCGCAGGTATGTGACGGTGGTAATGCTGGGGATTCTGGTCGGAGTCCCGGCATTCATCCTTCTTTCGCGGGTCGAAACCGGGGGCCCGCCGACACAGGCTTCGGATGAAGCACTGCGGGAGCATCTAGTTCGGCCTGACAGTCACGTCATCGGCGACCCGAACTCTCCCGTGACGGTGGTTGAATTTTCGGATTTCGAGTGCCCCTTCTGCGGGCAGGCGGAAAAGACCGTTCGCAGAATCCGCAGAGTATACGGGAGCCGCGTCCGGTTCGTCTTCCGGCAATTCCCTCTGCCCACCATCCATCCTTTTGCCGAAAAGGCCGCTGAGGCCAGCGAATGCGCCGCAGAACAAGGCAAGTTTTGGGAGGCCTACGAAAAGTTGTATGACGACCAGGTAGACCTGACCGTTCCCGCTTTGGAGCAATATGCTTCCGACCTCGGATTGGACAGGGCGCGCTTCGACCGGTGCCTTACGAGCGGCGCCATGGCGGCGCACGTTGCCCAGGACAAATCCGACGGCCAGGCCCTCGGTGTGGACCGCACTCCTACCTTCTTCATTGACGGTCGGAAGTACCTCGGCGCGCCCGATTACAACAGCTTTGCGCAGTTGCTGGACAACGCCCTGGCCAGCCGCGGCGTCCCTCCGCCACAGGCCAAGCCGGAGGAGCAGCCTCAAGTCGCCGTCAAGAAAAGCAACCCGAAGCCCGCGAGCCAGAACGCGTCGCCAGCGGCAGAATCCCCGGTTTCCGCCGCCTCCTCTTCTTCTTCCGGCCTTCTCGGCGGCGGGTCGGGGGCGAGCTTTTTCTCCGCCAGCAGCTCGCTGGAGGGGTGCAGCGCCGAAGAAGCCTACCAGCAACAGCAGCCCGACCAGATTGATACGGCGCAGGCGCGCCAGATCTTCCAGCAAGGCGCCAAGGCTCTCTTTGTGGATGTCCGATCGCCTGCCGACTTCCAGAAGGCGCGAATTCGTGGCGCCATCAACGTTCCCCTGAGCGACTTGGAAAACCGATGGTCGCAATTGCCCAAAAACCGCAACATCGTTCTCTACGAGAGCGGGGGCTCCGCCGGCTCGGATGACATTTGCGCCTTCGGGCGGGCGGCGGGACGCTTCCTGCTGGCCCACGGCTTCTCTCCGGACCGCGTGAAGGTGTACCACGACGGACTGAAGGGGTGGGAGAAGGCGGGACTCCCCGTCCAATCCGGCCGCTCGTCCGGTTCGTAACAAGGCAGTTCGGCTTCCGGCCGGCGCGCTCCTCTTGCCCTTCGGAAAGCACGCCCCCCTCCCAGGTCCCCGGGACCTGCCTCGAAAATCAAGGAAATTGTAGCAAGCACTTGATTTCGGGTATAGAATCATCCCGCTTTTGACGACCCGCCCTCGGAAGGTGGCTGAACCTCGTTCTAGGGTTTGGTGGGTCCGGGTCGGTCCAAGAAATTTGAAAAATTGCGCCGCCAGCTAACGGCTTGAGCTGTAACCGCCGGCGCACCAGCATGTGTGAGGGGTCTGCTGTGTGCGGCCATCGGTTCGAAGAAAAGCCGGACTAAAAGCGCGGCTGGTTTGCCTCCCATGCCTTTCCTGATTGAGCACATCACGGAAGTGGTCCTGAGTATCGTGGTGATCGTCCTTCTCGGGACAGGAGCGCTGGTGGCCATGGCGCTTGGGCGCAGGCAGCGGCGGGAGCGTTATTTCGAGCGACTCGACGACCTTCGCCAGCGATTCGGACCGATTGTGGCGGCCCTGCTCAGCCGCAAGATCGAATACGAGCGAGGCCTGGAGGCCTTGAAGGGCATAACCGGGATTGACCGGCTCTACTTCCTTGAGCAGCTTCTGCTGGAAAAGACGCCCACCGTCGCGCAAGTGCCCGTGGCCCGCCAACTGAGCGAGGACTTGGGCCTGGTCAAGGTTTGGCAAAGCCACCTCTCGGGCAAGTTTGATATCGCCTCCCTGCACGACGCGCTGGCGCGGCCGGAAGGCATCTTGCAGCGGGTGGGCCGGCTGAATTTCATTTTGAAGGCCAAGAGCGCGGAGAACCTGGGCGTCATCCGGCACCAGCCCAGTTGGCCGCTGCTGGCCAAGGCATTGACCGATCCTCATCCGGACGTGCAATCGGTGGCGGCGCGCGCGCTGGCGGCGATTGGCGAGACGGAGAGTTTCCCGGCATTGCTCGCCCGCCTGCACGACATCCTCATTCATCCTTCCAGCACCCTGTCGCTCCGTTCGATCAAGTCGGCGCTGGTAAGTTTCCCGCTCAAGGAAGCCCCGCGGCTGATGCTTTCGCTTCAGCACGAACATCCGCGCGTGCGGTTCATGGCTGTGGACATCATTCGCGAGATGGTGGAGCGCGAAGCAGCGCTCAATGAAGACTTTGTCCTGGACGCGAGCATCTTTGGTCCCGAGCTGGGCGAAGTTCTGCTCACTCACTGTTGCTTTGACGATAACGGGGACGTCCGCGCGCGCGCGGCGCCGATTATTTCCTATCTGTCGGATGTCCGCGCCACCCCGGTTCTTCTGACGCTGCTGGACGATCCGCAATGGTTCGTCCGCCTGCACGCCGTGCGGGCGCTGGCTAAGCGGAAATTTATGTCCCAGTCGGAACAAATCTCCCAGCGCCTCACAGACTCGCACTGGCTGGTGCGCGAGGCGGCGGCGCAGACGCTGCTGGTATTCGGCCGCACCGGCGTGGGACAGCTTGCCACCCACTTGCTGAACACGCAGGACCGTTACAGCCGCGAGCAGATTGCGGATGAAATGCAGCGCACCGGGCTGATTCCGACGCTGCTCACGCAATACGCCACCAGCACCGACAAGCGTGAAACGCAAGTGCTCGGCCAACTCGCCGATTTGGGCAAGACCAGCTACATGCTGGCCACGCTCATCAGCAGCTCGGACCGCACCCTGCGCAAAAAGTTTCTGACTGATTTCGGCTCCCATCCCGATCCCAAGATCAGCGCGTGGGTGAGGAAGATCGCGACGCTTGAGCCGGACACGGAAATCCGCTCCCTGGCCATCAAGATGATCGGCAAATCGATGGACGAGACCGAGGCATAGTTTTATGGATTGGCGACAGTGGTTCTACCACATCATGAATATGTTCAATGTGCTGATTGTCGCCTACTTCTTTCTCGCCAACGGGATTTATACGTTTCTCATGATTCTCTCCCTGGTTTCCGTTTGGCTCCACAACCGCCGATTGACCTATCAGGGGCTGGACGAGTTGCGTGAGTCGGTCGTGACCCCACCGGCCACCATCATCATGCCCGCCTGGAACGAGCAGGAAATCATCGTCCAATCGGTGAGCTCCATTTTGAAAACCGATTACCCCAACCTGGAAGTGGTGGTGGTGGACGATGGCTCGACGGACGAAACACTGGTCAGGCTGGTGAATGCCTTCCGCCTGGTGGAGATGGACCTGATCTACCGGCCGCGCCTGCCCACCCGGCCGGTGCGCGGCTTCTACATGAACCCGCGCATCCCCAACCTGCTGGTCATCAGCAAGGACAACGGCGGCAAGCCCGACGCCCTGAATGTGGGCATCAACACCTGCCGCACACCGTACTTCTGCACCCTCGATTCGGACTGCCTGCTCGAGCGCGATGCTTTGCTGCGCCTGATGCAACCGATCATCCGGTCTCCTCAGAACACGGTGGCCAGCGGCGGAATCGTGCGCATCCTGAACGGATGCGAGGTCAAGGACGGGCAGGTAGTCAAAGTGGGGCTGCCGCCGGGACGCGTGGAACGGTTCCAGGTGGTCGAGTACCTGCGCAGCTTCCTCTTCGGCCGGACGGGTTGGAACCTGCTGGGCGGCACGCTCATCGTCTCCGGCGCCTTCGCGGTGTTTCACCGCGAAACGGTGATTGACGCGGGAGGCTTCAAGCACGACACGGTCACGGAAGATATGGACCTGATCGTTCAGATCCACCACTGGGCCATCCACAAGAGACGAAAAATCAAAATGAATTTCACCTCGGACCCGGTTTGCTGGACCGAGTGTCCCGCCTCGCTGGCCAACCTTTCCAAGCAGCGCCGCCGCTGGCAGATGGGGCTGTTCCAGACGCTCTGGAAATACTCGGAGATGCTTTTCAACCGCAAGTACGGCGTGATCGGCATGCTCAGCTATCCCTTCCAGCTTTATATCGAAGGCTTCGGGGCGGCGGTCGAGTTCCTGGGCTACTTCATGGTCCCGATGGCGCTCATGCTGGGCATTGTACCTCCGACGCTTTTTGTGCTGTTCGTGGTTCTGGGTCTGGCTTACGGAAGCTTCCTTTCGGTGGGCGCGGTGCTGCTGGAAGAGCTGACCTACCGGCGCTACCCGAGTTTCAGGGATCTGTCCACCTTGCTAGGCTACGCCGTGATAGAAAACATCGGCTACCGGCAGGTGGTTCTCTACTATCGCTTTCAGGGCCTGGTGCGGTTCCTGACCGGATTTCGAAGCTGGGAAAAAGTCGTGCACGTGGGCGCCACGGAATAGGACCTGGCAGATGAGAATTATCGCAAACAGAATCGTCATCTCTCTGATCATCATCCTTCTGATGACCTATTTCTGGGAGTTCTGGATCAAGCCGCAGACCAGCCCCATTTACACGGAAGCGGTCGCGCAATACCACAAGAAGGATTACGACCGGACCCTTCAACTGTTGAACTCCGCTTACCGGATCGACCCGAATGATACGGCCACCCTGACGTTGATGGGCTGGAGTTATTTGAAGAAGCGCGATCCGAAGACGGCGGAGGGTTATTTTGAGCGCGCGCACCGGCTGGCGCCCAATGTAATTGACCCGCTCCTCGGCTACGCTTACGCCGAAATCGCCTTGAAGAAGTACGAGCGCGCAGCGGCCCTGCTGAACAGGCTCAAACAAAGGGGCGCGGACAGCTCCGACCTGCACGTGGCCTGGGCAACGCTTTATCGCGAAGTGGGCCGCACCCGAGAGGCGGCACAGGAATTCAAGCTGGCGCTGGGCATGGACAAGCATAACGAGGTCGCCATTAAGAATCTGCAAGAACTCCTGAGCGTGAAAGGCGACGTGAGCGGCATCAATCTCAATTTCCAGCCTGTCCAGCGGCCCGCGACCTTGACCTACGATGCGCGTGTGGAGGGCGGGCACCTGGACTGGCTGGAGAACGGCGCCTGGAGGCCGGTTTATCTGACCGGCGTCAGCCTGACCGCCGCTCTGCCGGGGCACTACCCTGCAGATTCGGTGACCGACTCCGCAATCTACGATGACTGGCTGCAAAAGATGAGCGCCCTGGGCGTCAACACCATTCGCGTTTACACCCTCCTGCCGCCGGCGTTTTATCGGTCGTTGTATCAATTCAATACCGCGCCCGGGCACCGCCCTATTCGCGTGCTGCAGGGCGTGGACTTTACGGACCCGCCGCACGACGATCTTTTCAATCACGAATACTATGCGGCGGCGCAAAAAGAGATCCGCGACACCATCGATGTCATCCACGGGCAAGGAAGCATCCCCGCCACTCCCGCTCACGCTGCTGGCTTGTATCCGAACGACGTCTCTCCCTGGGTGACGGGAATTCTGGTCGGGAAAGAGTGGCTTTCGCACGTCGTCACGGGCAACAACCAGCTCCATCCCGACGTGACAAGTTATCAAGCGACTTACATCAAGGTGACGTCCGGGAGCGCTACCGAAGTCTTTCTTGCGCAGATGATCAACTACGCGGTGGACTACGAGGAAAGGACTTACAACTGGCAACACCCGGTTGCGTTCGTCAACTGGCCGACGCTCGACCCTCTGCACCACCCCACGGAAAGCACGATTCTTGAAGAAGTTTCCATTCGCCGGGGCTTGGGCGAGCACGTCAAGATGCCGGAAACCCCTTACGACGATGATGACAGCGTCTCCGTGGATCCCATGCACTTCGAGGCCAGCGACCGCTTCAAGGCGGGCTATTTTGCCGCCTATAGCGTGTTCCCGTACTATCCCGACTTCCTGGATTACGACCCGCGCTACCTGCAGGTCCGCGACTCCGAGGGCAGCGATCCTTTCCTCGGATACCTGAGGGACCTGATCGCGCACCAGCGCGGGCTGCCGCTGATGGTCGTTGATTATGGCGTTCCCTCCAGCCTGGGCATTGGGCACTTCAATCCCGCCGGATTCGATCAGGGCGGCGAGACCGAGCAGCAGCAGGGCGAGATCATGGCCCGGCTCACCCGCAACATTTACGACGCCGGAGCGGCGGGGGGGATGGCTTTCGAGTGGCTGGACGAGTGGTTCCGTCAAACCTGGCTGGTGCGGGATTTTGAGGTTCCCAAAGAGCGCAAGGCGCTTTGGAAAAACTTTCTGGACCCGGCGGAGTATTCGGGCCTGATGGCGACGGACCCTCACCGCCGCGAGGTGCATCAACTGAGCGGCAACGCGAAGGAATGGGAGAACAAACCGCCCGTTTACGCCAAGACGCAGCCCGAGTTTCATCCGGCGGGAGACCGCTACGACCCGGCGCGGACGCTGAAGGCGCTGTACGCCGACGCCGACGAGTCCTTCCTCTACTTGCGCCTGCAAGTCGACAAGTTGGACAACGACAACGACGGCCAGCCTGACTGGAACGAGGTCAACTACCTGATCGGGATCTCCAGCAACCCCGGCCACGCCGGCCTGACGTATCTGCCTTTTATTGCCCCGGTGCGCTTCCCCATGGGCATGACCTACGCGATTCAAATCTCCGGTCCCGAGTTTACGCACGACTGGATCGCCTCTTCCTATGACCCCTATCGAGTGGTCCAGGTAGAAGGCATCCCCACGCAGACCGTGCTGGGGCTGAAGCTGGGGTGGAAACCTCGGTTGAGGGACAACGGCACCTTTGAATCCCAGATCATCGAGCCGAACCGGCGCCGCTTCGGACGCGACGGCAAGTATATTCCGCCGCAAAGATACGATCGCGGAATCCTGCGTTACGGCACCCTGGACCCCAAATCACCGGACTACGATTCGTTGGCGGAATGGCACGCCAATGTCCACACTAACACGATTGACCTTCGGATTCCGTGGGGGCTGCTGGGCGTGACCGACCCTTCGAGCTTCAAGGTTGTGGCGGGACTGGAACAAGATGGAACCGTCATTACGGCCCGGACGCCCGGCTTCCTGATGGTCGCGTTTTCCTATCGTCCCATGGCGAGCGCCCGTATGCGGCCGATTATGGAGCAGGGCCATGTGATCGCCGACGCCCTTCCCGGCATGACGGGCCCCACCACGATGCTGAGTGCGGCTTTCAAGAATTATCTGTGGCAGGGCTGGGACACGCCCGACTATACCCTGAGGCTCAAACCGGGCTATGCGATGCTGCAAAAGACATTTCAAACCCTGCCGGAGGCTCCGGCCGCGCCCGCTCAAACCACTCCGAGTACTGTTCAGCGCCCCAGCCGCGAACGCGGCGGCAAGCGCCCCCGGGCTCGCTCCGGAAGATAATTGATGCTGCTAGCTTTGATACTAGTTCCGGCCAAGCTCAAGCGCCCGCGGATTTGGGTGCCGGCTTTGGCGCTTGTGCTCGCGCTAGGCGCAGCGGCGGCCTACCTCATCCTGTTGAACCCCGGCAGCATCTTCGTTCGCTGGGCCCAGGCGGCGCTTCCCGAGCGAATCACCATGATCAGCTTCGGGCCCTACCCGGAGGAAGCCGACTTCAAGGTGCTCAAGAAAAACGGCGTGAAATATATCGTCAGCCTGCTGGATCCGCGCTTGCCCTATGAGAAATCTCTGCTCGAGCGAGAGCAGCAGCTTGCCGATAAATATGGAATGACCGTCAAAGTCTTTCCCATGGCCAGCATTTTCGACCAGAAGATCTTCCCCGATTATCTGGAGGAGCAGCAGAAGGCGGTCCGGTTCCTGCGACACCTGGACGCGCCTGCCTACGTGCATTGCTACTTGGGGAAACACCGCGTCATTCACGTCAAAGACGCTTTGGTCAAGGCTGGGGTTCCCGACCGGTATTTCAGGGCGGAAGGCTCCCGCCAGGAGTATTGGGACGCGGTCAACCGCATTGCGAAGGCCCAGGATCAGTTCAACGCCGGCGATTTCGCCGCCGTCCTGGAGACTTTGGAGCCCCTCAAAATCAAAGACGTTGACGTTTGCTACCTGAGAGGGTGGTCGCATTACCGGCTGGGGCTTATCTCCGAAGCTGAGGCGGACTTCCAGCAGGGCCTCGCCGTGGATCCCAGCAACCCCAGAAACCTCGATGGGCTGGGTTACTGCTACCTCCGGGACGGCCAGCCGGTGATGGCGCAGCGGCAATTCACGGCCGTACTGCAACAAGTCCCGGATGAACAAAGCGCCCTGGTCGGAATGGGACTGGCGTACCTGCGCCTGCAAGACAATTCCGCGGCTGCGGAGACATTCCGGAAGGTATTGCAGTCGAATCCCGGGAACGAAGAGGTCAAAGGGTATCTGAGGCAGGCGGAAGGGCATTAAAAGGGCGGCGGGTGCGGCGCGGCACCGAGCCCGGCCTGGAATCCCGGCGGAAAGGAAAGGGATGGTCGCCATGATCAAACCGATCGATCCTTGGGAGACGCCAAAGGCGGCTCGAAGGAGGCCAATCCTGCGGGGTTCCACCCTGCTGCTGGCTGCCTCCCTGATGCTCGCCCCGATTGCGACCGCCCAGACCCATGCGCCGGAACACGGCGGCAAAATGACGCCGCTCGAACTCCTTCAGGTAGCCCACACCTTTTTCGACCAGGGCGATTACGACAGCGCGCGAAAGTATTACCTCCAGGCGCTTCCCGCCTTCTCCAAGAACGCCGACGTACTTCGCAACCTCGCCTTCTGTTACTACTCCCGGGGACGCGACGGCTACGCCCAGGCGGCGCGATACTACGCACGCGCCTATGAACTCGATCCAACCAATCAGGATGTTGCCGATAAGCTCGCCACCTGCTACTTGTCGTTGAAAAGGCCGGCAGTGGCAGCGGCCATTCTGAAAAAGGCGGCTGAAAGGTCGGGCGCTCCCGCGGAGACCTGGAAGAAAGTTGCCGACGCTTATACCGATGCCGGCGACTTTGCCGAAGCCGAATCCGCCTATGACGTTTACTTGCAGCTCAATCCCGGCGACCTGATGGCCAGAACCCATTACGCGGTTCTTTACGGGCAGCAGAAAGACTACGCCAAAGCTCAGGAACAGCTTCGCCTAGTCCTTTCGTCGAATCCCAATTATTCGCCAGCCCTGATCGCCAAGGGACGCATCTTGTCCTGGCAGGGCCAGTACCAGGACAGCTTGGACCTCTATGAGCGCGTCCTGCGGCTGAACCCTTCCAACGGGGAGGCGCTATCCGGAAAGGCGTTCGTCCTTTTGTGGATGGGCCATCCGGAGCAGGCTGAGCTCCTCTTCGCCAAGCTCCACCGCCGCCATCCGAAGGACGATGATGTGTTGCGCGGGATGGAAGCGGCGCAAGCCGCCATCGAACAGAAGAAGCTGGCCCAGGCGCGCAAATCGGGCGACCTGCCCCAATTGGAAGCCATTTACCGCGACCGGTTGGCAAAGAACCCCAAAGATTTAGAAGCTCTGAAAGCCCTGGTGGCTCTAACCGCCGACCCCGCGCGCTGCGCGGAGAGCATCGGCTTTGCGCGCCGGGCGCTGGAACTCACGCCGGACAATCCCTCCTTGCAGCTCACGCTGGCAAGGTCTCTGGTCATCTGCCAGCAGTACGCGGAAGCCATTACGCTCTATAAACAGTATCTTGAGGTGCACCCGAAATCCGAGGACGCGCTGTTTGACGTTGCCCAAGTGCTCTTCCGTGAGAAGCGCATCCCCGAAGCCACGCAAGCCTTTCGCAACCTGTTGCAGATCAACCCCGACAATCGCGACGCAAGCCTGGGGCTGGCCCAGTGCCTGGCGGCCTCGGGGGACTATCAGGAAGCGCTGGTCCGGTACGACGAAGCGTTGAAAGCTGAGCCCAACAATTACGACGCGCTGCAGGGCAAGGCATACGTTCTCTACTGGACGGAACAGTTTGCCCAAGCGCGCGCAATTTTCGAAAAGCTCACCGCCCAGCGGCCCGGCGACCCGCAAAACCAGCAGGCGCTGGATGATCTCGCCAAGGCCGAGGAAGCGGCGCGGTGGGCGGCGCTGCGTCCCGCGCCGGGCTCTCCGCCCAAGGACTTTGTGGTTTTCTATCAAAAGCGCCTCGACAGCTACCCCGACGACATGACGGCGCTGAAAGGACTCGCCTATTCCCAGGCCCAGGCGAACAACGTGCCGGGGGCCATCGAGGGCTACGAAAAGGTCCTCGACAAAAACCCCGACGACGGGGACGCGCAAAAAGAGCTGGCCAGGCTGCTCGCGCAAAGCGGCCAATACGACAAAGCCCTGCCGCTTTATCAGTCGGTGGTCAAGAATCATCCCGACGACACCGTCTCCCTGGAGGGCCTGGGGCACGTGTACGTTTGGGCCAACCGCCCTGCCGACGCGCTGCCGATCTACCAGCAGTTGCTGGCCAAGGAACCCACCAACATCGACTACAAAATGCAGGTGGCGCGGCTGGACCTTCAGTTGAAGGATTATCCCGCCGCGCACGACGCCCTGGCTGCCGTGGTTTCCGCCGACCCGAACAACCGCGAAGCTCGGCTGGCGCTCGCCCAGCTCGACTTCAGCCAGGGGAGGCAGGCCGAGTCGCTCCAGGACTTCGATCAAATCCTCAAACAGGACCCCAAGGACCCCGATGCCCTTCTGGGCAAGGCACAAATCAATTATTACCAGGGTAACATCCCGGTCGCACGGGCGGCGGCCACGGAAGCGGTCGAACAGCGGCCGAAGGACTTTGACGCCCTTTTCCTGCTGGCCAATATCGAACACGCGCGCGGACGCCGTCACCAAAGCAAGGAGTATCTGAACCGCGCCGCGCAAATCAATCCCGGCAACCCCGACGTCGAGGCCCTGCGGCTGCGCCTGCGGCAGGAATCCGCGGTGACCATTCACACCGTCACGGGTTACGCGCGAGAGATCGGCCCGGCGGGAACAGCGTCGCTGGGGGCTATCCCAGTCACCTATTTACGGCTGACCCCGGCGTTGTCCTTCACGCCGAGCGGTCCGGTCCCGGTCGTAAATCCCACAGTGGTGCAAACGGAACTCCCCCAAACCACCGTAGGAACCCTCAACGAGGATGCCCGATATCAAACCTATGGAACCACGATCGGTTTCCATCTCATCCCCAAAGTAGATTCCTACTTCAGCTTTACCTCCCTCCCCACGCAGAGCCCCACTCCTTCCATCCGCGGCGCGGTGGCCCCATGGTCATTCGTGTTCCGCAATGCCTGGCATCCGTCCCGATTTCTGACCATCCGTGGCGGCGTGGGGGTGGCGCGCTTCGGGCCCGGCGAGATCGACCGTTTGCCCGACACCACAGGGGACCTGAGCAATCTGGTTGATCGGTTCGGCCCCTCGGTTACGGAAGGCCTTGGGATTACGCCGAGCGCCGCTCCTCACGTCGCAACCAAACCCGTCGGGCTGGCCGGATTCACCGTGGCGCCTTCAAATAAGTTCAGTGTTGACCTGGATTGGATGCACGGCCCGGCCGTCTACTACCCCACCCCGCGCGCCATGCGGCTGCACCTGACTCAAACGAGATTTGACGGCACGCTGAACTTCTTCTTTACCACGCGCACGGAATTGCACATCAATTTCTTCTATTCGCGTTTGTTTACCGATTCGAGCGTGCAAAAATCCGGATTTGTTCCGATAGATCCCTCGCTGCTCAACAACGCGACCGCGCAATTCACCGCTACTATCCTGGACGGTCAGGGGACGGTTCAAAGCCAGCAGCAAGTGGCTGTCCCCGTGCCCGGCCCGTTGTTCTTTGCGCAATCCGGAACGTCCAACTTTCCTCCACCGTCTCAGTCCACCCTCGAGTACGCACCTTCTTCGGGGGCGCAAGCTTGCCCCCAGGTTTCCATCGTTGACCAGAACAACAACGTGACAACCGTCCAGCCCGCGTTGATCGCCACCACCGCCTGGCCTCTTTGTGCCCTGGGGCAGGCGGTGACCGTGACCTCGAGGGTTGCGGACTGGGGCAAAGGTGGATCGGTCACTTTCACACACACCTTCGTGAAGCGGGACCGGTTTTCCTTCGATGCTGGCTATTTGGGCACCGCGTTTAGTTATGCAGGCAATCGCCGCGGGGTGTTTTTGGGGTACTTTAACCCCCGCTTGTATCAGAATCACCAGCTCACTGGCCGCATCTACGGCAGGCTTTTTGGTCCGGTGGGGTACGACATCTTCGGCGGAATGGGAGCCCAACAGACTCAGTCCTACTCGCTCGCCACGTCGTTCCTGAGCCCCTTCTTAAACCCATTAGATACGCCCGCCACGCTCGTTCAGGGGCCTTTCAAGCGGTCCGGGATTGTCCGGCCTTCCCTCAGCCTGAAGGTAAGCCCTCATCTGACGTTCGGAATCTCTTACACGCACTACAACTCCGCGCAAGTCTTGGGCCCGCTGCGCGGCAATTCGGTCAGCCTCACTACCGATTGGACGCTTTATTAAGGGAAATAGCCCTCTACGGCCCGATGCCTTGCGCGACGAAGCCACCGTCCACGGAGAGGACCGTGGCGGTGACGAAGCGCGCAGCGTCGGAGGCCAGGAAGATCGCCGCGCCCTTGATTTCCTCCAGGTCGCCGAAGCGATTCATGGGCGTGTGTGACAGGATGGAATTCTTCCGGCTGGGCTCGTGAATCAGGCTGCGGTTGAGGGAAGTCTCAAAGACCCCCGGGGCGATGGCGTTGACGGCGATGTTATACGGTGCCCATTCCGCGCCCAGGGACTTGGTCAGTTGCGCCACGCCGCCCTTGCTGGCGCAGTAGGGCGCGGCCTCGTGCAGGCTCAGGAAAGAGCCGATGGAGGCGATGTTGATAATCCGGCCGTATTGCTGCTCGCGCATCACCCGCCCCACGATCTGGCACGCCAGCCAGGTCCCTTTCAAGTTGATGTTGATGATGCGGTCCCAGTCCTCGTCCACGAATTCGAACGAGGGCGCGCGCTTGGTGGTGCCGGCGGAGTTCACCAGGATGTCAATACGCTTCATCTCCGCGGCCATGCGGTCCACCGCGCGCTGAACGTCATCTCGCCTGGTGACGTCGGCCGTGATTTCCAGCGTCGCCCTGCCCAGCATGCGAATCTCGCTCGCCGTCTTCGCCACCTCCTCGGCGCGGCGGCTGACCGGCACCACGTCCGCGCCCGCTTCCGCCAGTGCCAGCGCAATGGACTTTCCCAGCCCGCTCGTTCCGCCGAAAACCAGCGCTTTCTTTCCGTCCAGACTCAAACCTTTGTAATAGGCCATGATGAGCATCCTCAGCGTGAATTGGGGAGAACGGCCATCGTACCATCCGCGAAAAAGGCCTGACAAGACCCGTCGTCTAAATCAGAAGAAACTGGGAGCGCCTTTGTCCGAGGAACGAATGGCGGAAATGAATATTTGGCGAGAATTGCGGCCGGCGATGCTGCCGGTGGCTCAAATCCACTCGAGCGCGCCGCGCTTCCACAGCCAGATGTAGCCGATGATCAATATGCCGAGGAAGACCAGCATCTCCACCAGACCGAACAAGCCCAGCACGCGGAATTGCACCGCCCAAGGAAAGAGAAAAATCGTTTCGACGTCGAAGATCACAAAGAGGATGGCGATGATGTAAAAGCGGACGGTGTAGCGGCCGCGCGCGTCCGATTCCGGCGTGATGCCGCACTCGTAGGGCATCAGCTTCTCGGCGCTCTGCTTGGGGCGCGGCCGGACGTACTTGGCCACCGCCAGCGTGGCGATGGGAAATATCGCCGCAATGGCGAAGAAAATTAGAATCGGCCCGTACTGGTTCAGCACCGGTTTTCAGCCTCCCGAAAGCGAGAGTTTATCATAGAAGGGCTGGTAAAGCGTTGAAAGTTAGAGGTCGGTCCCCGGAACACCTGAAAAGCCCCGGGTACGTCGTTCCGAGGAGTCCGTCAATTGACGGGCGACGAGGAATCTCGAAAGACTTCGGAAACCGAGAAGCCGATTCCTCGCTTCGCTCGGAATGACGGTGTTTAAGGGCTCTTCGGCGTCCAGCCGGGGTTTGCACTGTCGACTGTTGACCGTCGACTGTTAACTCTTAACTGTCGAACGCCGACCCAGGATGCTCGGTGCGTCCCTGCACCAGATCCACGGCGTGGGGCAGCAGGTCAAGGATGGCCATCACGGACTCGCGCGCGCCGCGTACGCTACCCGGCAGATTGACAATCAGCTTGCCCTTGCGCACGCCCACGGTGCCGCGTGAAAGGGCCGCCAGGCGCGTCTTCTTCAAGCCTTCGGAGCGCATCACTTCCGCAAGGCCCGGGACTTCCTTTTCGCAAACGGCGCGGGTGGCTTCCGGCGTCACGTCGCGCGGGCCCACGCCCGTGCCTCCCGCCGTGAAGATGACGTCGCATTCGCCGGCGTCGGTCCAGGCTTCCAGCCGGCGGCAGATTTCGGCCGCCTCATCGGGAAGAATCTCGCAGGCTACGACATGCCAACCTTCGCCTTCCAGAAGTTGGCGGAGGCCGGGGCCGGTGCGGTCTTCGCGCTCACCGCGCGAAGCCGCGTCGCTGAGAACGAGGATTTTGACTCGGTGTGTGTGGGGCATGGCAGGACCCATCGGGCGGGATTGCGACTGTCCGGTTGCCGGCTTACCCGCCGCAGACTATCCGGCGTCGCGGTTGGCTTCGTCGAGCAGGCGCAGGCCTTCCATCATCAGGCCCTGCGTGGACATGGTGGTGGTGCGCTCGGAGGAAGTCTTGGCGAAGTCGAGCTCCCAATCGCCCTCCGTCCAGCACAGAACCTTGAAGACGGCCTCGTCACCCACCTTGTCGCCGTAGGTAGCGTGGCTGACCTGGCCTTCGGTGAAATAGAGCGTGCACTTGTCGTTGCCCGAGCTGAGCACCAGCGCGCAGGTCTTGCGGCCCTGCTCGAGCGAGGTCATCCAGTCGAGCAGGCCCATCTCGCTGAGGCGGCCCGAAACCGCGCCGCCGCGTTTCTCCATCTCCTGCTGGTGCATGCGCGAGGTGATGCGCAGCGCCTGGCGCTGGAGGTCGCGCACGAAGAACGGCTTGACGAAATAATCTTCCACGCCGTCCACCACCATGCGGAGGTGCTCGTCAATTTCCTTTTGCGAAGCGAGAAAGACGAAGGGAATATCCTTGGTTTCCGGGCGCCCGCGGAGCTTTTCAAACAGCGCGCGGCCGTTCATCACCGGCATCGAGTAATCGGAAATAATCAGGTTGGGCTTCACCTCGATGGCCTTCATCAAGGCGTCGGCGCCGTCGGTGGCCGTGATCAGTTCGCCGTGTTTTTCCAGACTGCGGCAGATGAGCTTCAGGATGGTCGGGTTGTCATCCACCACCAGGATTTTCAAGCTTGCCGGCATGTTCAACCTTTAGAAAATCTCAGGCTCGGGTTGGCGCGCGCCGCGCGCGAAACAGGCCGCTCTTGCCGCCGCTCTTTTCCAGCAAGCGCAGGCTCGTGATGTTGATCCCGCGATCCACCGCCTTGCACATATCGTAAACAGTCAGGGCCGCCACCGCTGCCGCTGTCATGGCTTCCATTTCGACGCCGGTCGCGCCCGTCGTGCGAATCGCCGAAGTAATCAATATGCCATTCTTGCACATCCGGGCGCGGACATCAATATGAGTCAAAAGCAGCGGGTGACAAAGCGGAATCAGCTCGGCGGTGCGCTTGGCGGCGGCTATCCCCGCCACGCGGGCGATCTCAAGCGGGTCGCCCTTGGGATTCCTGCGAATCGCGCGCAGCGTGCGTGGGCTCATCCTCACCAGCACCTCGGCCACCGCGCGCCGGTCGGTCGCGGGTTTTTCGGAAACGTCCACCATCCGCACCCGGCCCGATTTATCGTAGTGACTCAGTTTCTTGCTCACAATAATCGCTCAGCCCGCATCCTGCGCCGTCACATCCGCCGGGGCTCGCTTCCTTCGTTCTCTTGCTCGTCACGCGTCACTTGTCACTCGTCACTGCCCTTTCGGCAGGACGTCCACCCAATCCCCAGCAGCGATTTCCGTCTGCTCAGGATGAACAACCAAAAAGCAATTCGCCGCCGCAACTCCCACCAGGTCTCCCGAGCCTTGCCAGCCCACCAGACTGACGGACGCGACGCCCTCTTGCATTTCCACGCGCGCCGGCATGAACGCCGTCAGCCGGTGCCTTTGCCGGAACGGCTGGGCGAGCCGGGCGCGCAGAAACACCGGCTCTTGGAAGGGCTCGCCCGCCAG